>JBEBHC010000114.1:0-10328 GCA_040081185.1 Devosia sp. | reverse complement strand
CGTGTTCGGCGAACTCGGCCAGTGGCTCGAAACCGAGACACTGTACCGTGCCGAGTTCGGTAGCTGGGACGAAGCCAACACGACCCAGCGCAATAAATCCCGTCGCAAGCACGATCGCCAGCAGGGCGAACGGCTCGAGGCACTAGGCAAGGTCGAGTTCGAGACTATCGGCAACGGCCCGAAGGCGCTGGAAGTCATCGACGTCATGTTCCGTCAGCGAGCGGCGCGTTTTGTCGAGATGGGCGTCTCCAACCCGTTTGCCTTCAAGCCGATCCGCCGTTTCTACGACGAAACGGCCTGGGCCGGCTCGAAAGTCCCGGTGAAGCTGCACGTGTTACGGCTCAACGGCGAGATTGTCGCTGTTCGCTACAACATCGTCGCGGGCGAGCGACTGTTCTGCCTCATCTCCTCGATGAGCGACGATCCGGCGATCCAGGGCGGCTCACCGGGCAAGCAGTGCCTGCTGCGCGTCATGCAGACCGAGTTCGACGCCGGCTTCCGGATGTTCGATATGGGGGCGGGCTTCACCGACGAGAAGCGCCACTGGTGCAACGTGCAGGTGCCGGTGCGTCAACACTATCTGCCGATTACCCGTCGCGGCGCGCTTGCTGCCGCCACCCACCGCAACTGGGCCGTCCTGCGCCTGCGCATCAAATCCGACGACCGCCTGTTGAAATGGGCCAAGGGACTTCGCGCCTGGATGCTGAAGATGACGGGGAAGGCCACCAAGGTCGAGGCGGCGGACTAGGCTTCACATTTGCGGCGCGGCGTGATGGGTTGCGGCCATGACCGCACGCCTGTTGTTCATCGCGCTCGATGGCGCCGATAGCAATCTCATCGACCGCTGGAGCCTGGACGGCACGCTGCCGAACCTTGGCCGATTGCGAGCGAAAGGGGCGGCACGTCACCTAGCGGCACCGCATGCCGCCACCGACGATTCGCTTTGGGCCAATGTCCAATACGGCGTCGACCTCGGCGAGCACGGCCGCTTCCACTACATGCAGCGCCTCGCCGGTGGGAAAATGGGCATGGCGTTCAAGGACGAACTGGACCGTGCCCATTTCTGGGATGAGCTCTCTGCGGCTGGGAAGCGCGTCGCCATCATCGACATCCCCAAAGTTGCGCCGCCGCGTGCCGTCAACGGCATTCACCTCGCCGACTGGCTGGTGCATGGCAAGTACCTGCCCGGACCACAATCCTATCCGCCCGAACTCGCCGCCGAAGTCGTTGCAACTTTCGGGGCGGCGCTGCACAGCCATTGCGATTACGTCGTGCACGCGAATGAAGCCGGGCCCGAGGCCGTGCGGGACGACTTCATGCGCTCCGCCGCTATGAAGGAAGCGGCGGGACTGCACTATCTCGAGCGTGAGGCGTGGGACCTGTTCGCCATCGCGTTCAAGGAAACGCACTGCGTCGGGCATTACTTCTGGGATATGATCGACCCCGATCACCCCGACTACGACGAAGCGCTGCGCTCAAAGCTCGGCGATCCGGTTCGTGCCGTGTACCAGCGCGTGGACCAGGCCGTCGGCAAACTGGTCGACGCGGCTGGTGAAGGAGCGCAGGTCATCGTGCTCGCGACCACCAAGATGCAGCCGAATGGGTCCATCCATCACCTGCACAAGCAACTGAGCCGTGCGCTCAACCGCGCGGCGGGCGAAGGCGCCATCGCCCAACTCATCCGCCGCCGACGCAGGCGCCGTGGCCGCATCGAGATCCTGCCCTACGGCGAAAACGGGACGGCCATCCGTATCAACCGCACGGGACCGGACCGCGAGCGGCTGCTGCATCTGATGGAGTCGACCTTCGGGTCGCTCAAGGACGCGGATACCGGCGCAATGCTCACGGATTCCATGCACCATCCCTCGGCCGACTATCCGGGTGCGAGAGCGGCGCAACTGCCAGACCTTCTTGTCCGCTACCGGGCAGGGAAGTCGCCTGCGTCAGTGACCGCGCCCGGTATCGGACGCATTGCCGGACACGCTCCCACCTACCGCGCCGGCAACCATGCCTGCGGCCCCTTCGTGATCGGCGATGGCGGTGCGGTGCAGCACATCGGCGCGCTGCAGGATATCGGTTCGGCTGTGACCCGCGAACTCGCGCGCTAGAGGCCGAACCAGCGCGCCCGGCGGCTGGCGCCGAAATGCTCTTTCTCGCCGCGCAGTGTGCCCGACGGCTGGTGGTAGCTGCCGGTAGGCGACGGTCCGGAAAAGAAATCGACATCGACCCGCGCGATGCGCCCGGCGCCGAACTCGATGTAGCAAGTCCCCAGACCGTTATAGAGACCGGTCCGGTCCTCGTTGCGGATGCGCGCGGTGATGGTTTCCGCGACGGCACGCGCCGCACCTTCGGCGAACAGCCCGGCTTTCGGCGTGCCGGTCGCGGCAATATCGCCGGCCGCAAAGACGTTGGGATACTGTGTCTCGAGCGTGCGCGGATTGACCGGAATCCAGCCATCCTGCGCCATCCCGCTCGCTTCAACGACATCGGGTGCACGATGCTTGGGCACACCGAGGAAGAGGTCGTAGGACAGCTCCGATCCATCATCGAGCTTCGCCACGCGGCCATCGAGGGCGATGGTCTTGTGTTGTGCGATGAAGGTGATGTTGCGTTCGGCGAAGGCCTCGATAAGCGCCGCCGAGGTCTCGGGTGATGGCGGGACGGGCTTGCTGAGTGGGATCGATAGCGTGATGTCTGTCGCCTCGCGATGACCGCGCTGCAGCAGGTAGTCGTGCAGCATCAAGGCGCACTCGCTCGGTGCTGGCGGACATTTGTAGGGCGCTCCGCACACACCGATGACGATCTTCCCGCCCGTGACGCTTGGCAGGAGATCGCGAAGGGCCTCGGCACCAGCGACGGAGTAGAACTCATTTCCATGCTCCAGCAGACCGGGCGTCGCCGCGTAGTCGTATTCGGCGCCCAAGGAGACGACGAGATAATCGGCCTCGAACGGCCCGGCACTGGTCTCGACGCGCCGCGCAGAAGGGTCGATAGTCTTGATGTCGGCTCGTACGAGGTTGACGCCGGGTTTGACGAAATTGCGGTAAGGCAGGCGCACGGCACTGGGCTCGGCCAATCCGAACATCACGTCGAGCTTGGAGTAGCCGAAGACGAAATGATCGGAACGATCGATCAGCGTGATGTCGATCTCGTCGCCGAAGGTCTCCGAAAGGGTCGTACTCAGTTCCATGCCGGCAAAACCGGCACCGAGGATGACGACGCGCGATTTCATGTGTGTCCCCCGAGCCCTTGGCCGTCACGCTAGAGTAGTTTCAACGCCTTGAGCGAGGCGTGACCCGATTTGCCGATGATGATGTGGTCGTGAACGGTGATGCCCAGCGGCCGCGCAATATCGTTGATCTGCCGAGTCATCTGCACATCCGCCGTCGACGGCGAAGGGTCGCCGGAGGGATGGTTGTGAACAAGGATCAGCGCCGTCGCCGAAAGTTCGAGCGTCCGCTTGATCACCTCGCGCGGATAGACCGGCGTGTGGTCGACCGTGCCCTTCTGCTGCACTTCGTCGGCGATCAGCCGGTTCTTCTTGTCGAGGAACAGCACACGGAACTGCTCGACATCCTCGAACGCCATCGCCGAGCGGCAATAGTCGATCAGCGCGGTCCACGAGGAAAGGACCGGCAGGTCGAGGTCGATCTTGTCGCGGGCAAAGCGCTGCGCCACGCCGAGGATAACCTTGAGATGGCTGACGGTCGTCTCACCCAGCCCCTTAACTTCAGCCAGACGTTCGCGCGGTGCCGACAACACGCCCGAGATGGAGCCGAACTGCTTGAGCAGGTGCTTGGCGAGTTCCTTGGTGTCCTTGCGCGGTATGACGACGTGAAGAATTGCTTCCATCAACTCGGCATCGGAGAAGTTCTCGGCGCCGACCTTGTCGAGCCGATCGCGCACGCGTTCGCGGTGACCGAGGTAATGCGGCATCGCTTCGGCCAAACCATCGAGCGAGGGCTTGGCCGGCTTGGGCATCAGGCGAGCTGCGGAGCGCCGTTGCGCGCGGCGAGCGGGCTGAACAGCCCCTTCGGCGAGGCGGTGAACACTTCGTTGCCCGTCTCAGTGATGCCGATCGAATGCTCGGCCTGTGCCGACAGCGTCCGGTCGCGCGTCACGGCGGTCCAGCCGTCCGACAGGATTTTGACGTGCGGCCGGCCCAGATTGATCATCGGCTCGATGGTGAAGATCATGCCGGGCTTGAGCTCGACACCGGTGCCCGGCGTGCCGAAATGCATGATGTTGGGCTCGTCGTGGAAGAGCTGCCCGACGCCGTGGCCGACGAAGTCGCGCACCACTGATGTCCGTTCGGCCTCGGCATGCGACTGGATGGCGTGGCCGATATCGCCGGTTGTGTTGCCTGGCTTGGCCACGGCGATGCCGGCGGCGAGCGCCTCGTAAGTGACTTCGACCAGGCGCTCGGCTTTGCGCGAGATTTCGCCGACCGGGTACATGCGTGAACTGTCGCCGTACCAGCCATCCGAGATCAACGTCAGGTCGATGTTGACGATGTCGCCGTCGCGGAGCGGCCGATCTTCCGGCATGCCGTGGCACACCACATGATTGATCGAGGTGCAGATGGAATAGCGGTAGCCCTTGTAGAACAGGGTTGCCGGTATCGCTTGGTGATCCATCGCGAAATCGTAGGCCAGCTTGTCGAGGAAGGCCGTGGTGACCCCCGGCTTCACGTAGTCGGTGAGCAGATCCAGCGCTTCCGCCGTCAGTCGTCCCGCGCGGCGCATGGCGGAAAAACCGGCCTCGCCGTGAATCGGGATAACTCCGCTGGTGCGGCGGGATTTGGTCTCGGCGTCGACGTAGGTGATCATTCTGGCGTTCCGGTTCGCGCTGAAAATAGGCGTTGAATGCGGGGAATGGAAGGCCGCACGCGCCGGTGCAGGTCAGGTGTTCAGCAGCCAGATGACGCCGCCGACGATCAGCGCGATGCCCAGCCAGTCCCGGATGCTCGCGCCCTGCCGGAACATCCGCCACGCGATGAACTGTGCGAACAGGATTTCGACCAGCGCCAGCGTTCGCACGCGCGCCGCGGATTCGAGCGCGAAGGCGAGAAACCAGCCCTCCGACGCCAGCGCACCAGCCAGCCCGGCCGGGAGTGACGGTCGCCATTCCCGCAATGCGGCGCGAAGCGTCGCGGGGTCGCGCAGCATCAGATAGAGGGTGAAAACCACAGTCTGGATGAGCAGGTTCACCGCCAGCGTTGTGCTGGCCGCCACCAGATAGCCGGCCTCGGGCAGGGTGAGGATGGCACCGCGAAAACACACGGACGCGATCCCGAACAGGGCCGCCGAGCCGATGCCGTAGAGACTGGCCGACAGCGTGAACTTGCCTTCTCCGGCCTTTGGCCAGGACATCAGGAGCACGCCCACGGTCGCCGTGACGATCGACAGGCTGAGGGGCCAGGTGAGGTGATCGCCGAGCAGGACCAGCCCAAAAACCGCCACCTGCACCGGCTCGGTCTTGCTGTAGGCCGTGACGACCACGAATGAGCGATCGCGCATGGCGAGCAGCAGCATCAGCGTCGCGCCGATCTGGCTCAGCGCACCGGCAAAGGTCCACACGATGGCGACCGGCCCTGGAATCGCCACCGGCGACCGGGTCACGGCGAGGATGATCGCTAGGAACAGCACGCCGAACGGCAGGCCGTAGAGGAAGCGGATATAGGTCGCTCCCGACGCGCCGAGCGGCCCCGTCAGCCCGCGTTGGACGGCGTTGCGCAGCGTCTGCAGCAAGGCAGCGCCAATCGTGAAGGCGACCCAAAGCCAAGGCGCAACCATCGAAACCCCCGGAAACGAGCTCGGCTACGCCCGCTTCCGCGCCGCCGCAAGTGGAGAAAGCCGCGTGCGGCTTGATTTCCCCGCGCCCCGCGGGCATTTGGGGCCCTCGACCGCTACCCGGTTTCCCATCCGCCTATGAGCGCAACGCCCAATCCTACCGCCGGTCTTCTCGTCATCGGCGACGCCAATTTCTGCACGGACCTCGCCATCGACCTGATGGAAGTGCGCGTCGTCGCCGACATCGAGGACGACATCATCGCGGCCGTGCGCGCGCTGAGTTCCCGCTACACCTACGTCTTCACGACCGGCGGCATCGGCCCGACGCATGACGATATTACCGCCGACGCGATCGCCAAGGCTTTCGGCGTCGGCCTGCCGATCAATCCGGAAGCGCGCGCGATGCTGGAAGAGCGCTGGAAGGAGCGCGGCATCGAGGTGAATGAAGCGCGCCTGCGCATGGCCCGTATCCCCGAAGGCGCCAGCCTGATCGTCAACTCGGTGAGCGCCGCGCCGGGCTTCCGCATAAACAACGTGCACGTGATGGCAGGCGTGCCGACCATCATGCGCGCTATGCTGGAGTCGATCGCACCGACCCTCAAGGGCGGCCGCAAGGTCCACTCGATCACCGTGCGCTGCCGCGTCGGAGAAGGCACCATCGGCGCGCCGCTCGCTGCGCTGCAGGAGCAGTTTCCCGATGTGAAGATGGGCAGCTACCCCCGCATGGGCGACGGCGCCGTGATGACCGAACTCGTGCTGCGCGCGTCGGACGAACCACGACTCGCGGAGGCCGCCAGAGCCGTCCACGCCATGGTCTCCCTAGCCCATTCCAAAGCCGGATTGCCGGCTCCCGATCCCTACTGATCCCGGCGCAGAAGGAGCGTCCCCTCATGAACCAGTCCGCCCAGAAGAATTTTCCCGTCACCTGGGATCAGTTTCATCGCGACAGCCGGGCGCTCGCCTGGCGACTCAGCGCCGAAGGTCCGTTCGAGGCTTGCGTGGCCATTACCCGCGGCGGACTCGTGCCGGCGGCGATCGTCGCGCGCGAGCTCAACATCCGCACGGTCGATTGCGTTGCGGTTAAGAGCTACGACCATCAGAACCAGGGCAGCATCAAGGTGCTCAAGCCCATCGATCCAATGATCATCGCCGCAGCCAAGGCGGGCAAGAAGGTGCTGATTGTCGACGATCTCGTCGACACCGGTGCTACCGCGCGTGTCGTTCGCGACATGCTGCCTGGCGCGCACTTCGCTACCGTGTACGCAAAGCCGAAGGGCCGGGAAATGGTTGACACCTTCATTACCGAGGTCAGCCAGGACACCTGGATATTTTTCCCCTGGGATCTCGACGTCGCCTATGTGGCGCCGATATCGGGCGAAACCGACTAGCCGTCCCGCTCGCCGGTCGCCGATAGTGAATGTCGAGTTAATTTTGGGTTCAGCACGAGAGGCAGAGGCTCACTCCAGCGTCATCCAACAAAGGAACCTGGTGTCGAAATGAACAAGCTTCTCATCACTGTCACCGCCTTCGCAATGCTCACGGCTCCCGCCTTCGCCTGGGGTGCGCACAACCCCTCGCAGGTCGATCATCCGGACATCCCGAACTGCACGATCATGGATGGCCCGAACAACTATGCGAACAACCCGAACTGCGAGACCGTCCCCGGCGCGCTGTCGTCGAGCGTCTCGGGCACCGGCTCCAGCGACGATTGCCGTGCTCCGGCGGCCGCGCCGGCCAAGCTGATCTACATGGTCCCGATCGACTACTGCGACGAACAATAGGCCCTGCGAGCAGGCGCAACTGCAGGCCCTCCGGCGAAAACCGGGGGGCTGAATCCGTCATGAGTTACGGATGGTGCGGGCGGTGGGACTCGAACCCACACGGCTATACAGCCCCGGGATTTTAAGTCCCGTATGTCTACCATTCCATCACGCCCACTTGCGGCGTGATGTGTCACAATCCCGCGCAAAGGCATAGGCCGTTGCCAGAGACTCCCTCGCACCTGATCGCCCACGGGTGAAGGCGGGTGTCGCGACGTCATCTCTGAACGTACGTCGGGCAGCGGCGGATGCGGGGCGACTGCCTAGGTCATCGGCTCGCTGTGACGGGCTCTCGAAGCAAAACAGCGCCCGCGTGGTGATGCGAGCGCTCCGGAAATTCGAACCTAGACAAGACCCTTCGGTCTTACCGAAGGGCGCCCGTCATCGTGTTATTCTGCTTCGACTTCTTCGACGACTTCCTCGGCGTAGCAATCTGACGGCAGCATGATGAGCTCCTTCAGTTTGGGCACGTAGCTGCAGTCATCGCCTGAACTACCAACCAGTGAACCCAGTCCGCGCGGCACCGTCTCGCAGTTCGGGTTATTGGCGTAGTTGTTCGGGCCGTCCATAATCGTACAATTCGGAATGTCGGGGTGATCCACCTGCGACGGATTGTGCGCACCCCAGGCAAAAGCCGCGGTCGGGGCGAGGAGCATCGCGAAGGCTGTGGCCGTGATCAGAAGGTTCTTCATTTTCGACACCAGGTTGTTGTTGAACGTTGACGCTGGAGGGAGCCTCTGCCTCCTCGCCTGAACCGAATCTTAACTCGACATTCACCAATAAGGCATCGTCACAAGAACGAAGTTCTATCGAGGCGAGGCAGGACAGGTGGGCCGTAGGGACGTCTCGCGATTGCGGCGTCCCCATTGATCATTGCTGAAAGTTGCAGGATGTTGCTCCCTGGGGGGACCTGACGTGCTGTTGAAGCTCGAAGTGCTGGAAGCGATCAAACGGGGGGACGTTTCCCTGCAGTTCCGCCGCTGGAGCAGGCCGAGCGTGAAGCCGGGCGGCACGCTGAAAACCAAGGTCGGCCTGATGAAAATCGGCAAAATCACCGACATGGACGCTGGCGATGTGACGGCCGGCGACGCCCGCAGGGCGGGGTTCAAGGACGTGACCGATTTCCAGCGCTGGCTGGCGACGATGAAGGAAGGGCCGATCTTCCAGCGGATTGAGATTTCCTATCTTGGAGATGCACCATGAGATTTCCGCTTGCCGCATTGTTTGCGATTCTGGCGCTGCCCGCCGCAGCTGCCACCGACACCTGGACGGCCGAAATGCAGATGGACGAGGGCGGCGAAGTGATGGTCGCCTATGTCGATGGCGCCGGTAATGACGGGGATGTTCCGCAGCCGGTCATTCGCATGATGTGCTTCGACCAGTTGATGCTGCGTTACGAGGTCGGCGTGATGTCCGACGATCACTACCGGCAGGCCGGCGACGAGACGGACCTCACCTTCAAGACCGACAAGGGCGAGGCCGTTGTGCATGTGGTGCTGGAAGACATGGACGGGGCTTTCGCGGCCTATTTCGGCAAGGACGATCCGGTGATTGGTTTGCTGCGCGGCGGTTCGACGCTGGAAGTCTCGGCGCCGAAGCTGACCGAATACCCGACACGGACCTACACGCTGAACGGCGCCGGTGCGGCGCTGGATACGCTGTTCACCGGCTGCTTCTAGGCAGCCATCGGCAGTGTCACCGTCACGCTGAGGCCACCTTCATGGGCGCGTGCGAAGTGGATCGTGCCGCGGTTGAGTGCGGTGATCTCCTTGGCGATGGCGAGGCCGAGTCCCGAGCCCTGGCGGGTTTCGTCGAGTCGCACGCCGCGCTGCCCGATCAGTTCGATCTGGTCGTCCGGCAGGCCCGGCCCATCATCGGAGATGCAAAGCCGCGCGCTGCCGCCGTCGGGCACGATCGTGATCGAGACACGGTGCGCCGCCCACTTCGCGGCATTCTCGAGCAGCACACCGACGAGCTCGATGAGGTCGTGGCTGTCCATATCCACCGCAACGTCCTTGCCAGACTCCAGCTGCCAGTCGAGCACTTCGCCTTCACGGGTCTTCTGCAGCACGCTGACGCTGCGGGTGACGGCCGAGTTGAGCGATGCGCGCAACTGATGTGCTTCGGTGCGCATTCGGAGCCGCGACAGCCGCAGCTGGTAGTCGATCCGGTCCGCCATTTCCGCAGTCAGGTCGCCCAAGGTCTTTGACGTGTCGAAATCGCCGGCATCGTTGAGCTTGCCCGCGACGCCTTCCAGCACTGACAGCGGTGTCTTCAGACCGTGTGCAAGGTCGGCGGCCCGCTTCCGGGCAAACGAGATGGCCGATTCCTGCGTCTCCATCAGCGCATTGACTTCACCGACGAGCGGCATGACCTCGCGCGGAAATTCCGGGAGCAGACGAGCATCTGGCTTGTTGCGCAGCGCCTCTATGCTGGCGCGGACTTTCTCCAACGGCGCAAGACCTAGCCTCACCTGGAACCACGCGGCGACTACCAGGGCCACGCCAAGGACACCCAACGCGACAGCCAACTGCCAGCCGAACCGCATGACCGATTCATTGAGCACGGCACGATTTTCCGCCAGCGTGACGCGGAAGCCGTTGCCGTCGAAGCGCACCGTCCTGATCAAGGCCGAAAGCGATTGGTCGCTCGGGCCGGGCAGGGCGACGAAGTGCTCCGTACCGTCGTCGCCCACCGCGCCGGTCGCAAGTGTCGA
>JBEBHC010000270.1:0-2748 GCA_040081185.1 Devosia sp. | reverse complement strand
GACAAACTGAAGTGGCGGCTTGAAGAGAGCGCCGGTCTTGAGATCGATAACTACGACAGTCACGACGCGATCTACCTCATTGAGGCCGGAACGCCGACGTCCGAAGTCACCGTTTCAGCCCGCATGCTGCCAACGACCAGGCCGCATCTGCTAAGCGAACAGTTCGCCGACTTGTGTGATGGGCAATTGCCCGCAGGGCCACGCGTCTGGGAGGCCACGCGGTTTTGCCCGGCCCCTAGCGTTCCGGTCGGTGCTCCACGCCGTGATATGCTTGGCCGAATGATCGCCGGCATTATGGAAACAGCACTGCTCTTTGGCATCGACCAAGTGACTTACGTTGCCGACGCCGCATTGGCGCCGATGGCGCTCAAGGTGGGCTGGGATGTCCAAGCCTTGGGTTCGCCGCGCGGGAAGGGGCGTGAGCGCATTCAAGCTTTCGTCGCCAGCATCGATGGCGCCGGTCTGAAACGGGTGCGCGATGCGTTCGCGATCAGTGCGCCGCTCACGCGGTTTGTGCCAGGCGATCTGGCCCGCGCGGCTTAGGAGGGGGCCCAATGTCACGCACGTTACACGCGACCGGCGACACGCTCGCCTCAGATCTCGATGCTCTACGGGAAGAGGGGTTTCTCGTCCTGGACGGTCTGTTGAACGAAGGGACAACGAAGGCTTTATCGGAGGAGTTGGAGCCGTGGCTTCAGCGAACGCCGCGATGTGAAGGCGATTTCCACGGCTGGTCGACAACACGTGTCAACGGGCTTTTGTCTAAAGCGCCAATCGTGCAGCAGCTTGCGTTGCACCCTCGGATCATGGCGCTGGCTGAGGCCGCGCTCGCACCAGCATGCGATTGCATACGGCTCAACATGACGCAGGCGATCCGCATACATCCCGGTCAGAGGGCGCAGGCGCCGCATCGAGACGAGGAGATGTGGCCAGCCGATCCAAACGGCCAGATTTGGTCGCTCAACGTGATGTGGGCCGTGAGCGATTTCACCGAAGCAAATGGCGCGACACGGCTATGGCCGCAGAGCCACGTCAATCGTCTGGGACGTTCGCCTGATCCCAACGGCTCCATCGCCGGCGCCATGAAAGCAGGTTCAGCGCTTGTATATCTCGGGGGACTGACACACAGCGGTGGCGCCAATCACACGCAGCATGATCGTACCGGCGTTGTGATTGGATACTGCGCCGGTTGGTTGCGCACCTACGAAGAGCAATTCCTGGCCTATCCGCGGGAATTGGCGGTGTGGTTTCCGGAAGCCCTACAGCGACTCATTGGATATCGCTGGCATCGTCCGAATATCGGGGGGTGGGAAGGACAAGACTCCATCGAGTACCTGCGCGGTGGTTCAGCATGCGGTCCTCACCACGATGCGCTGCCGCCCGCCATTGCGGCTGAGCTTAAAGCGATGCTGACTGATCCCGGCACATGACATGTCACCGGAGACCACCAGCGCGGCGCAGCGCGCATACGATGAGATAAAACGCCTGATACTTGACGGATCCTTGCCTGCGCGCTCACGCCTCGATCTTGAGGACCTGGCGCGCAAGCTTGGTGTCAGCTCGATGCCGGTTAGATCGGCTCTGAGCTTGCTGACTTGGGAACGGTTGGTTCGTCCAGGCGAACATTCTGCGTATGAAGTGGCCCTCTGGTCGGCGCCTGAACTCGCCCAGCTCTACGAATGGCGTGGCGTCCTTCTCACGCTTGTGCTCCCAACGGCAGTCTCTGGCCCCGAACTGGAACGATTGGCGCGTACCCAGCCCTACGTGCAAGCCGTGGAAAGCGTGATGCGATTGCTAGAGGATGGTGCGAACGCCAACTTGAAGCGCGCGGCGCTAAACGCGGATGAACGACTTCATGTGGCGCGTGTCGCGGAACTCGACGTTCTGGCGGATGCACAAAGCGAATTCGAAGCGCTGGTGGGCGCTATCGCGCGTAGAACCAAACGGGTGAGCACACTGGTCAAATCGTACCAGCGCCGCCGCGTGCAGGGCGCGGAGGCCATCCGCGAGCGCGTAGCCCTGAAGGCTCTCCCCAACAACGGCGCGCCGCGTTGATCGGCTAACTGATCTTAATGCTGATCAGTTGGGCGATCAGTTCCCGCACAAGCATACTTGAGTTGGGTGAATGACACCCGATGGAGAGAACGATGCGTGATGACCAAGAAATCGTTGAACTCGGATCAGTGACTGAGCTCACACAAGGCTCGTTCATGATGGACCACTATGAGTCGCTGACGATGAAGGATCATTGGACGGACGACTAAGCGTCCTCTGCACGCGGCGTTCAATCCTCAAACTGGCAAAAGGAGCCATCAGATGCGTAAGCAAGAACAACTGTGCGACATCGAAGATGTCGCCGAACTCGGTGCGGTGACCGAGGAAACTCAGGGCGTGCCGTTGGAAGATGCCAAGGAAGGCATCAGCACGCGCGACTTCTACACGCCGTGATCGGCGCCGGTGGCGCGCCCAATGGCGCGCCGCCGGGACGCGTGCGCCCGGCGGCTGGGGTCCATCACGCTGTGATCGGTGAGACGGCCATTCTGCTAGATCTGCGCGCTGATCGCTATGTCGCGTCGCCGGCGGGGGTTTTCTTGAAGGTGTTGGCGAACGAAATACCTTGCGATCCGCTCACGATCCCACTTCGCGAGAAGCTGGTGAGTCAAGGTCTACTCGTGACGGACGCCGCTGCGCCGGCCGAACGAAATCAAACTTCGCATGCCGTGCTTAGCGCGTGTCTCTGGGCGGAAT
>JBEBHC010000269.1:0-2754 GCA_040081185.1 Devosia sp. | reverse complement strand
TTTCCATAGCCCCTTCCGAAGACATAAGTGTCATTACCCTCGCTTCCTTCTAAATAATCATTTCCGGTGCCACCATTCAGCGTATCGTTGCCGGCATTGCCGCGCAACGTGTTGGCGACGTCGTTGCCGATCAACGTGTCCGCCGCCGAACCACCATTGCCGTTCTCAACCACCGCGCCGCGCGCAATTGAGATGTTTCCGATAGCTACGCCGGTGCCGCCATTGCCGGGGCCGGCGCTAGAGAAAGCCTCTTCGCGAAGATCTATCTCTGTTGGCGTCGAGTAGCCCGAGAAGTCGATAGTGTCACTGCCGCCCGCATCCCAGATCGCAAACACTGGGCTTTGGCCGTCGGCCGTGAGTGTCATGTTTTCGTGACCGGTGTTGGAATTGAATCCGTAAACCGTGTCCCCGATGCGTGTGCTCATGTTGGCGCCATAAAGGCGCTGCGCCGCCGCGATGTCATGTAGTTGCGGTCCGGATGCGAACGCGTTGAGGCTACCGCCTAACGCCAACGAGCCGAAATAGCTCATCACCGTGAACATGCGCCCATCCTGCCAATAGGTCGCCGAGCCAGGGTAGGTTGGATTCGTTCCATCGGTGGCGTCATAGTCGCCGGGATGAGAGAGCCCGATGGCGTGGCCGATTTCATGCGCAATCGTGTGGGGACCGAACGCGCCGGAGACGAGATTGGAAGTGTTGGTCCCGAGCGCGAAGTTTACCCACACATCGCCCGCGACGTTCCCTGCGACCGTTGAGCCTGGAAAAAACGCAAACGCCGAAGCCCCATCAAGGCCGGCGCTGTAATTGGCAAACAGCATCGCTGCGTTGTTCGTGTAGCCGGAGGCATCTTGTACGCGTGTGAACGAGATGTTCGCGACATCTGCCCAGAGTGCCAATGACTCGAGCGTCACTGTGATCTGCGCGCTGGTGAATTGGGAGAAGCCGCCGGTGCCTTCTGGCATTGTTCCCGGCGCTGAAAGCCTGAAGCCGAAAGTGACATTCGCTGCATTGCCGACGCCCGCCCAACCATTGCTCTCGCGCGTGAGCTGCACGGCGGCTTGATTCCAACTAAAGATCGGCAGCCCGTTCGTCGCGACACCTCCTTGCGGTGGTATAGTCGCGTGCGGTCGTTCGGGACCGGTGAACGTCTGCCATGAGGCGTTATCCTCGTTCGGCGTCATCGCCGGCGCGTCACGTATGCTTGGTCGGCTTTCCCAGTTGAAGGTACGAAAATCATTCACGTTAAGACGCGAAAGGAACAAAAACGCGCTAGAAATCTGCATGGGTCACACGATGCTGCTGTGGGCAAGCTAACGCTCGTGACGCGTGAGGCAACTAGGACTGCGCAGATTACGCAGCAGTTATGTCGAAGCTCTACTTCGTTCTCTGGGGCACGCCTAGCGAGCGGCACGGCTATGTGCTGGATCCAGTTGACATGCAATCCGGTGTTTCGATCAACAGGGAGATCGTGGCACCGTTGGCTTGCGTGATGGAAGCGATGATGGACCGCTGCGGTGATTGGAGCGAAGCATCGAGGGGCGGGCGATCCCGCGCAGCGGACCCGTCGATTGCTGCCAGATCAAAACTTCGCTGATGAGGGTTCAGCAAGGGATGCGTCAAGATCATACAGCAAACGGATGGGCCGGATACGACATCTCCGACGCAATTTTTATTAGTCGTTCATCCTCCAAACCAGATGCCGTGATCGATGTATGGCGCTTGCAGAATAATGTGCTCAGGGCTTTCTGAAAATTGGAGAACTACGTCTGCGCGCGACATTCCGTTGTTCAGCGCATTCGTCCAATTTGCTGCGCCTGCCTGATCGGCTTCGCGGTTGAGCACGTTGACGTACAAAAGTTGAACAAACTCCGCGTTTGATAGGGTGCCGTAGCGAAGTGAGAATTCGGCAGAAGTAACGAACTGATTTGCGATCGACACCAACGCCATTCCACTTTCGATCGCTGAAGTCCAATTGATCAATCCCCCCGCGTCGGGCAGGCGATCGAAAGCTGTGTCGTACAGGCGAGCGACTGCACCTGCATTGAGGTCCTGGATCCATAGCCCCGCGGTAATCGCAGGCAATGTAATCTGAACGTGCTCTTGGCTCTCGGAGAAACCGATCAGAATTTCGGCTCTACTGACTCCTGCTTGTAGCTGGCTTACCCAATGTTGCGCGCCAGCTGGGTCCGGACCTCGTCCAAGAACGTTTTGGTAGAGGAGGCTCACGAATTGCTCGTTGGTAAGACCGCCATAGCGAAGAACAAACTCTGCTGATCCGACAAAGCCAGCGGCTACGTCAACAAGCGTTAGTCCGCCAAATTCATGTGCTGCGGTCCAATTTGAGAGACCCATGGAATCGGGAACCCTCCCGAGGGCAGCCTTGTAGATTCTGAATACTTGTGCGGCGTCTGATCCCGCATCGACAACAAGCGTACCGTCAAAGAACGCTAAGCTTTCTACGCTTGAGGCACTGTCGCCCAAGTAGCCTTGGATTGGAGTGAGCGTGACGGTGCTGGCGTTGAACGAATAGGAGCGGCGAAGTTCAATTCCAAAATCAGCTTCGTCCGCTCCCGGGCCGCCCAACAAGAGGTCTTGCCCCGCACCGCCTATGAGGAAATCGTCGCCGGAACCGCCGTCTAGAATGTCCGAGCCGATGCCTCCCTGTAGAAGATCATTTCCATCGAGGCCGTAGAGGTTGTTATCACCGGCATTTCCAACAACGACATTGTTTAAGGTGTTACCACTGCCGTTCAA
>JBEBHC010000113.1:0-10415 GCA_040081185.1 Devosia sp. | reverse complement strand
ATGGTGATGATCGGCTGGAGTTCTGCCGCCGCGCTTGGGCTTATCGGCAATTATGCGAGCGATACGGCCGCGGTGATGAAACTCAGAACGTCACCGGCGGCGCTCAAGACGATGCTGCCCGTCACCGCTCTGCAACCCAACCCCGTCGAACCCACGCTGGTCGCCGTGCCCGAGGTGGCGGTGACCTACGCGGCCACTCCAGTGCCGGACGTCGCGACGTCGACGCGCAAGATGATTGCAACACTCGGGCTCTCCGTGCGAGAATTTCCCGCCAAGGAGAGCGCACTCGTCGCCGCCCTGCATCAGGGCGAGCTGGTGGATGCCGGTGCCACGCGAAGCGGTTGGGTGCTTGTTACGACCCGAGACGGACTGAGCGGCTGGCGTGGGGCAAGTATCTCGAAGTTGCAAATCCGCACATCGCAGCGGACTCACCGTTCTGGACGGGTGATTGAGCTGGCCGCCCGGTTGCGTTGCGGCCAAGCAAGGGGGCTTTCGCTTGGCCTAGTCGGGTCACAGGCGAAGCCGCGCTCGTGCGTGCCTATCGCTGACCCAAGAATCCGGAGAGCGCCGGGGCTTACCCCAGCGCTCCTCCTTCTGTCTGTCCCCGCAGCCTGCTCCACCAGAAGCAAACTGCGGGGCCCACGCTGTCTCTTGACCGAGGGCCGTGACGCCCCTTTTCAAGTGCAGGTGGAGCTATTCGGCGTCGGCCGCCTCGTCCCCATCAGGCCCGGCGAGCAGCGCCTCCCCGAGCAGGCCTGAGCTTTCGCGAACCGTCGCTTCGATTGCGTCGGCGATCTGCGGGTTATCCTTGAGGAACTGCCGCGAATTCTCGCGCCCCTGCCCCAGCCGCTGACTGTCGTAAGAGAACCAGGCACCGGACTTCTCGACCACGCCGGATTTGACGCCGAGATCGAGCAGTTCGCCGGTCTTGGAAATACCCTCGCCATACATGATGTCGAACTCGACCTGACGGAACGGCGGGGCGAGCTTGTTCTTGACGACCTTCACGCGGGTCTGGTTGCCGATGACTTCCTCGCGCTCCTTGATCGCGCCGATACGACGGATATCGAGGCGGACCGAGGCGTAGAATTTGAGGGCGTTGCCGCCGGTGGTAGTTTCGGGCGAGCCATACATCACACCGATCTTCATGCGGATCTGGTTGATGAAGATGACCATCGCCTTCGACTTGGAGATCGAGCCGGTGAGCTTGCGCATGGCCTGGCTCATCAGGCGCGCCTGAAGGCCTGGCAGGCTGTCGCCCATCTCGCCTTCGAGTTCGGCCTTTGGGGTGAGCGCGGCGACGGAGTCGACAACCAGCACATCGATGGCGCCGGAGCGCACCAGCGTGTCGGCGATTTCGAGGGCCTGCTCGCCGCTGTCGGGCTGGGAGATGAGCAACTCAT
Source organism: Devosia sp. (assembly GCA_040081185.1). GTDB lineage: Bacteria > Pseudomonadota > Alphaproteobacteria > Rhizobiales > Devosiaceae > Devosia_A. Next base: position 9,012 of record JBEBHC010000113.1, on the reverse strand, counting down.
CCACCTTCACGCCGAGCTTGCGGGCATAGTTGGGGTCGAGCGCGTGTTCGGCGTCGACGAAGGCGGCGATGCCGCCGTTCTTCTGCGCCTGTGCGATCACGTGCAGCGCCAGCGTCGTCTTGCCCGAACTTTCAGGCCCGAAGATTTCGATGATGCGTCCGCGCGGCAGGCCACCGATGCCCAGCGCGATATCGAGGCCGAGCGAACCGGTGGAGATGGATTCGACCTGGGCGATGGCGCCCTCGCCGAATTTCATCACCGTGCCTTTGCCGAAATTTCTCTCGATCTGGCTCAGCGCTGCCGCCAGCGCCTTGTCCTTATCCATCGAACCCTCAATTACGCGAAGCGGTGCTGCTGCAGTAGCCATGGTGATTCTCCCTTTATTCCATGCCCGCGGCCGGGCGAAAAGTGGCTGACGTAAAAGAACAGATGTGCTTAGTTTGTTCTCATTTTGTTTCCAAAGAGTCAATGGCCGGAACGGCCTGCGAACCGGGACTTTTCGCGAAGTCCGCCGCTCAACCGCAAAAGTCATACTGTTGGACTTGCCCCCGGTGATGCAGTCCGGCAGAGGAAGGCAAAGCGGAGACGAACATGAACCTGATCCAGTTTTTGACCCCAAAGGGGACGCGCGCTGTCGGCCTGATCGACGGCGGCGACGCCCATCAGATCAAGGGCGCGAGCAGCGTCTATGGCCTCGCGGCGACCGCGGCGAAAAAGAAGGTCAAGCTCAAGGCGCTGATCAAGGACAAGGGACTGGGCAAGGCGATCGACCCGGCGGCGATCCTCGCCGAAGGGCGGATGCTCTCGCCGATCGACCATCCCGATCCGAGCCATCTGTGGATCACGGGCACCGGCCTGACGCATCTCGGTTCGGCTTCGACGCGCGATGCCATGCATAAGTCAGACCAGCAGGCGGAAGCGCCGCCGCTAACGGATTCGATGAAGATGTTCCGCATGGGCCTCGAAGGCGGCAAGCCCGCCAAGGGCCAGGAGGGCGTGCAGCCCGAATGGTTCTACAAGGGCAATGGCCACACGCTGGTGGCGCCGGGTGCGCCCCTGCCCTCGCCGGCCTTCGCCAAGGACGCGGGTGAAGAACCCGAGATCGCCGGCATCTACTATATCGGCGAGAACGGCGGGGTGTACCGGCTCGGTTTTGCTCTCGGCAACGAGTTCTCGGACCATGTGACCGAGCGGGTGAACTACCTGTTTCTTGCCCATTCAAAGCTGCGCGTCGCATCCATCGGCCCGGAACTGCGACTAGGCGACCTGCCGGGCAATGTGAGCGGCGCTTCACGCATCCTGCGTGACGGCAAGACTGTGTGGGAGAAGCCCTTCCTGTCGGGCGAGGACAATATGAGCCACACCATCGCCAACCTCGAGCACCACCATTTCAAGTACCCGCTGTTCCGCCAGCCGGGCGACATCCACGTGCATATGTTCGGCACGGCGACGCTGAGCTTTGCCGACGGCATCAAGACCGAGCCGGGCGATGTGTTCGAGATCGAGGAACGCCAGTTCGGCCTGCCGCTTCGCAACGCCGTCAGCTGGGACAAGGCGAAAGACGTGAAGGTGAAAGCGCTCTAGCGCTTTCCTTCGGCCTGTCTCACCTTTGGCGAGACTCGGAGGTGAGCAATGTACGGTCTGATCGGACGCATCAAGGCGGTGGCAGGCAGGCGAGCTGATCTCGCCGAAATTCTCGTGCCTGGCGATGGGGGGATGCCGGGCTGCCTCAGCTATGTGGTCGCGGAAGATCCGGCGGATGCCGACGACTTGTGGGTCACCGAAGTGTGGGTGGACCAGGCGGCGCATCGCGCATCTTTGCAACTTCCATCGGTGCAGGCGGCAATCGCCAAAGGGCGGCCGCTGATCGCGGGCTTCGATAACCGCGTCGAGACCAATGTGCTCGGCGGCATCGGGGTCGGGCGATGAACGGGCTCCTCGGCAGTTGGCAACTTTGGGCGGTGCTCTCGGCGGGGTTCGCGGCACTCACAGCGATCTTCGCCAAGGTTGGCATCGAGAACGTCAATTCGGATTTCGCGACCTTCATCCGCACTATCGTGATCCTGTTCGCGGCCGCGGCGATGGTGTTCATCACATCGAGCTGGCAATCGCCCGCCTCTGTGTCGCCCCGCAGTTGGGCGTTCATCGTTCTGTCCGGGCTCGCCACAGGGTTCTCGTGGATCTGCTACTTCCGGGCGCTCAAGATCGGCCAGGCGGCACAAGTCGCGCCGATCGACAAGCTGAGCGTGGTGCTGGTCGCCATCATCGCAGCCGTGTTTCTCGGCGAGCGGATGAGTGCGCTGGGCTGGGTGGGCATCGGGCTCATCGGCGCCGGTGCCGTGCTGGTGGCGGTGGCTTAGGCTGGCTTGCGGTACTGGTAGATGCCGACGTCGATGGAGCCTTCTTCGAAGCCCGCCTCGCAGTAGCTGAGGTAGTACACCCACTTGCGACGGAACTGCTCGTCGAAGCCGAGCTTGGTGATGTCGCTCCAGCGCTCGAGGAAGCGCTCGCGCCAGAGACGAAGCGTACGCGCATACGAATGCCGGAAATTCTCGACCTGCTCGAGCACCAGCCCAACCTTGGCGCCCTGCTCGCGCATCGCCTGCTTGGTCAGCAGCATGCCGCCGGGGAAGATGTAGCGCTGGATGAAGTCGGGCGCGGCTTTATACGCGTTGAAGTCCTGCTCGAGGATGGTGATGGCCTGGATGGCGGCGGTCCCGCCCGGCTTCAGCCGGTCATGAACGGTCTGGAAGTAGCTCGGCCAATGCTCCTCACCCACCGCCTCGATCATCTCGATCGAACCGATGTGGTCGAACTCGCCCTGCACGTGCCGGTAGTCCTCGAAGTGCAGCTGCGCGAGATTGTCGAGGCCCTGGCGCTTCAGGCGTTCCTGACCGTAAGCCAGTTGCTCCTTGCTGAGCGTAATGCCGTAAAGCGTAGCATCGAAGTCCCGCGCGACGGTTTCGGCGAAGCCGCCCCAGCCGCAACCGATCTCGAGCACCGATGAGCCGGGCTTCACGCCGGCCATCTCCGCGACGCGGCGATATTTATCGTGCTGGGCTTCCTCCAGCGACTGGTCATCGGACGAAAAGATCGCCGACGAGTAGGTCATCGAGGGGTCAAGCCACTGCGCATAGAAGGCGTTACCGAGGTCGTAGTGCTCGGAGATGTTCTCCTTGGAACCGCTCAGCGTATTGGCGCGGGAGATATGGTACGCGATGTCCTGAGCGGCAGCGCGGAACCAGTTGCCCGGCTCCTGGAAGCTGTCGCGGTTCTGGAGGAAATAGCGGAAGAGCTCGGTCAGGTCGTCCACCTCGAGCGCGCCGCTCATATAGGCGTCCGCGAAGCCCACGGTGCCACGACGCAAGGTCTGAGTGAGCACCGAGAAACTGTGAATGGTCAGATGCGGATGGAGCCCCGTGCCTGGCTTGCCGAAGGTATGCGTCCTGCCGTTGGGAAGGGTGATGGTCACCGCGCCGTGACGCGGGCGGCCGATCAGGCGCTTACCGAAATAGGCGGCGGCGCCGGAAAGCATGCGATCCCAGAAGGTCGGCGTCGGAACCGCGGCAGCGATCTTATTCATGCAATAACCCGGACGCACTGATGCGCGTCTCCGGGCTCCCTTTAGTCCTGCGAAGGCCAAATGCCCCGGCCGGGCTTCTGCCGGCTGTTTAGAGCAATTCTACCGTGCAGACGTTGGCTTGCAACCAGAAGTTTCAAGGGAACAAAGGTGTTACGGGCTGCGGCCCTTCGAGAGGGGCCGCAGCGTCACTGTGAGGAAAAGCCCGTTCGACGAAGCCGACGGCCTCTTTCACGGGTCGTTGGGGAGCGGCAGTGCAGGCTCCAGGCAACGTCCCGTAATCACGTGCCGGACATTTGGATAGTCGCAGGGATCAGCAGTCTCGCCCGCCTCGCAGCGCGTACCGTTCCAGTCGAATCCCGGTGCACAGATGTCAGGACCGGCATTCGCGCAGGTGTCGCGCAGCGAGTCCCAGACTTGACCCCCGGAACAGCCAAACTCCGTGTCACCCTCAAAACAGGCTTCGAACTCGGGCAGCAGGATGCCGCTGCATTGACCGCCTCCGCCGCTGCTTACATGGCTGACCATCGACTGCCCGCCGTTCGGCATACGGACATAGGTCTCGCATCCCGGGTTGTTCTCGTAACTATTTGGCCCGGTCAGCGTGCAATTCGGGATGTCCGGGTGATCGACCCAAGACGGATTGTGGGCGGGGAACGCGTAAGCCGGCGTCAACAGATAGAGGATGGCTGCGAGGGCAGCGAGCAAAGTTCTCATAATATGGTCCTTGGAGAATCCACGAAAATCGCGAGACGGAGCAGAACCGGGTCTTCAGGCCGTGGCATCCACCAGATGGTGGAGACGCGCTAACTTGCCGGAAGTGCTGCGTCCGTCACACGGAACTGCACTTCGGCCCGGCCTTGGTAGTGGTCGATCGAAAGCGTTCCCGCGAAATGCAGCGGGTTGTCGCTGCCGCCGAGGAGGGCCTGCCCCACCGGCGTATCGGCGGCGCGGAACGCGATCGCCTTGAGGCGCGCCCCATCGTCGGAGGTCAGTGTGAAGCGGACATGGCCGACATTGCCGACTGGTTCGGCAAACTTGGCGCGGTGCGATGGAAACACGAAGATCGGCTGCGGATTGCCCGACCCGTAGGGTCCCGCACGCTCGAGATCGTCGACGAGATCGACATTCGCGCCGCGCGCACTCAGGGCCGCGTCGATCTTGAGGTCCGTCAGAGTGCGTGCCGCGACGACGGCCGCCGCCAGTTTCTCGCTCAGGTGCGCTCGGAAGGGGCCCAGTTGTCCCGGCTTGATCGTCACACCGGCGGCCATGGCGTGCCCACCGCCGCGTTCGATGATGCCGGCCTCGACCGCCGACATGACGGCGTGGCCAAGGTCGACCCCCGGCATGGAGCGGCCCGATCCCGTCCCTGTGCCATCCGGCGCAAGCGCGACGATGACCGTGGGTCGCTCGAAACGTTCGCGCAGCCGGCCCGCGATGATGCCGACGATACCCGGGTGCCAGTTGCCCGAAGCCAGCACCAGAACCGGCGGCCCTTCACCATTGCCGATCTCGGCCTGCGCGGCCTGCGTCGCTTCGTCGAGCGCGCCCTGCTCGATGCGCTGGCGTTCGACGTTAAGTTCGTTGAGCCGCGCCGCGATGACCAGTGCCTCGTGTTCGTCGTCGAGCGCGAGCAGCCGTGCGCCGAGCGCGGCATCGCCGATGCGACCCCCGGCATTGATACGCGGACCGACGAGGAACCCGAGGTGATACGGATTGAGCGGACCGTTGATCCGCGCGGCGAGCGCCAGCGCGCCAATGCCACGATTGGCGTTGCGCCGGGCCAGTTCCAGTCCGCGGACGACAAAGGCGCGGTTGAGACCGGTGAGTGGAACGACGTCGCAGACGGTGGCGAGCGCAACGAGATCGGTGAGCTGCATCAAATCCGGCAGGCCGGTATCGCCGCGCGCCCTCATCGCGCGGTTGACGGCGACAAGTACCATGAAAGTGACACCCGCAGCGCAAAGCGCGCCGAGCCCCGAGATGTCGTCGGGCCGGTTGGGGTTCACCACCGCATTGGCTTGCGGTAGTTCGTCGTCCGACAGGTGGTGGTCGATTACCAGTACGTCGATGCCGCGCGAACGGGCGTGTGCAATCGGTGCATCGGATGAGGTGCCGCAATCGAGCGTGATGAGCAGCGTTGCGCCGGCGTCGATCAGTTTGTCGATGGCGGGTATGTTCGGTCCGTAGCCTTCGAAGATGCGGTCCGGAATATAGACCTGTGGGTCGAGCCCGTAGTGCTTGAGGTAGCGCGCCATCAGCGCGGTGGAACACGCACCGTCGACATCGTAGTCGCCGAACAGCGCGACATGCTCGTTGTCTGTGATCGCCTGCGCGATGCGCGCTGCCAGCTTGTCCATGTCACTGAGCGTGGAGGGGTCCGGCATCAGGTCGCGAATGGTCGGGTTGAGATAGGCTTCGGCCTCGTCGATGCCGACGCCCCTGCCCGCCAGAACGCGTGCGAGAATCTCACTGATCCCGGGATTGCGCTGGGTGATAGCCGTTGCGGTGCGCGAGCCGGCATCGCCCAACCGGTCCACCCATGCACGGCCGGACAGGGATTTGCTCACGCCGAGGAAGTTGCCAGCCGGGTCCGCCATAGACGCCAGTTAAGGACTCGCCGGGCGTTCGTAAACAGACGCAGGGCGGCGCCGGCGGACCTGCTGACACTATTTGGCAGTGTGCGCTCCTAATGTGTGGTCATCGAAACAGGGAGCTTGCCATGACCAGGATCGTGACCGTCCTCACCGAGGGATTTGCCGATTGGGAAACCGCATTGATCAACGCGGTCGGCCGGTCGTTCTACGGGTTCACCACCGAGTTCGCGACGCCCGGCGGCAGGCCGGTACGCTCGTCGGGCGGCATGCTGGTGACACCGGACATGGCCATGGAAGGCATCGACGCCGTCGAATTCGACGCCATTCTGGTTTGTGGCGGTACGGCTTGGCGCTCGCCAGATGCGCCAGAGACGGGGCCACTGATCATGGAAGCGCGCGAGGTGGGCACCGTCGTCGGGTTGATCTGCGATGCAACCTGGGCGGCGGCTCGAGCAGGCGCCCTGGACGATGTTCGCCACACCTCGAACGGCGCCGGCTATCTCGACGAGACCGGGTATCAGGGCAAGGCGCTCTATGTGAACACGGCTGGCGCAGCCAGCCATCACGGTGTTGTCACCGCTGCCGGGACCAGCCCGGTGGCCTTCATGTCGGCAGTCATGGAAGCGCTCGGCCTGGCCGATGCCAATCTCGACTACTATGTCGGCCTGCACGCGGCGCAGTTCCAGAAATCGGTGCGGCGCGCGGCCTAGTCGCGCCAGGCAAAATCGGACCGGTTCGGACTTCAAGGTCTAAACATCGAGTTTCGTGGTCCCCATATCGTGGGCATCGTTCATGATGGGGACCACAATGTTCGCTTCGCGGGGATTTCGACTCTCTGCTCTGCTCGCCACCCTGGTGATGGCCTTCTCGCTGGTCGCCGTCGATACCGCTGAGGCCCGGCGCGGCGGCTCGTTCGGCAGCCGCGGCACGCGGACGTTCCAGACGGTGCCGGCGACTCCGACTTCGCCGTCGATCACCGCACCCGTGCAGCGCTCGATGACCAATCCGACAACGGCCAGCCGGGTTGGCACAACGGCCGCGACGCAGGCGGTGCGCCCCACGTTGTTCGGCGGGTTCGGCGGGATGCTGCTTGGTGGCCTGCTGTTCAGCGGCCTGTTCGGCATGATGTTCGGCTTCGGCTTTGGCGGCTTCGGCGGGCTCATCGCACTTCTCGTGCAGGTCGCCGTTCTGCTGTTCATCCTCAACATGTTTTTCGGCCGCCGCCGCCAGCCGGCAATGGCCGGCGGCTTTCCGCCGCCTCGCCAGGAAAGCAACCGGACCGAGTTCGCGGGAAGTTCCACAGCCACTGGGCCACGCGCCCGCGCATCCTCACGCGCCGGCCGTCGTGATGAACTCGGACTGACCGACCGCGATCTCGGGACATTCGAGCAGCGGCTTGCCGGTCTGCAGGACGCCTTTGCCCGCGAGGACTACGACGCCCTGCGCAAGATCACGACGCCTGAGATGATGGGCTATCTCGCCGAGGAGCTCGGGCAGAATGCCGGCAAGGGCCTACGCAACGAGGTCTACGATGTGCGGCTGGTCAACGGGGACATCGCGGAGTCTTGGCGCGAGAGTGATCGCGAGCTGGCGACCGTCGCGCTGCTCTACGAGAGCCGCGACATCACCCGCGAGCGCGCCACAGGCAAAATCGTGGCAGGCGAAGACGGCCTGACACAGACCACCGAAGTGTGGACCTTCGTGCGCAAGTCCGGCGGCCCGTGGCTGGTCAGCGCGATACAGGAAACGACGCGCTAAGCGCCCTGCCAGATTAGAAAACGCAGCGGGCGGTCCCGTGGGCTGCCCGTTTGCGTTCGCTAGCGGTGGTGGTCCGCGGTGATCCACCGCACCGTGCGGCTCCATGAGCGCATGATCACTGTCGACGTGCGGACGGTGTTCTGCTTGAGGCGTACGCCTTGCAGCAGTGAGCCGTCGGTGACGCCGGTTGCGGCGAAGAGCACATCGCCGGAAGCCAAGTCGTTGACGCCGTATTTGCGCTCGTAGTCGGTAATCCCCATGCGTCGGCCGCGCTGGCGCTTGTCGTCGCTGTCGAACATCAGCCGGCCCTGCATCTGCCCGCCGATGCAGCGCAGCGCCGCCGCAGCGAGCACGCCCTCCGGCGCGCCTCCTGAGCCGAGATAGATGTCGATGCCGGTGTCTTCAGTGTTCACCGCATGGATTATTCCTGCGATGTCGCCATCCGAGATCAGCTTGATGGCACATCCGGTCGAGCGGAGCTCTTCGAGCAGGTTGGCGTGACGCGGCCGATCGAGCATGCATACCGTGATCTCGCTCACCGGCACGCCCTTGGCCTGCGCCAGCGCCGAGATGTTCTGCTTGGCCGTCTGGTCGAGATCGACGATGCCCTCGGGGTAGCCGGAGCCGATGGCGATCTTCTGCATGTAGATGTCGGGTGCGTTGAGCAGGCCGCCGCGCTCGGCCATGGCGAGCACGCAAATCGCGTCGGGCTGGTTCTTGGCGCAGAGGGTAGTGCCCTCGAGCGGATCGACCGCGATGTCCACCTCGGGGCCATCGCCGCCACCGACCTCTTCGCCGATGAACAGCATCGGCGCCTCGTCGCGCTCGCCTTCACCGATGACAATGCGGCCATCGATGCGCACGTTGCGGAGTTCCTCACGCATTGCTTCGACGGCGGCGTGGTCTGCCGCTTTTTCGTCGCCCTTGCCGCGCCACCCGGCGGCGCCGATGGCGGCGCGTTCGGTAACGCGGACTAACTCGAGGCTTAGGGCACGGTCGATGATGGCGGGCGAACGCCCGTCCTGGGTCTTGGTGAGCTTCACTTTCCCCTCCGCCGCGGGATGGACGTCGCTAGAG
>JBEBHC010000112.1:0-10504 GCA_040081185.1 Devosia sp. | reverse complement strand
GGCCGCCGCCGACGCCGCAGCCGTCGCGGCTGCCAACAGGGTCATTCCTGCTGCGGCCGAGGCCGCCAAGGCAGACTCGGAACTCGTGGGCCTCGGCGGGACCAGCGTGAACCCCGGCACGGGGGGTGGTAGTTCGATCGGCGACGCAGCCATCGCCGCTGCGCTCAAGAAGGCCGGACTCAGCGGCAGCAATACCGGCGCGATCTCGCAGATCCTTTCCGGCAACGGGATAACCGGCCGGCTCGTGACGACGGCGATCATCATCAGCGTGCTTGCCGACAATGGCATCAGCGGGAGCGGCGCCAACCGCTTTGCCGAAGCGCTAGCGGGCGGTGACGGCGCTAGTAGCGCCAGCGGAAACTCGGGCAATGGATCGTCGGGGATCGGGCGCGACAAGAGCAACGGCGATCCGAACAGGATCCGCAACGGCCGCACGGTCCAACAGCAGCAAGAGACCAAGAAAGCTGTGGTGAAAGCCATCTCCAGTGGCCTCGCGGGCTGGAGCAAGAAAAAGTGATGCTCCGGCTGGACGCTCAGGTCCTGCGCCGTGAACCATTTCACCAGCCCGTTGCTGCAGGCAGCGCGAAAATCGCTTAGGTAGATCTGCATGGATCCTTCGCAGGTACTACCGACAGCGGGTGCCGATACGCCGGCGACCCCGATCAACTTCGATCTGCTGCATCTATTCTTGCAGGCGCACATTGTCGTGCAGATCGTCTTGGTCGGCCTCGTCGTCGCCTCGTTCGTGACGTGGGCGATCGTGATCGATCGCTGGCGCGTCATCTCGTGGGAGCGTCGCTCGGCGACTGCATTCGAGCGGCTCTTCTGGTCGGGACGATCGCTCGAGCAGATCGAGCAAGCCGTGACTACGCGCCGGAAGCCGCCGGCCATGGGCGCCCTGTTCATGGCGGCCCTCAAGGAGTGGCGGCTGAGCATCGAGGGCGGTGCCGCGTTGAACCTCCCCACCTTCCGCGAGCGCGTCCAGTCGGCGATGGAAGTCGAGGGTCAGCGCAGCGTTGCACGGCTCGAGCGCGGTCTCCTCTATCTCGCGACGATTGGCGCCGCCGGCCCCTTTATTGGCCTGTTCGGCACCGTTTTCGGCATCATGAACGCCTTTACCTCCATCGCTCAGCAGCAGAATGCAAGCCTCGCCGTTGTTGCACCGGGCATTGCGGAAGCGCTGGCTGCCACGGCACTCGGGCTCGTCGCCGCAATTCCGGCGGTTGTGTTCTACAATAAGTTCAGCGGCGATATTGCCGGCTTCGGTTCGCGCCTCGAGAACTTCTCGCGCGAACTGTGGTCGACCATTTCCCGTGAGCTCGACCAGACGGCGGGCCATTCGAACGAAAACAGAGGCATTTTCCGCAATGGACGCGATGAACAGCGGGTGGGGCAACCGGCGCGGTAAGACGCGCTTTGCCCCGCAAAGTGCGATCAACGTCACGCCCTTCGTGGACGTGATGCTGGTGCTGCTGATCGTCTTCATGGTCGCAGCGCCGCTGATGGCCGTGACCGTGCCAGTCGACCTCGCCAAGAGCTCGGCGACCCCCAAGGCCGATGCCGAACCGCTGACCGTTTCAGTTGCCGGAGACGGCGCCGTTCTCATCGGCAATACACCCGTCACCCGGGAAAATGTCGTGGCCATGATCCAGCAATTGTCCAACGGCGACACCGGACAGCGCATCTACCTCAGTGGCGCCAAGGACGTCTCCTACCAGCAGGTGATGGAGATCATGGGGCTGATCGACGCGGCCGGTTTCAGCCGGATCGGCCTGATGGGCGCCAGCGCCAACTAAGCGCCAGTGGGCGATCGTTGCCCCGTCGGGAGACCACGCCGACCATAAACATTTCGCCGCACGCGGAAATTTCGCAAACCTGTGGCTAGCGCCCGGGGCGATGTTCTATAATTTCCAGCCGGCTGGGCACGGTCCGCAGGCGATCGTCACGCCGAACGAAAAGTTCGAACGCAAACAACGGGAAACAGATGGCCATCAAGCACACTCTGACCGCGCTCCTGGCGCTCGCAATGACCGCCGTGGTCGGCGCTGCCATGGCGCAGGAAAAGACACCCAACGATCCGCGCCTGTTCACGCCAGGCAAGCTGACCGTCAGCACGTCCGAGCCGAGCTATCCGCCGTGGGTGCTCGACAACAATCCGGAAGCCGGTGAAGGCTTCGAGGCGGCGCTGGTCTATGCGCTGGCCGAACAGCTTGGCTTCAAGAAGGAAGATGTCGTCTGGGTCGACGTTACGTTCGACGGCGCCATCGCGCCCGGCCCCAAGGCCTACGACTTCTCGATCCAGCAGATCTCGGTGACCCCGGACCGCGCCAAGGTCGCCACCTTCTCCGACGTTTACTACCAGTCCGACAAGGTCGTCATCGCGCTGCCGGACTCGACAGTTGCCAAGGCCAAGTCCTTCGCGGACCTCAAGGCGGCACGCTGGGGCGTGGCGGTCGGCACCACCGACTTCGACTACGTGACCAATATCCTCGGGATCGACAACGCCGCGGTCTATGACGACCAGGCGGGCGTGTTCCAGGCCCTGCAGGGCGGCCAGATCGATGCCACCATGGCAGCGCTGCCCACCGCGCTGTATGCAACCTGCTGCCAGGTGCCGGAGGCCAAGATCACGGCGCTCCTGCCAAAGGACCCCAAGGACGAAGGTCTCGGCCTGTTGTTCGCTTACGAGAACCCCATCGTTCCGTGGATCAACGAAGGCCTCGCGGCCATTCAGGCCAACGGAACTGTGGACGCTTTGGTCCAGAAGTACCTCGTCGCCGATCCGAACATCCCGGTGATCAGCCAATGACGAGACGTCCCGGCAAGGGACGCCAGAGGATCGCATTGAAGGACCGGCTCGTGCCGGTCCTTATTAGTTTGCTCAGCGTCATCGTCGTCTTCGTGGCCGTTGCATATTTCATAACGTCCGCTGAGCAATGGCCGCGTATCCAGCGCCAGTTCTTCAGCCCGGTCGCCATGCTCGAGGCGCTGCCGAGCGTGGCGCGTGGGTTCCTGGTCAGCATGCAGATATGGGCCATCAGCCTCGTGGCGATCGGCACGTGGGCGCTCGTACTAGCCATTTTCAGGGCGATGGGTGGGCCGTGGTTCGCACCGCTGCGGGTCTTTGCCATTCTCTACGTCGACCTGTTCCGCGGCCTGCCGGCGCTGCTGCTGGTACTCCTGTTCGGCTTCGGTATTCCCGCGCTAAACCTGCCGGGCCTGCCCAATAGCGGTTTGTTCTGGGGCGGCGTGGCGCTGGTGCTGAGCTATTCGGCCTATGCCACTGAAGTGTACCGCTCGGGCATCGAAGCGGTGCATGAGGGGCAACGCTCGGCGGCCAAGGCGCTGGGCCTCTCGCAGTGGCAGACGCTGCGTTACGCCATCCTGCCGCAAGCTTTGCGCAATGTTGTGCCGGCCATGCTGAACCTCGTGGTGGCCCTGCAGAAGGACGTGGCGCTGCTGTCGGTCATCGGCGTTCGCGACGCCGTACGTGAGGCGCAGATCTACACGGCACGCACCTTCAACTATTCTTCGCTCGTCGTGGCGGCGATCCTGTTCCTGCTGACGACCATCCCGCTCGCCCGCTTGACCGACTACGTCGCCCGGCGCGATCGCCAAGCCCGGCTGCAGGGAACGCTCTGAGATGGCTCGCGTGCAAATCGAAAAGCTCACCAAGTACTACGGTGAGCACCTGGTGCTCGATGGCATCGATCTCGCGGTAGCGCCGCACGAGGTGGTCTGCCTCATCGGAGCCTCGGGTTCCGGCAAATCGACGCTGTTGCGTTGCATCAACGGGCTGACCGATTTCGACGAGGGCAGGGTGCTGCTCGACGGCATCGATATCTACGATCCCAGCTTCGGCCGGACGGGTCTCTATCGCCGCATCGGAATTGTCTTCCAAGCCTACAACCTCTTCCCGCACATGACAGTCCTCGACAATGTCACGCTGGCGCCTGTGAAGGTCCACGGCCGCAGCAGGGAAGAAGCCGAAGCTGGCGCGCTGAAGCTCCTTGAGATGTTTGGGCTCGCCGAGTTCACGCAAAAGTATCCCGAGCAATTGTCTGGCGGACAGCAGCAGCGAGTTGCCATCGTGCGGTCACTCGCGACCAAACCGGATGTTCTGTTGCTTGACGAGGTGACTGCGGCGCTGGACCCTGAGCTGATTGGCGAGGTGCTGAAGATCATCAGCGACCTTAAGGGCAGCGGAATGACGATGGTCATCGTCACGCACGAAATGAGCTTCGCGCGCGACGTCGCTGACCGCATCTGCTTTCTCGACGGTGGCCGGATCGTGGAGCAGGGCGAGCCGCACCAACTCTATGCGAACCCGCAGCACCCGCGGACGCAGAAGTTCCTCGAGCGCATTATCGCCGCTGGGCGCCTGTAGGGCTCAAACTGGCTGTCCGCTCGGCCGGTTGGCGGCGAGATAGTCCTGGACGAGGTTGACCCAGTAGCGCGACGCCGGTTCGATGATCGCGTCGTTGAAATTGTAGCGCGGGCTGTGGAGTGCAGCGCTCGGGCCATTCCCGATCAGCAGGTAGCTGCCCGGCCGCTTCTGCAGCATGAATGCAAAGTCCTCGCTCACCAGCAGCGCCTTCTGCGTTCCAACCTGCGTCGCGCCGAAATGCCGGATAGCGGTCTGGCGCGCGAAGTCTGTTTCCTCCCGATGATTGTGCAGGGCCGGGTAGCCAGGCGGGGCGTAAATCGTGGCCCTCGCGCCGAAGCTCGCGGCGTGCGCCTCGGCGAGTGCCAAGATTCGCTCACGCACGCGCTGCTGCACCTCGGGAGTGAAAGCCCGCGTGGTGATCTGCAGCTCGACGCTGTCGGGGATGACGTTCGACGCCATCCCGCCGTGGATGCTCCCGACCGTCAGCACCACAGTCTCCAGGGGGTCGACGTTCCGCGACGGAATTGTCTGGAGCGCCATCACCAGCGACGACGCAGCAACGATCGGATCCACCGTCGCCTGCGGCATCGCGCCGTGCCCGCCGTGGCCGTTGATCGTGATGATGTAGAGGTCCACCGAGGCGAGCGCCGGACCATCAATGAAGCGGAACTCACCGGCCGGCAGGTCCGGCCAGTTGTGTGCGCCAAAGACCGCATCGACCGGCAGTCGTTCGAACAAGCCGTCTTCGATCATCAGCCGAGCACCGCCGTCGCTTTCCTCCGCCGGCTGGAATATCAGCCGCACTGTGCCGGAGAAATCGCCTCGCTCGGCGAGTTCGCGTGCCGCGCGAAGCAGGATTGTCGTGTGCCCGTCATGTCCACAGGCATGCATCACACCCGGATTGGCGCTGGCATAGGGCAGGCCGGTGACTTCAGTAATCGGGAGCGCATCCATGTCGGCGCGGATGCCGATACTGCGTTGTCCGCTGCCCCGCGTGAGCGTGCCGACGACGCCGGTGCCGGCAATGCCGGTCGTCACGTCGTAGCCCCAGTGTGTCAGCAACTTCGCCACAAGTGCGCTCGTCGCATGTTCTTTTAGGCCGAGCTCGGGGGAGGTGTGCAACAGCTGCCGCAGGCGGATGAAGTCGTCGATGCTTTGCGGGATTTGCTGGTCTGGCATGGGCAATACTCGGGCTGTCGCGCTTGCCTAAACCGAAGCTGCGAGCCTGTCGACAGCAGCGGCTAGGCCGCCTGTGCCGGCTCGCTCGCCTTCTGCTGTGTCGACCATTTGCCGTCGCGCCATTCCCGCACCGCGATGGTGATCTTCCCGCCTACGATCTCGATCATGTTGTAGGCATTGGGGTGGCCCCTCAGCCGGGTCGAAATGGTCGACGACGTCTGTGCCACGAGGATCGGCGCCGCCGCGGCCTGCCTCAGTCCGGTCGGCTTGCCTTCGGTCACCGTGCCCGGTTGCTCGTGAACGCGGACATACGACAGGTGGAAATGGCCCGAGAGGACCAGCCTGACGCCCAACTCCGAGAAGCGCTCTAGTGCCCGGTCGGCATGGCGGACTGGGCCCATCGGAGTGCGTTCACCTTCGGGCAGGAGGAGGGGGTGATGCGCGACGATGACGCGCACCGCTTCTGGAGCGGCCTCAACGAAGCGGTGCTCCAATTTCCTCAACTGAGCCTTGCCGAATGAGCCTTGCTGCCAATTGAGACCCGCGGTGGCGCGATGAGATGTCTTGAGGCCGGCCAGCGCTACGCCGTCGATCTCGGCAAAAGGCTCGAGTTCGTCCGAAACATATCGCTTGTAGAACGAGTAGGGAGAGATAAAGCGCCGCACGTAGTTGTGCTGCGGCAAATCGTGATTGCCGGGAACCGCAAACACCGGCGTTGTCAACGTGTCGAGGAACTTGCGAACGGTCCGGAACTCTTCCTCCGTCCCGCGCTGAGTGAAGTCGCCGCTGATGACGACGAGATCGAGCGTCTGTGTTTCCAACTCCTTGGCCAGCGTCGCAGCCACCGCTTCGTCGTGGTGGCCGAAATGCAGGTCGGAGAGATGGGCCATCCGCATGGACGCTAGGCCTCGAGGGGTTCGGGTTCGGGGACTGTCTCTGCAGCCTTCACCGGCGGTGCTTCGGGATCACCGAGGACCATGAGCCCCTGAGGAACCACAGTGAAAGTCAGCGGGGTCTCTAGCGTCAACGCTTCGCCATCGAGAGACACCAAAAGCTTGGGCTTGTGCGTGTGGATGGTGAGACCCTTGATGTGTTCGTAGTTCATGTGAACGTCGTCGCGCCAGGTGCCGGCCAGCATCTCGGCGAGCAGGCGGAAAGCGTCGGCAACGCCGAATGTTTTCATAACGTAGAGCGTCAGCAGGCCGCGGTCGAGCCGCTTACGGGTCAGAAACGCGCCGAGGCGCTGGTCGTACGAATTGTTGGCCACTGCCATAGCGTGGACGCGCTCAACCCGGCGTTCACCGGAATCCGGTTCTATAGCCACCGCCATACGCCGCGTTCGTGCCAGCCGCTTCAGCGCGAAACGGAAGAAGCCGAGCCATTGTAGCGTCGTGGCACCGCGCATCTTCTCGCGTGCCGCCGTCATTGCCGACATAGCGCCGATCAGCACGTTGTGAAGGAAGACGTGGCCGTTGACATCGGCGACGTCGATCTTGACCTTCTCCATGTTCCGCAACGCCGCGATTGCGAGATCGATGTTGAGCGGGACACCGAGATCTTTGGAGAGCGCATTGTAGGTACCGAGCGGCAATGCAGCGAGGGTCTTCTCGGTGCCAACCAATGCCTGTGCGATCGCTGCCGCGGTGCCGTCCCCACCTGCAGCTACGATAACGTCTGCGGGCCCCGCGATCGCCTTAGCGATGCGGTCTTCAAGCGGTCGCGTGTCGTCTGCATCGATATCGAATTTGTAGTCGTTCGCCGTGAACTTCGCCGACATGACCTCGCAGGTCAGCCCGAGAGCTTGCACCGTACCGGCGCGCTCATTGAGAATGATATGGTAGTGACGCTCGGCCATGATTGCCCCGCTGAAATGACCCGGCAGCCAGAACGCACGACTTGCAGATTGGTTCGCCGGACGGCTCGGATCAGCCGAATTTGCGGCGGAACAGCATCACCCAGCGGGTGGACATGCTGTGGTCCTTCTCGAAGCCGTGGCGGACGAAACTGCTCATCAGATCGGCCATTCCCGCCGGCCCGAGCACCCACGGATGCGTTTCGAGATACACCTTGTCGATGCCAGTCAGGTCGGCGTCGCGGAACAGACCGAGCTCGCCACCCTCGATGTCACAGACGATCAGCGTCGGTCGCAACTGCTGCCGGACCCCGTCGAAATCGTCGATACTGACCTTCTCGACCGCCACCGCATTGCGGATCGGCAGCAGGCTCGAACCCCAGAAGTGCTTGCTGATGTAGAAATCGGCCTGCGCGGCATCCGGCTTGTTGAACAGCACCGCATTGCGGAACTCGACCTTCCCGAGATCGGCCGCGCCGAGGTTCTCGTTCGCGAGCCGGCGGATGAAGGGCGCGAGCCGTGGGTTGGCTTCGTAGGTCACAAGCCGTTCGACCTTCGGATTGCGCGCGATGACCGTCGAGACGAAGCCTATGCCGGTGCCCAGTTCAAGCACGCGCTCTCCCGCATCGATGATGCGGTCGAGCATTTTGGCTTCCTTCATCTCGTAGTCGCGCCGCCAAAGCTCGAAACGAATGCGCCACGACATCACCTGCGGGTCGATAGGAATGTCGATGCCGAATTGCCGGACATAGCGCTGCCGCGGGGAACCGCCGGGCCGAGCGATTGAAGCACGTCGCGATGCTGTTTGTCCGTCCGTCACGTGCCGTTTCCGAGGGATTATGGCGTTCGCGCCGCAACAGGTGCCGGAAGCGCTATCGCAAGGCAACTGCTTTTGTCGCGCGCCTGTGTTTTCATTGACCCTTGTCGCAACTAAGGCCGGCATTGGAAGGCAGATGATCGAGATCACCGACGAAACCATGCGCGCGAACCTCGCAACGGTCCGCCTTTACGGCCTGCTGTTGCTCAAGAAAGGGCCGACCTACCTGCCGCCGGAGCAGCGCAGTGCGGCGCATAAGGCCATCATCTGGGAGCACGGACGCCGCAATATGGCGCTGCGGGCCGAAGGCAGAATGCCCCTCGTCGGGCCGCTCGGGCGCGGCGGAGACGTTGTGGGGCTTTGTGTTTTCGATGTTCCCGAGGCCGAAATCCACACTTTGATGAAAGACGACCCTGCTGTGGCGGCGGGGCT
The DNA here is from genome assembly GCA_040081185.1 of Devosia sp. Taxonomy (GTDB): domain Bacteria; phylum Pseudomonadota; class Alphaproteobacteria; order Rhizobiales; family Devosiaceae; genus Devosia_A. Next base: position 1,837 of record JBEBHC010000112.1, on the reverse strand, counting down.
GTTTACGTACGAGATCGCAGACTGGTTCGCATTTCCCGGTGACTGTCTTCCACGGGAAAAGGCCTGAGCAGACGGCCGCAAGCCGTTGCGGCACAGCGGGAAGCGGCTATTGTGAGAACGGGGGCGTGGGGTCGCAAATGGTGCAGGGCGGAACCCGCCGGGCGGCGCGTCATGTCTGGTTCTATGTCGCTGCCGCGCTAGGCGTGGTGGCGGGAGCCGCTGCGGCTTTCGTCCACCCCGGCCTCACGCTTGTCGTCGGCGCCAACGTTTTCTTCCTGGCCTACGTCGCGCAGGCGCTTCTACAGATCGGCCGCCTGACGCCGGCCTTCCTGAAGACCCACGCGAGTGACGAAGACGCACCCGCATTGTTGATCCTGCTCGTCACGGTCGCTGCCGTCGCCGTATCGGCAATTTCGCTGTTCGTGGCCCTGGCGGGCGGCCAAATGCAGATTTTGCCGGTGGTCCTTGGCGCGCTCTCAGTGGTTCTCGGCTGGTTCACCGTTCACACCATGTGGGCCATGCACTATGCCTTCGAGTATTATCAGGTCCCCGAGACGAACCCCGGAAAAGGCAAAGTTCGCGCCATTGCGGGCGGGTTGGATTTCCCCGGCGGCGATGAACCCGACGGCCACGCCTTCCTCTATTTTTCCTACGTCATCGGCATGACGGCGCAGACGTCCGACACCGAAGTGACGTCCAACGTCATGCGCCGCATCGTAACGGTGCACAGCGTTTTCTCGTTCTTTTTCAACACCGTGATTGTTGCCGCCGCGGTCAATCTCGTCGTGTCGCTGGGACGGTGATCCGATGACCGCGCCAGCGATTTACGTCGATGCCGACGCATGCCCCGTCAAGGAAGAGGCGGTGCGCGTTGCGGTCCGCCACAAGCTTCTCATCATCTTCGTCGCCAACCAGGGCGTCCGGCCGAGCCGCGATGAAATGATCCGCTATGTCACCGTGCCGCCCGGACCTGATGCGGCCGACGACTGGATCGTCGCCAACCTCATGCCCAACGATATCGTGGTGACGGCCGATATCCTTCTGGCAGAGCGGGCGCTGGGGCTCGATGCGCACGTCGTTGCGCCAAATGGCAAGCCCTTCAACAAGCTTTCCATCGGCATGGCGGTGGCCATGCGCAGCCTGCGCCAGCAGCTCCGCGAGGAGGGAAAAGACCGTGGATTCAATGATGAATTCACCACTGCGGACCGGAGCACCTTCCTCCAGTCCCTGCATGAGATCGCCGAACGGGCGTTGCGCGAGCAGAAATAGTGTTGCCGCCACGAAGCAGTCACGGCAAAAACGCAGTTCTCGGTGTATGACTGTAGCCGGACTCGCCCGGGCTCGGGCTCAATAACAAGCAAAACGCGAATCCAAGAGGACATCATCATCATGCGCATGAAACTGCTCGCTACAGTTCCGCTGGCGTTGGTCATTGGTTTGACTCTGGCGGCCTGCAACAGCGCTCCACCGCCGGCAGCACCGTCCAGTTCGTCGTCCAGTTCTGCCAGCTCGTCGGCACCGCCACCGCCCTCATCCAGCGCATCGAGCGCCGCATCGTCGTCCGAAGAGGCGGCTGTGATGTCGATGTCGCTCGAAGAAAACACCATGGCGATGAGCCAGGAAGCCATGTCTCAGGCCGCAGCCGATCAGGCCGCCGCCTCCAGCTCGGCCGAGATGCAGGCTGCCGCTGAAGCCGCAGCAGCCGCTAAGGCTGCCGCTGATAAGGCCGCCGCTGATAAGGCCGCTGCCGATAAGGCTGCTGCCGATAAGGCTGCTGCGGACAAGGCCGCTGCCGACAAAGCCGCCGCCGATAAGGCTGCCGCCGATAAGGCTGCCG
>JBEBHC010000268.1:0-2792 GCA_040081185.1 Devosia sp. | reverse complement strand
CAGCTCAGCGCCGTGCATCTCGCGATGGATTCCGGCGAGGCGATGGTGCACGCGACCCGCATGCTGCCGTTCTTTGGGCTCACGATCAAACTCGGCCCGGTGGGTGAGTGGGGGCTGAACCTCAACGAGAACGTGCTGGCGGTGGACACCGAGAAGTTCCAGACTTCGGAGCCGGGGATCTTCGCTATCGGCGATATCAATTCCTATGCCGGCAAGCTCAAGCTGATCCTTTCGGGCTTCCACGAGGCGGCGCTGATGGCGCAGGCGGCCAAGCATCATATCGATCCGACCGGTAAGATCGTGTTCCAGTACACGACCAGCTCGACCAAGCTGCAGAAGAAGCTCGGGGTCGCCTAGTGAAGATCCTCGTCACCGACCATGACGGGGTAGAGCACGAGCTCGAGGGCCTCGATGGCTGGCGCGCGATGGAAGTGATCCGCGACTGGGGTCTCGACATCAAAGCCGAGTGCGGTGGGTCCTGCACTTGCGCGACCTGTCACGTATGGGTGGACGCCGACTGGTACGGCAAGCTGCCCAGAGCAAGCGACGACGAGGAAGACCTGATCTTTTCGACGATGGATCAGAGGCCGACGAGCCGCCTGAGCTGCCAGATCATTCTCAATGACGGTCTCGACGGCCTGAAGCTGGCATTGGCGCCGAGTGCGAAGAAGGATGCAGCGGCCGCCTAGGCGGTCAGTCTTTCGCCGGTTGCTTGAGGACGTTGGCGAGTTCGGGAAGGAAGTCCTTCACCATGGGCTGAGGCTCGGTAGTGAAAGGCAGGGGGCGCACGACGCGCATCGCCGCGATGCCGACCCGCACGGTCATCAGGCCGTTGACGACGCCTTCGCCGAGGCGCTGCGACAGGCGAGCCGCGAGGCCTTGGCCGACGAGCTGTTCGATGATGCCGTCGGTGAGAACGAGGCCACCGGTGACGGCGAGGTGGCTGAGAATCGCGCCGATCAGTCGCCAGGTGCCGAACAGGCCGGGGCGTGCGCCGTAGAGCCGCGCGATGGCGCCGCCGAGACGGATGCTTTCCCAGACAACGAAGGCGATATCGACCAATGCGCGCGGGCTCACTGCAGTGACGAGGGCGACGCGGCGCGCGGAAGCGGCCGTCAGCGCCCGGGCGCGGGCATCGAGCGGAGCCATCAGCGACCGCTCGCCGTAGCGGATGAGTTCGCCGCCGTCGAAGAGCTGGCGTTGACCGGAGGCCATGCGGGCGAGGGCGCCGGAGAGGTCGGCGCGTGGGGCGTAAATGGTCGTGAGTTCGCCGAGCACGGACTGGCCATCACGCAGCCGGTCGGTGGCGAGTGCGTTTGTGGCCTCGAGCTTCAGGTGGTCGAGTGAGCGGAGGCGGCTGAGTGCAGCGGCTTCGCGGATGATGAGGCCCAGGAGAGCGATGCCGAAGAGCACCACCAGGCCGAGGCCTACCCAGCCGAGCGCGGGGTAGGTGGCAAAGAGGTCGCGGATCAGGCGGTCAGCGGCGAGGCCGAGCGCGAGCGAGACGATGAGGCCACCGGTGGTCCAGAGCAGGCGGGCGAGCCAAGTCATGCGGCCGATGGGCACCGTGGCAGTTTCGGGCGCCGGATCGGGGTCGGACAGGGAGACGACGTTGTCGGGCAAATCGGTGACGTCCTCGGCAGCGAAGGCGCGCGGGCCACGGAGGGGTGCAGCTGTGGCGTTTGTGTCGTCGAGGGAGAAGGCTGTCGGCTTTTTCACTGCAGCCGGTCTCCGATGAGGAACTCGATGGCGCGGTCGAGCCGGATGTGCGGGAGCATCACTGCGCCTTCTGCATTGCGCTCGAGATTGCGCGGCGGCGTAAAGCGCAGGAAGGTCAGGTCGACCGGAGCGCCGTCTTCGAAAACCGATTCCGGATTTGCCGGTAAGTCGCCGGGGAAGAAGGCGATTTCCTTCGCGCCATCGTAAGTCGCGCCGTCGAGTGTCTCACCCTCCAGCGGTGTGCCCACGATCACATCGTGACCCTGCGCCGACCCTTCGCGCGTCGCACGAATGGCTGCGAGGGCGACGGAGCGTGTTTCGGCGCCGGCAAATTTGGCGCGACGCGTGGCGCGGCCGACGAGGCGCATCAGGATGGCTTCGAGCCGGTCGTGACTGGCCGAGTTGAGATGGTCCGCCTTTGTCGCGGCAAACAGGATGCGGTCGATGCGCCGCGACACGAGATTGAGCAGAGGGTTGGTCTCGCCCTGGCGAAAGCAGGCGAGGATATCGGTGAGGGCAGTCTCCAGATCGCCAACGGCGTCGGGTCCGGCGTTGAGGGCGCTCAGCGCGTCGACGAGAACGATCTGGCGGTCGAGGCGAGCGAAGTGATCACGGAAGAACGGGCGGACGACGACCTGCTTGTAGGCCTCATAACGGCGCTCGAGCATCGCGTAGAGGCTGCCGCTCAAGGGTGTCGTCGCGGCTGGTGGCAAGGGGGCGAAGGTGAGAGCGGGCGAGCCTTCAAGATCACCGGGCATGAGGAAGCGGCCGGGCGGTAATGCGGACAGCGCGCGAGCGTCCTGGCGGCTCAGGCGAAGGTAGGCGGTAAAGGCCCGCGCGAGTGTCTCTGCCTGGGCGTCGGACGCGTCCTTACTGGGGTCGATGGTGGCGATCGCATCGAGGAACGGCTGCGCTTCGGCGGCTGAACCGGTACGGCGGGCGCGTTCGAGGGCCTGCACACTCCATTCGGCAAAGCTAAGCGAGAGCAGTGGCAGGTCGAGCAGCCATTCGCCGGGATAGTCGACAATGTCGAGATTGAGGGTTGTCGGTCCAGTCCATCCGGATAGCCACGA
>JBEBHC010000015.1:0-36659 GCA_040081185.1 Devosia sp. | reverse complement strand
TCGGAAATGGCGGCCGCGGGATCCAAGATCGACCCCGCAATGGTCGCGCGCCTCCGCGAAATGTACCACCTCGATGCGCCGGTTCTGGAGCGCTACTGGAGCTGGTTCACACGCGTCATCCAGGGCGACTTCGGCTACAGCCTCGCCTTCAATACCCCGGTGCGCGACCTCATCCAGAGCCAGCTGCCCAACACTCTTCTCGTCGACGGAATCACCCTGATCTTCATGTGGGCCATCGCCATTCCCATCGGCATCTATTCGGCCGTGCGCCAGTACTCGGTCGGTGACTATGTCGCCACCGTGCTGGGATTTATCGGCGTCGCCGTTCCCAGCTTCCTGTTGGCGCTGCTGCTCATGTGGTTCTTCTACACAAATTTCGGCGTGGTTCTGGGTGGACTGCGCTCGCAGCAATTCGCCGGCGCTCCCAACAGCTGGCCCGCCTTCGCCGATCTGGTCCAGCATCTCTGGCCGCCTGTGCTGGTCGCCGGAGCCGCCGGCCTTGCATCCCTCATTCGCGTGACCCGCGCCAACCTGCTCGATGAGCTGCAAAAGCCCTATGTCACAACGGCACGCGCCAAGGGCCTCGAGGAGTGGAAGCTCATCCTGAAGTATCCGGTTCGCATGGCGATGAGCCCCCTCGTCAGTTCGATCGGCTGGGTGCTGCCCAGCCTCATCTCGTCGGCGACCATCGTCGCGATCGTCATGAACATGCCCACGCTTGGCCCGCTGCTGCTGAACGGACTCATGGTGCAGGACATGTTCCTTGCCGGCGGCGTGCTCGTGGTAATGGCCGTGCTGACCCTCGTCGGTACACTGCTCTCCGACATCCTCCTGTTCTGGCTAGACCCGCGCATCCGTGTCGCCGGGAGCAACTGATGGCCGATACCCTTCAGACCGCGGACTCGTCCACGCCGGGCACTGCTATTCCCGCGTCCCTTCGCGGCGATCTGGGTGAAACGCCGCTTCGGCTGATGCTGCGAAAGCTGGCGCGGCACCGCTTGGCGCAACTCAGCGGCGGCATTTTGATCGTGCTCTACCTGATCGCGATCTTCGCCGATTTCCTTGCGCCATCCGACCCCAATGCCCTCGTTGCCCGCTTCACCTACGCCCCACCCCAGCAACTGCATCTCTTCGACACGCGCGGCGGCGGCTTCGCCTTCCGTCCAACCGTCGACAGTTACAGCGTCGTCGTCGACGAAGAAGCCATGAAGCGCGTTTTCACCGCCAATCCCGAAAAGCCCGTCGAGGTCGCGTTCTTCGTCAAGACCGAGCCGTACAAGCTCCTGGGCTTCATCCCGCTCGATCGTCGCTTCATCGGGCCTGTAGATCAGAAGCAGCCGTTCTACCTGCTTGGCGCCGATCGGTTGGGTCGCGACATGCTGTCCCGCCTTGTTCACGGCTCGCGCATCTCTTTGTCGGTCGGCCTGAGCGGTGTGATCCTGAGCCTGCTATTCGGTGTCGTGATCGGCGGCATTTCCGGCTATGTCGGCGGTCGCACCGACATGGTGATCCAGCGCATCATCGAATTCATCTGGTCCCTGCCGCAGATACCGCTCTGGCTCGGACTCGCGGCTGCCGTGCCGCGCGACTGGACGTCGCTCCAGGCCTATTTCGTCATCACCATCATCCTCGCCGCTCTCGGCTGGACCGAACTCGCCCGCGTCGTGCGTGGCCGCGTGCTGGCCCTCAAGGCGGAGGATTTCGTTGCGGCCGCGCGGCTCGATGGCGCCGGCACGATGCGCATCATCCTCCGCCACATCGTACCCTCCTTTGCCAGCCACATCATCGCCGTGGCGACGCTCGCCATTCCCGGCATGATCCTCGCCGAAACGACGCTCAGTTTTCTTGGCCTCGGCCTTCAAGCGCCGGTGGTGAGTTGGGGCGTTCTGCTGCGAGAGGCACAGAACATCCGCACCGTCGCCTCGGCGCCATGGTTGCTCGCCCCGGGCATTGCAGTCGTACTCGCGGTGCTTGCGCTCAATTTCTTTGGTGACGGTCTGCGCGACGCAGCCGATCCCTATAGCTGAGGCGGCAATGGCACGAGCCCTGCTCTCCGTAGAGAATCTCGAGACGCACTTCCTGCTGCAGCGCGGCGCGGTCGTGCGCGCCGTCGACGGCATCACTTTCGACCTGAACGAAGGCGAGACCCTTTGCATCGTCGGCGAGAGCGGCAGCGGGAAGTCGGTCGCAGCGCGCTCGATCCTCCAGATCGTCGACCGCCCCGGCAAGATCGTCGGCGGCCGGATCCTGCTCAACCGCTACGACGGCGATGCGGCCACGCCACGCGAGATCGTCGACATCGCGGCCCTCGGCCGCACCGGCACTGCGATCCGTGGCGTGCGCCGGAACGACATCTCGATGATCTTCCAGGAGCCGATGAGCTCACTCTCACTGGTCCACCGCTGTGGCGACCAGATCGTCGAAGCGATCACCCTGTCGCAGCCGGAACTGGGCCGTGACCTCGCCTGGACCCGCGCCATCGAACTGCTGGCGCAAATGCAGTTGCGCGAACCGGAGCAGGTCGCCGGACAATATCCGTTCGAGCTTTCCGGAGGCATGCGGCAGCGCGTCATGATTGCCATGGCGCTCGCCAGCAATCCGCGCATCCTGATTGCCGACGAGCCGACGACCGCGCTCGATGTTACCACCCAGGCTGAAATCCTTTCGCTCATATCAGGCCTGCAAAACCGGCTCGGTCTCGGCGTGATCTTCATCACCCACGACATGGGCGTCGTCGCCAAGGTGGCCGACCGCGTTGCCGTTATGAACCACGGCAAGATTGTCGAGCAAAACTCCGTCGGGAGGCTCTTCGCTGCCCCCACCCACCCCTATAGCCGGATGCTCCTCGCATCGGCGCTGCGGCTAGAGGCACCTTCCCCTAAAAAGCAGGTCGCCGCGCTACCAGTCACCGATGCCCCGGCGCCTGAGCCGCTGCTGAGCGTGCGCAACCTCGCCAAGACGTTCGTTTCCCGCCGTGGCCTGTTCAATCCCAGAGTGCGGGAGGTCAGGGCCGTCGATGGCGTGAGTTTCGATGTGATGCCAAACCAGAATGTCGGTGTCGTCGGCGAGAGCGGCTCGGGCAAGACGACCGTCGCTCGCTGCATCGTCGGCCTCCTCGACAATAGCGGCGGCAGCATCCGCTATCGCGGGGCGGACAACCACACCATCGAACTGTCCGGTCGCAAACGCGTTGCCCGCGACCCGATCCTGCGCGACATTCGCATGATTTTTCAGGATCCGTTCTCAGCCCTCAATCCGCGCATGAGCATCGGGCAGATCATCGCCGAACCGCTGTTGATGAACCAGGTGCGGCACGGTGCGGCGTTGCGCGAGCGCGTCGGCGAACTGCTCAGTCTCGTCGGACTCGAGCCGCGCATGATGGAACGGTACCCGCACGCATTCTCCGGCGGCCAACGCCAGCGCATCGTCATCGCGCGGGCCATCGCCCTCAACCCACGCCTCGTTGTCGCCGACGAAGCAACCTCGGCGCTCGATGTGTCCCTGCGGGCGCAGATTCTGGATCTGCTGCTCGATCTGCAGACGCGCCTCGGGTTGAGCTACATACTGATCACGCACGACATCAGCAATATCCGCTACTTCTGCGACCGTGTGGTGGTCATGCATCGCGGTAAGGTTGTGGAGGATGGCTCGGTGGCGGATGTGCTGGACTCGCCACGCGATCCCTACACGCAGCGACTGATCGCATCGGTACCGCGCCCTGACCCCGCTCGACACGTCAACGCATAGGCCGGGCGGTGCTGGACCAGATGGCGCCGACATTGTGTTTTTCAACCCTTGGCTGCACCGATGCCGAGTTGGAAGACGTGCTCGCACTCGCCAGAGCGCATGGGCTGAAAGCAGTCGAACTGCGCGGTCTCGGGCGGACGCTCGATCTGCCCGGCTATTTCGAGACGCGCTTCGCCAATCCTGGGCGCCTCGCCGGCTGCTTCGCCGACTACGGCGTCTGGCCGGCCTCAATGGACGCTTCGGCGAGCCTTGTCGGAGCCGGCCGCGCCGAGCGCGCCGAACTCGACGCCTTATTGCCTTGGGCTCGTGCAAGCGAAACGGGCCAGATACGCGTGTTCGACGGCGGCACGACGGGGTCAGACGGTGAGCTGGAATCGATGGCACCTCTCCTCGACTGGTGGGCCGAAAAAGGCACGCAGCTTGCACTCGCCATCGAGACTCACGACTGCTTGGCGCAACCAAGCGTGCTGCAGCGGTTTGTGTCGCTCTATCCGCAGGCAAGGCTGTTGTGGGACACACACCACACTTGGCACGTCGGGCACGAGCTGCCATCCACCACCTGGACGAAGCTCCGAGGCCGGACGACGCATCTACATGTCAAGGACAGTGTCAAGTCGAGCGACAGGCGTACCTATGTTCCCCCCGGCGCGGGCACCTTTCCCCACCGTGACCTTATCGCCGCGCTGTCTGGAGAACCTGTCGTGATCAGTCTCGAATGGGAGCGCCACTGGTACCCCGAGATCGGACCGATCGAGCCGGCGCTTGCGGCTTTCGTCGGACTGTATTCAACCCCCGTCAGCGAGCGAACCGCATGAACAGCCGGCCGAAGCTGGCGCTTTGCTTCGACAAGCGCCTTTACCGCGATTCATTCGCGCCCGATGACTGGCGGCGTCTGGAGGCTGTTACCGACATTGTCGAGCCGCAACCGCTGATGAGCTATCTCGATCAACCAGCGCGCTCTATCTTGCCACAGATCGACATTCTAGTCTCCGGCTGGGATGCCCCACTATTGGACGAAGCCGGCCTTGCCAACCTCCCCCGGCTGAAACTGATCACCCACCTCGGGGCCACACTGAAGGCCCATCACGCACCCGTCGTGTGGGAGCGAGGCATCCGTGTCTCCGCCGCGGTCGAGGCGATCGGTCGCCCCGTGATAGAATTCACGCTTGCCGCCATCGTCTTCGCCGGCAAAAAGGTCTTCGAGCGTTCGCACGCCTACTGCTCCACTCGCCGGTTCCCAGGCGCCGACGATACCTTCGACATCGGACTGATGGGTCAGACGATCGGCATCGTAGGAGCGTCGCGCATCGGCCTGCCTGTCATTCAGCGGCTCCAGGCGTTCGATGTGCATGTGCTGGTCTACGATCCGTTCCTGTCGCGTGAGCACGCCCGCGGCCTCGGAGCCGAGAAGGTGGAGAATCTCGATGACTTATTGATCCGGTCCGACATTGTTTCCATCCATGCCCCGATCACCGACGCAACCCGCGGCATGATCGACAAACGCCGCCTCGGCCTGATCAAGACTGGCGCGACCCTGATCAACACCGCGCGCGGCGTGCTCGTCGACCAGCTGGCGCTGATTTCCGAACTCGAGACCGGCCGCTTCTTCGCCATGATCGATGTCACCGATCCCGAACCGCTGCCCCCGGACTCCCCGTTGTTTCATCTCCCCAACGTGCTGCTCACCCCGCATATGGCCGGACCTATGGGCCTGGAGCGCCGCCGCATGTTCACCAGTGCCGTCGATGAAATCGAGCGCTTCTGCTCCGGCCGAACGCTGCGTGGCGAAGTTCCGCTTGAATCGCTGTCACGTATCGGATGAGCGAGCGCATCGAACCCTTGACAGTCAGCGACATTGGCGACTGCGATGATCTCGTTGTCGCGGCGGGCTGGAACCAGCGCGCTGCCGACTGGGCCATCATGCTGCGGCTGGGCCGCGGCGAGTGCATACGCGACGCTGCCGGGCACGTCATCGCCACCGCCATCGTGCTCCCCTATGGCGCCTTCGGCTGGATCAGCATGGTGCTCGTCGAGCCGTTACACCGCGGGCGCGGGCTTGCCACTTCGCTCCTCCAAAGCGCCATCGCATGGCTGATGGCACGCAACATCGTGCCGGTGCTCGACGCCACCGCGGCGGGCCGTGCGATCTATGCGCCGCTCGGCTTCTCAGGGGGCGCCGCCATCACCCGCTGGCGCGGGCGAGGCATGGCAATATCCAGCCTACGCCCTGTCGTCGCCGCCGACGCAATAGGGGCAGCCGTTCGGCTGGACCAGGCGGCCTTCGGCGCATCCCGGTCGGCGCTTCTGGAGGATATGGCGATCCGTCCGAACGCGCTCATGATGAAGGCGCGTGAGGGCTGCCTCCTTACGCGCGCCGGACGCACGGCAACGCAGATCGGCCCGCTCATCGCGGATGGAGACGAGCACGCCATTGGCCTGCTTGAGCGGGCCCTTGCTGAGATCGCCGGCCCCGTTCTGCTCGATGTTCCCGCAGGTCGCGACGCGATCGACACGTTCCTCGCGGTACACGGCTTCACGGCGGAGCGATCGTTCGAGAGAATGACTCTCGGTGACCCTCGGTTCACAACGATCGACAAGACGATGCACGCCATAGCGGGCCCCGAATATGGCTAACTTCCCACGTTCAGTTGGAGAGCACAAATGAACCGGATCGATCTCAAGGATCGCGTCGTCGTGGTGACCGGTGGAGCGCGGGGCATCGGCTACGCCATCGCCGAGCGCATCATCGCCTCCGGTGGGCGCGTCGCAGTCTGGGATCGGAGCATAGCGGGAGCTGAGGCGGCAGCGTCCAGCCTTGGTGCTGGCACCTTGGCCTTCGGCGTGGACGTCGTCGCCTTCGACGCCGTCGGCGAGGCCGCGGAGCGGACACTTGCTGCCTTTGGCCGGGTGGACGGCCTCGTCAACTCCGCCGGGATCACCGGCCGGGTGCAACCTGCCCATGAGTACAGCGAAAGCGAATGGCGCGCCGTTATCGACGTCTGCCTGACGGGCACCTTCAACTGCTGCCGGCATATCGTTCCCATCATGCTGCGGGCCGACTACGGCCGGATCGTCAATGTCGCCTCGGTGGCCGGCAAGGAAGGCAATCCGAACCTTGCCGCCTACAGCGCCGCCAAGGCCGGCGTGATCGGCCTGACCAAGTCGCTGGGCAAGGAACTCGCGAAATCCGGCATTGCGGTCAACGCGATTACGCCCACTACCGCCAGGACGCCTTTGCTCGAAGGCCTGACACCCGATTTCATTGAATACATGCGGGTCCGCATCCCGCGCGATCGCTTCGTCGAACCGACCGAAATCGCGTCCATGGTGGCCTGGTTGCTATCGGAGGAGAACTCCTTCACGACAGCCTCAACCTTCGACCTCAGTGGCGGCCGCACGACCTACTGAATCCCGTCCGCGCCTGCTTCCAGCCGGATCTCTGCGCGCACACCCCGGTCGGGCCGGTTCTGCAGCGTCAGCGTACCGCCGTGCGCCTGCACGATGCCTTGCGCGATGGCGAGGCCCAGGCCCAGGCCGCCGGTTTCCGAATTGCGCGATGTCTCGAGGCGCACGAACGGCTTGAAGACATCCGACAGGCGATCGCTAGGTATCCCCGGGCCATCATCATCGACGCGAATGATGACGCTGCCGCCGTCGGTAAGCACGCTGACGCGCGCCCGCTCTCCGTAGCGCAGCGCGTTCTCCACCAGGTTGCGCAACGCCCGCTTGAGCGCGACCGGACGGCACGACATCACCTGATGCTCTACCTTTTCAGCCGTGACGTCCGCCTTGGCCAGCCGGAACTCAGCGATCACTTCGCCCACGAGGTCGGCCGGGTCGAGCCTGACCGTCGCTTCGGTCTCGGCTTCGCTGCGCGTGAATTCCAAGGTGGCGTTGCAGATGGCGGTAAGCTCGTCGATGGTCGCGACGAGGTCGTCGCGGACCGCTTCATCCTCGATGAACTCCGCCTTGAGGCGCAACGTGGTCAGCGGCGTACGAAGGTCGTGGCTGATGCTGCCCAGCAGCTGGATGCGATCGCGCATGAACTGGCTCAGCCGCGCCTGCATGATGTTGAACGCCTCGGTCGCCCGATCGACTTCCGCCGGGCCGCGGATGGGCAGCGGGTCCACGCTTTCGCCGCGGCCGAACCGGCCGGAAGCATCGGCAAGCGCGCGCAACGATGCGGTCTGGCTGCGCACCACCCAGACCGCCACAATCGCCACCGCAATCGACGATACGAGTAAGGAAATCAGGCTCAGCTGGTTGCTCGATTGCGTTGGCAGATCCACAGCCGTGACAAAGCGCAGCCATCGGCCATCGAGCAACGGCACGTCCATCACCAGGGCAGCCGCGCGGTCTCCGTCATGGTCCGGGTCGCCCGCGGCTTCGCCATCGCCGGAGCCATCGTCTCCGCGCGCGCAGAAGCCGTGAGGATCGCCGTCGGCCAGAAGGTGGACGACCGGTGCGGTGCTGGCCTGATTGCCGTGCAGCATGGCCTCGAGCGTAAAGGCGAGTTGTTGTTCCTCGCCACTCATCTTCCGATCCGGCGCGACATCACCCATGTTCACGCAGGTGCCGCGCGCCTGGAAGGCCGACAACAGGCCGGTGGGGTCACTGGCGCCGCCGGCATTGAGCAACCGCGTCAGTGTGACTGTCTGGCTGAAAGCCTGCCCATGCAGCAGCTCTTCGAGCACACTGTCACGTTCGCGATTGAGCAACAGCGTCAGTCCGAGCTGCGCAGCCGCAAGGGCGACAATGAGCAGCACGCTGAGCCTTACGGCGAGGGAGCGGGGCCACAGGCGTGCCGGTATTGATGTCACGCCAGCTCACTGACCGGCGCGGCGAACACATAGCCGTCGCCCCAGACCGTCTTGATCAACTCAGGACGCTGCGGATCGCGCTCGAGCCGCTTGCGCAGCCGGCTCACCAGATTGTCGATCGACCGATCGAAGGACTGCGCCGACCGGCCGGCGGTGATGTCCAGCAACTGGTCGCGGTTGAGCACGATGCCGGGCCGGCTGATCAGCGCTTGCAGCAGGCGGAACTCCGCCGTGCCGAGGCCCACCTCGCTACCGGTGTCATCGAACAGCGTGCGGCGACCGAGATCGAGGGTGAAACGGTCGAAGGCGAGACGCTTGCCCGTCTCCGTCGCGCCGGCCGCGCTTGCCGAGGCGCGTCGCAGGATGGCGCGGATACGCGCCAGCAGCTCGCGCGGATTGAACGGCTTGGTGATGTAGTCGTCGGCACCCAGTTCGAGCCCCACGATCTTGTCGGTCTCTTCGGAGATTGCCGTCAGCAGCACGATAGGAATGTCGCCGTCCTGACGCAACTGGCGGCAGAGGGTGAGCCCGTCCTCGCCCGGCATCATGATGTCGAGCACGACGAGATCGAAGGTCCCCGCGCGCATCTGCTGGCGCATGTCCACGCCGCCATTTGCAACACTCACGCGCAGCCCGTTCTTGACCAGGAAGCGCGCCAGGAGCTCGCGAATCTCCTTGTTGTCGTCGACGACAAGAATGTGCGGTGTGCGGTCCATATCGGTTCGGCAACTTGTCCCTTGCCCGGCAGATAAGCCTTTGCGCGCCGGGCGCCACAGCGAAAATTGTAACCGATTGTAACAGCCGCCGGGTCCTGCGACGAGCCGGTGCAATTCTGTCCGATCGGTAACTTGGCGAAGCGACGAGAGCGGCCGAAATAGCGGTCAATCATTCGCCAAAGGAATCGACGATGAAGACGTTTCTCGCTTCGCTGCTGCTCTGCACCGCATTGATTGCTCCCGGTGCCGCGATCGCCGCTGAGGCCACCATCACCACCACTCTCGTCAACTACTCAGGCCCGCAGGCCTACTTCTCCATCTATGTCACCAAGCCGGACGGCACGTACGACTCGACACTTTGGCTGGCCGGCAGCAAGACCCGCTATCTCGGTGACCTGCGGGGCTGGGTTTCGGCGCTGCAGTCTTCGGGTGCATCCCTCACGCTCGATGGCATCAGTGGTGCCAGCGTGGGCAGCGGTCAGACCCTCACCATTCACGTGAACCTTGCCGACACGATGATCGACGCCGGCTACAAGATCCACGTCGAAACCGCCGTCGAGCATGGCGGCGACTATGCCGACGATGCCGTCGTTCCGATCACCGCTGCACCGCAGAAGGTTGACGGCGCCGGCTATGTGCGGACCCTTTCGGTAAAGATGTAACGAGCCCGCCGATGCGCCGCCTCCATTCCCTTACCGGCCTCATTGCTGCGCTGCTCGTCATGTTCATGGCGATAACCGGCGCCGTCCTGTCGGTACAACCGGCACTCGAGACAATCGCGGCAGGAGGCGGCGGCTCGAACGTCGCCCAACTGGCCGCGACGGTGTCCGCGCAACTCCCGGCTGTCGAGCGCCTCACGCGCTCCGCCTCGGGTCTGGTCGTCGCCTACTATAAGGATGCGAACACCTATCGGGCGGTGCAGGTCGATCCATCCACCGGGGGTATCGTAGGCGACTATGCGCCTTCTCCGTTCTTTACCTTCGTGACCGAACTCCATCGCTCGCTGTTTTTCGGTGAGGCCGGGCGGGCGGTCGCAGGCATCGCGTCGGTCGCCATTGCCGTTCTCGCCGCGAGTGGCATCGTCCTGATCCTCAAGCGCATGGGCGGATGGCGCAAGCTTTTGGGCCGCGTCAAAGGCGCCGGTATGTCGCGTCTCCATGCCCGGCTCGCGCGTGTCGCAGTCGTCGCCCTCGCCATCACGTCTCTCAGCGGCGCATGGATGTCGGCGATCAACTTCAACCTCGTGCCCGACGGCAGCAGTTTGAACTTCGCCTTGCCGCCTGCAAGCTCGGGCGATGCACCGTCGGCGATCGGCAGCCTCGACGGGCTCGCTGCGACCCCGCTGATCGATCTGCGCGAACTCGTATTCCCCGCGCTCGGCGACTCAGGCGACGTTTTCACCCTCACGACCGCCGCCGGACAAGGCTTTGTCGACCAGGCGACCGGCGCCATGCTCTCGTTCACCCCCAACGGCTTCTGGCAGCAGATCTACGAAACCATCTATCTCCTGCATACCGGACAGGGTGCTTGGTGGCTCGGACTGATCCTCGGCCTCGGCGCCCTTGCTGTACCGGCCATGGCGATCTCCGGTGTGGTGGTCTGGGCGCAGGGCCGGCGCAACAGGATACGGTTGGCCGACAATGCCTCATGGGCGAGCGCCGAGACGGTGATCCTCGTCGGCAGCGAAAATGGCAGCACGATGGGGTTCGCCGGCGCGCTGCATCGCGAATTCGTCGCGCAGGGCGAGCGCGTTCACACGGCACCACTCAGCTCGGTGCGCCATTACCCGCAGGCGCGGCGCCTCCTCGTTCTGGCCGCGACCTATGGCGACGGGCACGCTCCCGCCTCCGCAAGTGATTTCCTCCCGCGACTCTCGCGCCTCCAAGGCCCCCCCGCACCGCACTATGCCGTCCTCGGCTTCGGCGATCGCGGCTTTGCCCAGTTCTGTGCTTTTGCCGGCGAGGTTGATCGGGCGCTCGCTGAAGCCGGTGCGACCCGCCTGCTGACCCTGGCAACCGTCGACCGCCAGTCGAGCCAGGATTTCGCTGCCTGGGGCCGCATAATCGGCGAGCGCAGCGGCGTCCCCCTCGAGCTGGCCTATGTGCCGCCCCTGCCGCGGACGACCGAACTCGTGCTTGTCGGCCGCGAGGATTTCGGGGTGGAGGTCCAGGCGCCGACCGCGATCCTGCGCTTTGCTGCCAGCCCCGGTACCCGCTCGACCCTTGGTCGCCTGCTCGGCCGTAGGCCAAGGCTACCCCGCTTTTCCGTTGGTGATCTCGTCGGCATCGTGCCGCCCGGCTCGCGCGTGCCACGCTACTATTCCCTCGCATCGTCGTCGGAGGACGGCACACTCGAAATCTGCGTGCGCAAGCAGCATGGCGGCGGCTGCTCGGAGTTCCTCCATCAGCTGACGCCCGGCGCCCCGATCGCCGCCTTCATCCGCGCCAATCCGGATTTCCGCCCGGCCCGCACCCGCAAACCGCTGATCCTGATCGGCGCGGGCGCCGGTGTTGCGCCGCTCGCCGGCTTCATCCGTCACAACCGTCACGGCCGCCCTGCCTACATGTTCCTCGGCGCGCGCGATCCGCAATCGGACTTCCTCTATCGCGACGAACTCGAGGGTGCACTGCGCACCGGTCGCCTCTCCGGCCTGGTGATGGCCTTTTCGCGTATCCTCGGCGGCGGCTACGTTCAGGACAGTGTTGCGGCGGAAGCCGAAGCCATCCGGGAGCTAATCCAGAATGGCGCGCAAATCCTTGTCTGCGGCGGTCTCGACATGGCCCGCGGCGTACGCGCCACGCTGGATGGTCTGATGGCGCCACTCGGGGTGACGACCGGATCGCTCAAGGCAGAAGGGCGCTACCTCGAAGATGCCTACTGACACCCTCACCCGCCCGCTGCAGCGCATTGCCCTGAACGGCGCAACTATGGGCACGCGCTATTCCGCTGTGTTCTACGCCGGTGTCACACCGAACGGCTTGCCGCAAGCGCTGCAGCGGTCAGTCGACGCCGTGGACGACCAGATGTCCACGTGGAAGCCGCAGAGCGATCTCATGCGGTTCAACCGCGCCGCCCTAGGATCCTGGGTAACCGTGCCACATGGGTTGCTGCACGTCGTCGAGGCCGGCCTCGTAGTGGGCCGCCTCACCGGTGGCGCTTTCGACCTCGGCGTGCTGGACCTCGTCGCCGCTTGGGGGTTCAACGACACCCTGGGCAAACCCGATCGCCACCGCGTCGCCAACCTCGCCGCCACGTCGCGCCGGCCGGCGCACGACTGCCTCGAACTGGACGTTACGAACCGCCGGATGCGCAAACTGGGCCCCGTCACCCTCGATCTTTCGGGGATCGCCAAAGGTTACGGCGTCGACCAACTCGCCGAGACGATGCTGGCGTTCGGCATCGGCGACTTCCTCGTATCGATAGACGGCGAGGTCCGCGCCCGAGGCCGCAAAGCCGACGGCACGGCGTGGCGCGTCGCCATCGAGGCGCCTGTGGCGGGCCGACGGGAGGCCGCCGGTGCGATCGACCTCGAAGACGCCGCGCTCGCCACCTCGGGCGACTACCGGCATGCCGTCGACCTCGACGGCTCGACCTTCTCGCACACCATGGACCCCCGAACCGGCCGCCCGCTGGCTAACGGCATTCATGCCGTCACGGTGCGCGCTGCCACCTGCATGCAGGCGGATGCCTGGGCAACCGCGGTGATGGTGCTGGGCGAAGGCGCCCTGCCGCTGGTCAGGCGTCTCGGAATGGAAGCCCTGATCGCAACCGACTGACCCTCAAGGCGGCCTTTTCTTACAATTGGACGCGCTAACGCTAGCGCGAATGGTTAACGAGAGGTTAACGTGTTCCCGCCAGTCCCTCTGGGGCATGGAATGGAAATGCGTCATCTCCTTGCACTTGCACTCGCCCTGACCTTCAACGCCGTTTCGGCCGACGCCGCGGTTGCGCCGCGCGTCATGCTGCCGCCGGCGCAGTACGACATCGAGCCGGCCAAGGGAAGTTTCACCGTGTACTGGGCCCAGGATGTGTGGGAACTGCAGCTGCTCTGTCACAACAACACCGAGCTTGCCTGCACCGACACCAAGCTGCGCGAGGTCTATATGCTCGCAGCCTACAAGGGCACCAATGTCGGCAAGAAGCTCTGGCTGCACGAGCGCGCGCATCTCGCCGGCTGGCCGCATGACCATCCCGGCGCGCATCGCTAGAGGTCCGGGTTAACTCCGGGGCTTACTCTGCGGCGATCCGCAGCAACGGCGCGACATCCATCGAGCGCAGTGCGTTCATCACATCGTCCACGCTGATGGTCGCGATGCACTGGCACTTGCCGCCTTCGAACCGCGCCTTGTATTCGTCCTTGGCCTCGCAAGGGGAACAATCGGTGTTTGGTGTCAGCAGGCGGAGCTTCGAATTGATCGGCCCGCGCGTCACCGGATTGGTCGGCGCAAAGATCGCGACGATCGGTACGCCCATCGCGTTGGCGACATTCATCACGCCGCTATCGTTGGTGACGATCGCCTCGCAGGTGCTGATCTCTTCGGCCATGCGGGCGATCGACAGGCCTGTCTTGTCGGTGGTCGCCGGGACGTATTCGTCGGTCGTGCCGACGCTCACGACCTCGTAGCCATCGCCGATCAGACGGCCGGCCAGTTGCGCGTAGCCGGGCCAGCGCTTGGCCGCCCAGATGCCGCCCTTGGAGCCGGCATGCATGGCAACCTTGCCGCGCGAGCGAACGTCCGGACGAGCGCTGCGCGCCGTGGCGCCGAAGAAGTAGCCGCGCAGGTCGCTGTCGGAATAAGCGATCCCCGTCGCCTGCTTGAGAATGGACAGGTTGAACTCCGCCTCGTGCATCTGCCCCGCCGGGTCGAAATCGGCGATGTCGCGGCTGACGATGACGCGCTGTGCGTTGAAGGCGCGGACCACCGACCCGAAGCTGTGCGTGACGAACACGAGGTCGTAGGGCCGGTGTGCCACGTGCTCGTAGCTCTCGAACGCCTGCCCGACAGAGGCCGAACCGGCAACCACCGCCGAACTGCCGCCGAAATCCCCGGCCGCGAGCACATCGATGGGCACACCGAAATGGTCAGCGAGCCGCCGGATCATCGGCGTCGTGTGGCACATATTGCCAATGCCAGAGCCGATACAGACGAGAACGCGCAGTCGCGACGATGCCACCGGAATACGGCGCAGCGACTTGCGCAACTGCGCCGCAGAATGACGCGCCGCGATCGACGCGGTCTGCGCAATGGCATCCGCATAGTGGGAACGATCCGCTGCAAGCCGCGCGATGCGCACCGACCAGGCATCTGCATCTTCGGGCAGGACGAGGTCCGTACCTGCCCCGAGATAGGTGAGGTTGCCGCTATCGGCCATCAGCACGGGGCGGTTCAGACGCCCAGCCTCGATGACCACGCGCGAGAAGGTTTCAACGAACGTGAAGCTCGGCACCAGCACGAGGAACGCGCCGCGATACATCTCGTCCATGCGATCGGTGCGGTCGATGACCTGCACGTTGGTGAGCCCGCGCCGCGACACATCCACCAGCGCGGCATCGCGATCGGACTGGCTGGCGATTGCGACGAACCGCTGCGACGGCAGCCGTGAGGCGATATCGAGCAGCAGATACCAGCCCTTGTCGGCCCGCGCATTGGCAAGAAGGATGTAACCGTCGGTCACCGGCGCGTTACTCGCGGAGGGCACTGTCTCGCCCTCTTCCACCGGCACCGAATAGATGATCGGAGGCGACCACCGATAGGCGGTCTGCGCGATATCGGAACAGAAATCGGAGTTCACGTAAACGTAGTCGGCACGCTCGAGCAGCCGGTTCATCGACTCGAGCGGCTTGGCGTCGGCCAGCGTCACGTTGGGATAGTACGGGCGGCTCAGCACGCGCGCCGGGATGAACTCGCGCCAGAAATGTACGCCATAGACGATGCGGACATTGAGGCCGCGGCACGCATCGAGCACGAACTCGCCGAGCCCCGAAATGACGTGCACCACATCGACCGCATTGCTGATGCAGAAGGCACGGAACGCCTCCACATCGTCATAGACGAAGCCGAGGGAAAGCTGCTCGGTTGCACCGGCCGGCCAGTCCGTCCGGGCTTCTGCCCAATCCGTACTCAGTCCCGCAAAGAAGACGTCGGCGCCTAGATTGTCGGCATAGACCTCGCCGGCGATGCGCAGGAATTGCTCACCGCCGCCCACCAGCCGCGGTCCGTGCCGCGACAGCACGACGACGCGCGACTTGCCGGGCGCCTCGGGCGCCACCGAAATCTCGCCCTTGGGCGCATTCGCGGTAGGGATTGCGTAAAGATTGAGGCGCTGCAGCGCCATCGCGACCAACGCATCCCAACCCGCATCGGGCGCCAGCGTGGCGATCGCATTCCAGTAGTCTTTACGGATCAGCAGGGCCCGCAGATCGGCTGGCGTGCGGCTGCCGAGATTGGTCGTCGCGTTCCATTCGACCACCCCGGCAAAGTGTTCGGGCAACGTGTCGAGCTTGGCCGCCAGCGCCCTCAGCGCCACCTTTTCCGTCGGACGGACCGGACAGACCATGTCGAACTCGAGCGAGATCGCTTCGGACGGAGCATCGACCACGGCCCGTTGCGAAACCCAACGGAACTTATCCTCGAGCGTCTCGATGCCCCACGTGCCAAGGCGCTTTTCGGGCGCCAGGATCTTGAAGACTTTCCGCGCCGGCGCGGCAGTTTTGCTTGCTGCCGGGCCTTTGACCCGCGCCAGGATACGGCGGCCGGTCGCGTAGGTTGAGAGATATTCGATCCGGGCGATGTGGCTGTCATGGCCACCGCGCGCCAGCGCCAAGGCAAGCGTTGAAGTGACGCTGCGGGCACGGTCGCGGCCGTGCTTGGCTTCCTTTTCGGTGACCTTGCGGCAGATGCCGATGGCCCGGTCGAGCTCGCCGGTATCGAGCGCCAGCAGCATCGCTTCGGTGAGGG
The DNA here is from genome assembly GCA_040081185.1 of Devosia sp. GTDB lineage: Bacteria > Pseudomonadota > Alphaproteobacteria > Rhizobiales > Devosiaceae > Devosia_A. Next base: position 20,417 of record JBEBHC010000015.1, on the reverse strand, counting down.
ATTCGATGTGATCCGGGTCTTTGGCCAAGGACGCTTTGAGCGCCGCCGCGGCGATGCCCGCATAAGTACCTTCATTGGCGTCCGCGGCATAGCCGAAGCCGCCGAATGCAAGGCTGTGGGCGGTCTGCGCCAGCGCCGCGAGATATTTGGGCTTGCCGGGGCTGAGCAGCGAGGCCGCGTTAAGCGCCGTCAGCGCGTCGAGATCGCGATGCGCGCCCTGCAGCGCACGGCCGAGATAGAAGTAGCCCTCCGACTCTGTCGGGAAGGCTTCGGTGTAAGTGGTGAGCAACTGGATCGCGCTGACAAAGTCAGCCATGTAGAGCGCACAGCGCGCGCCGAACAGCAGGCAGCGCGCAAGATCGACTACCGCTTCGCCGGATTGCAGTGCGGCAAGATAGTAGCCCCAGGCTTCGCGCCACTGGCTCTGCGCAAAGGCATTTTCAGCCAGTTGCTGGGCAATGCCGGCGGGCAGTCCGGCGGGCACTTGTGCGGGGGCAATCTCCAGCGGCGAGGCCGCTGTCGTCGATTGAAAGCTCGTCGTTATCGTAGAAAGAATCGAGCCCATCGAACCTGCATGGGTAGGCGGAAAATGCTTGCTAGTAGACCGTCGCCGTCAGTGTCGTGACGTCCTGCTCGAGCAGCGCACCCGGGGTGGTGTCGAACGCGACATAGATGGCTGTGTAGAGCTGCTGGGTAGACTGGGTGAAACCCAGATCCTTGAGGATCAGCGCAACGTTTCGCACCAGGCCTGCGGCTTGCGCGGGCGAGCAGCTATTGGCTGCGGAGGCGAGTTGCATGCCGATGGCGTCGATGACCTGCTGATCGGTCATGCCCTGCGCGCGTAAGTCGGCGACCGCGCGAACGATGAGGTCGGTGAGCTGGGTTGCCGACAGTGCGGCGAAATTGACCCCGACAAAGCAACTCTGCTCGGCCGGCGCGGTGATTTCGGTCGCGGCTGCCTTGGCCGCATGCGTGAACGGAACGGTCAGCGAGACCGATGCGAGCAGCAGCGACAACAGCCGCCCTATCGGCAATCTGAACTTACGGAACATTACGCACACCCTCAACAATACTGACTTGGTGCTGACAGCGAAGTCAGCCAATCGTCCGCACTCTGCCGGGCAGGTCCTAAGGAACGCTTAAATGGTTCGTTTCGAACCAGCGCTTTTTGCGCGTTACTACCGACGTAAGTCGGTGGTTGTTACCAAGCGGTAAAAACGAGGAGAACCGGGCCCTACTTGCGTCGGCCGACGCCCATGGTCGCAGCGTCGTAGTCCTTGAGGATGTAAAGCGTCTGTCCCGCCGCGTCGAGCAGCACAGTATCGTTGCCCCGCTTGGCGAACGACGCCGCAGTCACCGTGTCGCCTTCGGCCAGGTTGTAATCGGTGATGGTGTCGGTGCTGCCGTCGAACTTGGTGTAGATGAACGCATCGGCACCCTTGCCACCGGTCAGCACGTCTGTCCCCGCCTCGCCTTTCAGCGTATCGTTGCCCGCGCCGCCGACCAGCACGTCGTCACCATCGCCGCCATAGAAGAGGTCAGCCCCGCCGCCGCCGGTCAGCCGGTCCTTTCCGAGACCGCCGCGCAGGGTGAGGGGATCGGACACGCCGGTGCCGTCGAAGACATCGTCGCCGACACCTCCCCAGGTCTCCTCGATCCCGGTGCCTGCCAGCATCAGGCTGAACGGCGCTGAAGTCCGCACGATCAGTTCGTCATGGCCAGGGCCACCCTGCACGCTGTCGCCCGCGTCGGCATAGATGCGGTCGTCGCCGGCCCCGGCATCGACGCTGTCGCTCCCTTCGGCCGCAGTCTCGCTCGCAGCATAGATCCGGTCGTTGCCATCGGTACCAACGAGCGCATCATCCTTGGACGTGCCCTGGAGGAGTGGAGCCTTTCCTTTCGGCTCTTCGGACGAGGACGATGCCTGACTCGTTGCTTCGGCGTTTGTCGCAGGCTGCTCGCGGGGCGGCGCCTCTGACGACGTCTTTGCCGTCGCGACTGTCGGCGGCGAGGGCTGGTTCATGAAGAGAACGATGCCGGCCCCGGCGCCGATGAGCACCACCACCACCACGATCGCACCAACGACCAGCCTGCCCACGCGTGCCCCCGCTCGCCCGAATCACGCTCTACTGAATAGCACCTTGGCCCCGACCGAAAAACGGCGGGCTCGGTGATAGCAGGCTTGATTTCGGCCGGAACGCTGCCGCTATCGCCCGCTCAGAGGCTTCCAGCGTAGCTCTTCTCCTCGATGAGCCGACTGCCCACGGCGAGGTTGATCTGCTTCTTGATGGTCGCCCGCTTGTCGTTGGTGACGTAGACCGAGCGGGCAAGCGCGACAAAGCGCGGCCCGAAATCGCCGCGCGCCTCGCATAGCCGAATGTCGTCCTCGATGACCCACAGCGCCGCATTCACCGCGAAAAGCTCAGCCTTGAGCCGGGCCAACTCAACATTGTCTGCGACACCCTGAAGCGAACCATTCAGCGTGTCGAGTTCGGTACGGACATTCGCGAGCTTCGCGGCATCGGACATGTTCTGGAGCTTGAGCTCGAGGATGGTGACCTTGTCGATCACCTCGCCCACCGAAACCTCGACCATCAGCTGCATGCACGTCTCCCAGCATCTCGCGACCGGCTCTTCGCCGGCCAAATCACTGCTCGAATCTATCACCAGCCCAACCAGCGAAGGCAAGGCCCGCAGCCGTCCGCCGGCCCGTCGCCGCACCAAACCCTAGGATAGCGTTCTGTTGGGATGCCGACGCACCTTCTGCGGTCGATGTCCCAGAAGCGATAGGAATGCCCGATATGGCGCGGAGACCTTGGGGGAAGTCTCATCTTTCTTGCCGAAGAAGGCGATCCGCTCGCCCAAGGTCATCGGACCTCCAACCTTCCGACCGGACCCTCTGCTTCTCCCTCCCCGTCCCGCCCCACAGATCCCTAAGACCCGATTCAGGCAGCCCAACAGAGATTATGAATTATAATTTATCTTGAGGCCGTGCATCCTTGCGGCTAGGGTGCGCTTTCAATCGCCTGGGCCTTCAATGCCGTCTCACGTCACCGACTCCCGGTTTCTCAAGGATCTCTACGGCACGCCGGTGATGCGGCGGATCTGGAGCGATGAGCAATTGCTGCAGCGTTGGCTGGATTTCGAGGCAGCGCTGGCGCGGGCGGAAGCGACGGCGGGATTGGTTCCCGCGGCCGCCGCGGCCGAGATCACCCGCAAGGCCCAGGCCGGCCTGTTCGACCTCGATGCGATCAAGGCCGGGATCGACAAGGCCGTCCACCCGCTGGTGCCAGTGATCTGGCAGCTTTCCGCGCTCTGCGACGGGGACGCGGGCGGCTTCGTCCATTGGGGGGCGACGACCCAGGACGTCACCGACACCGCCCTGATCCTGCAACTGCGCGATGCGGTCACCGAGATAGAAGCCACCATCGGCAGTCTGGTCGGAACACTGACACGGCTTGCGACAACCTACCGATCGACCCCAATGGTGGGGCGGACGCACGGGCAGCAGGCGCTGCCCATGACCTTCGGTTTCAAGATTGCAATGTGGCTCGCCGAATATCTCCGTCACGCGGAGCGCCTGCAGCAATGCAAGCCGCGCCTCCTCGTCGGTGAGTTCGGGGGCGCGGTCGGCACGCTCGCCAGCATCGCAGACAACGGCATCGCCGTGCGCCATGCCCTGATGGCCGAACTCGGGCTCGGCGTGCCACTGATCGCCTGGCACTCGAGCCGCGACACCATCGCGGAATTCTCCAGCATCGCCGCCGCCATGACGGCGACCGCCGGCAAGATCGCTCACGAAATCATCAACCTGCAGATGAACGAGATCGGCGAGGTCGAGGAGCTTTGGGAGGAAGGCAAGGTCGGCAGCAGCACCATGCCGCAAAAGCGCAACCCGATGCTCTGCGAGACCGTGCTCACGCTGTCGCGTCTCACGCGCCAGCAGGCGAGCCTCTCGCTAGACGCCATGCTGCACGACTTCGAACGCGACTGGTCGAGCGTGCAGATGGAGTGGGAGTTCGTGCCCGAACTCTGCATCAATACCCACGCCGCCCTGACAACGATCGATCGCGTCCTCTCGATGCTGGCGGTCCACCCTGAGCGGATGCTTGCCAATCTCCACATTTCCGGCGGCCAACTCGTTGCCGAGCGCGTGATGTTCGTCCTCGCCGAAAAGGTCGGAAGGCAGAAGGCGCATGACATCGTCCACGAGATTTCGATGACCGCCATAGACTCCGCGACGTCGTTCGCGGCTGGCCTGCAGCGGCACCCGATTGCTTCGGAACATCTCGATGCGGGCGAGATGGAGCAGTTGCTCGACCCCACCAACTATACCGGCCTCGCCACGGGCTTTGTCGATGACGTCGTCGCAGCCTCGGAGGCCTCACGATGAGCGTGACGCAACTACCGAGGCCCCGCAAGCTCGAGACCGTGGGCAACCAGGTGCTCGAACATATCCGCGACGCCATCCTGTCCGGTCGGTTGATCGCCGGTACGCGCATCGACCAGAACGCGCTGGCGGCCGAACTTGGCGTGAGCATCATTCCGGTCCGCGAGAGCCTGCGTCAGCTCGAAGCCGAAGGTCTCATCGAAAAGCGTCCCTATCGTGGTGCGTTCGTTGCAGCCCCGTCGATGACCGAGCTGATGGACATCTACGTCACTCGAGAGGCGCTCGAAGAACTGGCGACACGGCTCGCCGTTGCGCTGATGACTTCCGAAACGCTCGACAGCCTGCAGGGCTTGATCCACGAAATGGAAAGCGCCACGGCCGCCAGCGACCGGGTCGCTTTGTTTGACCTCAATGCGACATTCCATTTCACGCTCTACACCGCCAGCAAGAACGCGATTCTATGCCAGCTGATCGAGAGCCTGTGGGATCGCTCCACGGTGTATCGCCGCCGCTTCACCTTCATGCCCGAACGCGCGGCGCAAGCCCTCGCGGAACACCAGGAGATCCTCGCGGCTTGCCGCCGCGGTGATGCGGAGGCGGCCGGTCGAGCCGTCCGCAAGAACGTCGCTCAAACCACCAAGGCGATTGCCGACGATCACGATCGGCCGTCGCCTGAGACTTCGGAATAGCCCGGCGCAGTGCCGGACGGAACGAAACCAATTGTCATCCAGGGAGGAAACAACATGACAAAGGTAACCAAGGCGGGGCTGCTGGCCGGCCTCGCATTCATCCTGACTTCGAACATCCCCGCCTTCGCGCAGGACGAAGGCGCAAAATACGCCAGCCCCACCGCCGATTGCACCGGCGTGACCTATGACAAGATCGGCTATTCGCCGCTCACCATGCAGTTCGACTACTTCCAGTTCATCGAAGCCGGCATCAAGCAGATCGCCGACCAGTGCAAGGTCCAGGTGCTGACCGCCGATCCGGGTATGGATGCCACCAAGCAGGTCTCCGACATCGAGTCGCTGATCTCGGGCGGCGCCAAAGCCGTTTCGGTCTATTCGATCGATCCCAAGGCCGTAGAGACGGCCGTCGATGCCGCCAAGGCCGCCGGGGTGAAGGTGCTCGCCGCTGTGTCCGTGTTCGAAGGCGCCGATGTCTCGATCGGCATCTCCGACCATGAGTTCGGTTACCAGGAGGGCCTCCTCGCCGGCCCGATCCTCAAGGAAAAGAAGCCGGGCATGGCTAAGTACAAGGTCGCCATCCTCAACGCAGACTCGCTCGGACCGAACTTGCTCGACCGCAAGAAGGGCCTGACGGACGGCCTGACCAAGGCCGGCGTCGAGTTCGAAGTCGTCTCCGACGTCGAAGCATGGGCCGAGGACACAGCGCTGAGCGCTGTCGAGACCCTGCTGCAGGCTCACCCCGACGTCGACCTGATCCTGACCGTCAACGATCCCGGCTCGCTCGGCGCGCTCAACGCCGTCGAAGCGGCGGGCAACACCAGCACGATCGTGATGGGCCTCGGCATCGACAAGCGCATCCTGCAGGGCGTTCTCGACGGGACGTTCCCCGGCTCGGTGAGCCCGGCGCCCATCGAGACCGGCCGCGCACTCGCGGCAGTGTCCTTCGCGCTCAATCGCGGCGACACGGTTCCGGCCAACGTCGTGGTCCCGGTGGTCACCATCACGAAGGACAACGCGCAGGCCATCATGGACTCGCTCTACAAGTAGTGGGTCCCGATTGAGTCCGGCGATGAGCCAAGACACTCAGCCAAACACGATTGCCGGGGCGAAAACCCCGGCAATCGCCGCGCTCGATATTCGCAAGCGTTTCGGCGGCGTCGAAGCCTTGCGCGGCGTTTCCCTCGACGTTTTCCCCGGTGAGATCGTCGGCCTCGTCGGTCACAATGGTGCCGGCAAGTCGACGCTGGTTCGCATCCTGCATGGCGACCTCCCGCCTGATGGCGGAGTGATCCGGCTGCAGGGAAACGAAGTCAGGTTCACCTCTATTTCCGACGCATTGCACAAGGGTCTCGGCGTCGTCCGCCAAGAGCTGGAACTGGTGCCAGACCTCAGTATCGCCGAGAACGTCTATCTCGGCGACGAGGGCGCTTTCACCCGCTTCGGCCTGCTCGACCGCAGGGCCATGCGCATTCAGGCTGACCCATTGCTCAAGCGCGTCGGCCTGTCCGTCGATGCCGGCATGCGTCTCGGCGAACTTTCGATCGGCGACCAGCAACTGGTCGCTGCTGCGCGCGCCCTGCGCCGCGCCGCCACGGTGCTGCTCCTCGATGAGCCGACTTCGTCGCTCAGCCCGCATGAGACCGAGCGCCTGTTCGAACAGGTGCGCACCCTCGCCAAGTCGGGCATCGCCATCATCTACATCTCCCACCGCATGGACGAAGTAGCGGCGCTGTGCGACCGCGTGGTCGTTCTGCGCGACGGCCTCGTCGTCGGCGAGTTTACCGAACCCAGACGCCAGCAGCGCGACATCATTTCGCTAATGGCGCCGGGCAATGCCACCGCAGAGGCCGGCGGGTCGCGCGCGTACGGCCAGACGCTGCTCGAGTTGAAGCAATTGCGCACCGGCCGTCACGGCCCCCTCGACCTCACGCTTAAGGCTGGCGAAATTCTCGGGCTGTTCGGGCTGGTCGGCGCCGGTCGCACGACACTGGCGCGCACGATCGTGGGCGATATCCGCCGCGCGTCGGGCGACATCCTGCTCAGGGGCGATGGTATTTTCCCCGCGGCACCGCACGAGGCTTACCGGCTCGGCATTGCCTATCTCTCCGAGAGCCGCAAGACCGAGAGCATCTTCCCGGGCCGCAACATGCGGGAGAATATCGGCATCCGCGTTCCGCAGGCGACGAGCCGCTTCGGCTTTGTGCGAGCCCAGAAGTTCAACGCCCTCGCCGCCGAGACCGTGAAGCGGCTCGACATCAGGCCGCCCGACGTGACCAAGCAGATCGAATTGCTGAGCGGCGGCAACCAGCAGAAGGCTGTGCTCGGTCGCCTGTTGATCGACGCGCTCGACGTGTTCATCCTCGACGAGCCGACCCACGGCATCGATATTCTCGCCAAGCAGGACCTGCTCAAAGTGCTCCGCGAAATTGCAGCGCAGGGCAAAGCTGTGATCTTCATTTCATCCGAACTGCCGGAGTTGATGACCGTGTCCGATCGTATCCTCGTATTGCGGGGTGGGCGCGTCGTACTCGATGCCGACCCGCGCGCCATCGGCGAGCGTACCATCCTGGGCGCAGCAGCCGGTGAGATGGAGGCCGCATGAACGCCGAACAGACCAGTGTCGAGACCAAGCCCGGCGCGCCAGAGGGAGGCGGAAACCTGATCACGCGCGATTTCTGGAGCCGCTACGGTGTTCCCGCCGCCCTGTTAGCTATGGTCGTCTTCTTCACCTTCCAGACCTCGGCGTTCATGACGCAATCCAACATCATGAACATCCTGCGCCAGTCTTCGGTGCTGTCGATCGCGGCGATCGGCACTACCATCGTCCTCATCTGCGGCGGCATCGATATCTCCATGGGCGCCATCATGGCGCTCGCCGGCATCGTCGCCGTCGTCGGCGCTCAGAGCATGGGCCTACCCGAAATTGTGAGCGTGCTGCTCGGACTTGTCGCGGCAGGCGCTGTCGGCGCCGTGAACGGATTGCTGTCCGAGCGTATCCGCATCCCGGCCTTCATCGCGACGCTTGGCACTAGCCTCGTCGTCCGCGGCATCTCCTTTGTCTATACCGAGGGCCGCTCGATCGGCTTCGGCCGCGGCGACGAAGCTTCCGGCCAGTTGATCCAATGGTTCGGCAAGGGCTTCATCGGCTCGGTGCCCGTGCCTGTGGTGGTGATGCTGGCGCTCTACCTGCTGGCGTGGATCGTCATGCAGCGCTCAACCTGGGGCATGCACACCTACGCCATTGGTTCGTCCGAACGTGCGGCGCGCGTTGCGGGCCTGAAGGTCACCAGCCATCGCATCCAAGTCTATGTGCTGGCCGGCCTGTTGTCGGGTCTTGCCGGTGTGATCCTAGCCGGTCGCCTTGGTTCGGCCTCGCCCAGCCTAGGCAGCGGCGTCGAGTTCGACATCCTCACGGCCGTGGTTCTGGGCGGAACCAGTATCTACGGTGGCAAGGGCAATATCGTCCGCACTTTGATCGGCGCATTGTTCCTGTCGACGCTCACCAACGGACTGATCCTGATGAACGTGCCCAGCTTCTACCAGCAGATAAGCCAAGGGCTGGTCTTGTTGCTGGCCCTTACGCTCGACCGTATCCAGACGCGAGGCGCACGATGACCGAAGCAGTTCTCGACAATGGCGCGCTGAAGGTTCGTATCGATCTCGACCAGGGCGCCGAGATCACGCATCTGCTCACCCCCAAGGGTGAGAACGTACTCTTCCTCGGCGACTGGAAAAGCCCGATCCACGCCTCCCAGAGCCAGAGCTACGGCAACCAGGCGCTCGACTGGCTCTCGTCCTATCGCGGCGGCTGGCAGGAGTTGTTTCCCAATGCCGGTGGCGCCGGCACGGTGATGGGCACACCCATGCCGTTTCATGGCGACGTGTCCCGCGCCCGCTGGACAGCCGAGTGGCACACTGATGGGCGCGACGTGACCGTTTCGAGCGGCACGCGCCTCCCGCTGAGCATCGCGCGCCGCATGCGCCTCGACGACAAGCGCCCTGTGCTCGTTCTCGAAGAGACCATCACCAACGAGAGCGCGCTCACGGTGCCCTACATCTGGGGACACCACCCCGCATTCGGGCCGCCGCTCGCCTCACCCGGAGCACGCATCGACCTGCCTGCCGGCCGGCTCAGCACCGATGGGGGAATGGACACCTCCCTCGTCGATCTGGTCCCGGGTTCGACGCATCGCTGGGGCAAGGTCACGGGTCGCAAGGGCGAGCCGATCGACCTGTCCACGATCCCGTCGACGCCTCGAGAACGGCTGCTCTACATTGAGGAACTCTCGGCTGGCTGGTGCGCCATCCGCAATCCGGCCAACGGCATCGGTGCAGGCATGAGTTGGGACCTCGCCGATTTCCCGAGCCTGTGGTTCTGGCAGGAGATCGGCGGTCTGGGCTTCCCCTGGTACGGCCGCTCCGCCATCACGGCGCTCGAGCCTTCGACACAGACACCCTCGCACGGACTCGAGGCCGCTATCGCAGCCGGGACGGCCCGTTCCCTTCCGCCGGGCGGCAAGCACAGCGTCCGTCTCGTCTTCACCCTCTTCGAAGCCACGGACAAACCGGTCACGGCGATCGACGCCGACGGCAACGTGCACACCTGACGGAAAGGAAGAACCGGCCATGAGCGAACCGCTGAGCCGATTGTCGGTCCTCGCCTCCGGGCTCGATCACCCCGAAGGCGTCTGCTTTGCGCCCGACGGCAATGTCTACGCCACCGGCGAAGCCGGACAGGTCTATCGCGTCACGCTTGCCGATGGCACCCACACACAGATCGGCTCGTCCGGCGGCTACGGTCTCGGCATCGCAGCCGACGCGGCGAACAATCTGTACGTCTGCGACATGGGCGCCAAGGCCGTCGTGCGCGTCTCGCAGGATGGAAAAGCTACGACCTACAGTGCCGGTGCCGAGGAGCAGCCGTTCACTGTCCCGAACTTTCCGGTATTCGACGCCAAGGGCAATCTCTTCGTCTCCAATTCCGGTGGCTGGGGCGCCATGGACGGTCACATCCAGCGCATCGACGCAAACGGCAAAGCCGGCGTGTGGTCGCGGACCGCTAAAGGCTTCACCAATGGCCTCGCTATCAGTCCAGACGGCAGGTTTCTCTATGTCGTCGAGTCGACGCCGCCGCTGATTTCGCGCATCGCGATCAACCCGGACGGCAGTGCAGGCACTTATGAAGTTTTCGTAGAACTGCCCGCCAGCGTGCCGGATGGAATAGCGTTCGACTCAGTCGGAACACTTTACGTCGCCTGCTACGCGCCCGACCGCATCTATCGTATTGCACAGGGTGGCAAGCCGGAGATTCTTTTCGACGACTGGGCGCGCATGAGTCTCAACGCGCCAACCAACCTTGCCTTCGCCGGAGCATCACTCGACCGCTTGCTGATCTCGAGCCTGGGTGGCTACAGCCTGACATCGGTGACGCTCGGCGTTACCGGCGCGAAGCTGCATTATCCCCGCATCGTGGCTTGACATGGCCGCCTTGTCGGGTCAGCGCGCCGCCTTCGTCGGTGTCACCAGCCAGCATGCCGAGGCATTGATCCGCACGCTCCGTGCGGCGGATGCCGACGTCGTCGTCATCGACCGCGCCGAGAATGCCGCCGGCGCGACATTGGTCTGCGACATGAGTGAGACAGGCATTGCGGAAGCCCTGCGGCTGATCGGGCCGATCGACATCCTCGTCGTGACTCCGCCGGCTGTGCTCGAGTCACCCGGCGGTGACGCGGCAACTTTGAGCGCCGCACTTGCCACTGCCCTCGAGCCCGCTTTTCTGTGGACCAAGGCCGTCGCCACGGCGATGCGCGAACGGAAGTCCGGCGTGATCGTCCACCTTACGGGACCGAGCGGGCTCGGTGGCTGGCCCGGTTGGGAGGTCGCGGGCACAACCTTCGCGGCGATCCACAATTTCGTCCAGAGCTTCGCCACTGACGTGGCTCCGGCCGGTGTTCGCGTCAACGCGCTCGTGCCCGGCATAACGAAGCGACAGGCCGAGGCCATTGCGTCGACCCGAACGATGCCGATTGCCGATGTTGCCAGCCGCATCCCGCTGCACGGATTCCTTCCGGACGACGCGTTGTCGAACGCCCTGCTCTACCTCGTGCATCCGAGTTCCAGCTATGTCAGCGGCGAAATCCTCACCGTCGACGGCGGCTGGGCGATGTGGGGCCGCCTCAACGCGGTCGCTTCATGAGCCTGTATCCATTCCCCTACGACTTCACGGGCGAGGTCGCGCTGGTCACCGGTGCAGCACGCGGCTTCGGTTTTGAGTTTGCGCGCACCCTTGGCCAACTGGGCGCAACGGTCGTGCTGGGCGACGTCGATGACAAGGCGGGCCAGGCGTCGGCAGAAACGTTGCGGGGCGATGGCGTCGACGCACATTTCGTCCACCTCGACGTGCGTCGCCCCGAGGACGCGGCAGCGGCGGCAGACTTCGCCTTCGCGCTGCACGGCCGGCTTGACCTGTGGATCAACAATGCGGGCATAGCGCGGCATGGACGGTCGGAGGATCTGACGCCGGACCTCTGGGCTGTGCCGACTGACATCATGCTGTCGGGCACGTTTTATGGAGCCCAGGCCGCTGCCCGCGTGATGCTCCCGCAGGGGCGCGGCACCATCGTCAACATCGCGTCGGTCAATGGCTTCGTCGCGCAATCCGGGCGGGCATCCTACGCATCCGCCAAGGCCGGTGTGATCCGCCTGACCGAAGTCCTCGCCGCCGAGTGGGGAGCACAAGGCCTGCGGGTCAACGCCATCGCGCCGGGCGTGTTCATGACGGATCTAGCGCGAACTTCGCTGGCAGATGGATCGGCCAGCCTTGATGTCTACCTGCGCCGGGCGCCAACCGGCCGGTTCGGAGAATTGCCCGAACTGATGGCGGTGATGCTGTTTCTCGCCAGCCCCTATTCGAGCTATCTGACCGGTCAGACACTCAAGGTCGACGGTGCCTGGGTCGCCGACAGGTATCTGTAAACCAGGCGGCAAGCGCCGCATCCCCTTTCCGGGAATGCGGCGCTGAAGTCCTCAGCCCTCGCCAGCCATCGACTTCTTGAACTCAGGCAGGTGCTTCTGCTGCGCTTCGAGCATCCGCTCGCGATAGACGCCGTAGATGATGTCGGTGTCGTGCAGCGTAACGCCGGGTATCGTGGGCGAAGCGAATACCGGAAGCTCGATGCCGCGGTCGGCGAGCTTCTGCGCACTCTCGGCCACGAGTTCATGCATCATCATCATGGCAAGGACGGTTGACGAGCCCGCGACGGGACGCGACCAGCCCTTGATCGGCACGATCGCATCTTCCACCGGCGAGCCGGTGTCGATCACGATATCGGCCGCATGCGGCAGGCGCTTACCGGAGCTGTGGGTGGCCGGCTTCGACGCATTCGATACCGCCGTGATGGCGATGACCGTCAGGCCCCGCTTCTTGGCATAGAGCGCGGTGTCGATGCCTGACGAGTTGCTCCCGGAATGACCGAAGATGACGATGGTGTCGCCGGCATTGAGCGGCTGATGATCGAGGAATTTCTCGGCGTAGTGCTCGGTGCGCTCGAGCCAGAGCAGCTCACGCACGCCACCCGCGCCGAGAATGTTGTGCCACATGACGCGCGGATCGGTCAGCGGATTGAAGCCGACATAGGAGCCGTAGCGCGGATAGGTCTCCTGCACCGGCAGCACCGAATGGCCCGAGCCGTAGAGGTGGACCAGGCCCTTGTTGGCGAGCGTGTCGGCAATGGCCGAGGAGGCCTTGTCGAAGGCCGCGGCATTGGCGGCAGCTGCCGCCTCCGCGATCTTCAGCAGGCGGCTGATATAGAGGGTGGACATGTAAGGCCTTTCAGGTTCTCGGGTTAGACGTAAAGGGTGGAGCGGATCTCGTAGCGATCGGCCCGCATGGTGGAGAGCGCGTACTCGAACGGTCCGCGCTGATCGTAGGCGATGCGCTCGACTTCGAACGCCGGTGTATCGGCGGCGAGTTCGATGAGTTCGCTGTCGGCTGCCGTGACGCGCCCGACGCGATAGACCTCCTTCGCCTTGATCGGCTGGATGCCGCAATGCTCGGCGAGCCACGTGTACAGCGACTGGATGCCGGCGGCCCTGTCGAGCAGGCCGGGCACACGGCTCTCTGGCAGATGCGACGTCTGGATGCCGATGGGCAAGCCGTTGCCGAGCCGGAGCCGCTTGAGCTGGATGACGGAATCGCCGATGCCGATCTCGAGCGCATCCGCCATTTCGAGCGTCGCCTCGATGCGATCGGCCTCCACCAGCTTTGTGCTGGCCGACAAGGCGAGCGTGCGCATTTCTTCGGTGAAGCTGGTGAGACCATGCACGCCGGCAACCACCGTCGCCGAGCGCACGAACGTGCCGCGTCCATGTTCGCGCCGCAGCAGGCCACCTTCCTCGAGGTTGCGTAGTGCGTGGCGCAGGGTGATGCGGGAGATGCCGAGCATTTCGCCGAGGCGGTCCTCGTTGGGCAAACGCGAGCCCGCGCTCCATTCGCCGGCTTCGATGATGCTGCGCAGAGCCATCTCCGCCTGGTGCCACAGCGGCTCTGGGCGGCGGCGATCCGGCTTTTGCAGGCCGTTGGGTTCATCCATGCTGCTGCCTCCAGTTACGTCCGCGCGCGCCTGCGATGGCGGCGCCCACCAGTCCAGCCTGCGCCCCGAAATGACCCGCCTTGAGGTCGATGCCTCTGAGGTGCCTCGGCAACTGGCGGCGCAGCGGCGCAAGGATCATGGGTCCCAGCACATCGAGCGATCTGGCGACTCCGCCGGCGAGGATAACGACGCTCGGATCGAGCAGCGCCACGGCACCGACGAGGGCGGTCCCGAGTGCATGCATCGGTGGCTCAAGCGCGGTACGGGCCGCAGCATCACCCTTGCGCGCGGCCTCGACGAGAGCCGCGCCGTCGGCAAGACCGATCTGAGCGGCTGCGATATCGAGAGCCCGGCCTGATGCGTGCCGCTCGAGCCAGCCGCTGACATCTTCTCCGGCGTCATCGGCGCTCGCACTGGCCCAGCCGAACGACGCAGCCGCACCGGAACTACCGGTAACGATCCGCCCGCCTGCAATTACAGCAGACCCGATGCCGGTGCCGATAGCGAGGAGAATGGCATCCTCGACGCTGGCCGCCGCCCCCGATGTCGCCTCAGCGACAAGTGCGAAATGCGCATCATTGCCGACCGCGACGCTGACATCCGGAAACGTCGCGCCGAGATCGAGCCCATCGAGGTAGCCCAGATTGGGAATCCATGTGCAGGTCGTGTCCCGCGCGAGACCTGGCACACCAAGTCCAAGCCTGCTTGCGCCGCTTGCCGAGAGGTGCCCGCGGATCGCCACGAGCAAGCTCTCGCGATCCCGTGGCGCCGGACCATCGGCGATGACCTTCAACTCCGCAGGCTGCGCGACAGACGCAACACCCGCGCGCAGGCGCGTTCCACCCAGATCAATGGCGAGCACGGTGTCGCTCACCCCTTGACCCCCGAGCTGACGACGGAGTCGATGAAGAAGCGCTGCAGCACCACGAACAGCACCACCGGAGGCAGAACCGCCAGTGTCGCCCCGGCCATCACGAGGCCGGTATTCATCGCACCGCGATTGTAGCTGAGCAGCCGCGAGAGCGAGATGACGATGGGATACTGATCGGCATTGCCCTGCAGCACTGTCAGCGGCCACAGATAGCTGTTCCAGTGGTAGACGAAGGCGAACAGCGTCAATGCCGCAATGGCCGGCAGGACTGCCGGTGCAACAATCTGCAACAGCACGCGGAACTCCGACGCGCCATCGACCCGCGCCGCCTCGATCAACTCGTCCGGCACGCCCTTGATGAACTGCCGCATCAGGAAGATGCCGAAGGCGTTTGCGAGATTGGGAACGAGAACACCCGCGAGCGAGCCGGTAAGGCCGAGATAACCCACGATGCGGTAGAGCGGAATGAGCGTCACAATCGGCGGCAGGAACATCGTCGCGATCAGCAGCGCGAACAGCGCTTCGCGATGGCGGAACTCGTACTTGGCGAAGGCGTAGCCCGCCATCAGGCTAGTGACGAGGATCGCTGCCGTGGTCACCAGCGCGATGACCGCCGAATTGACGAATGACCGGCCGATATTCAGTACGTCGGTGACCTGCGCGTAGGTATCGAGGCTCGGCGTTCCCGGCAGCCAGACCGGCGGCACCTGCATAGTTTCCTGCGGCGTCTTGAGGCTGGTCAGCACCATCCATGCCAGCGGGAATGCCGCGACGACCGCGATGGCGATGATCGCGAAGGTCAGGATCGCTGTAATCGGAGTCAGCCGATACTGGTGCACCCCCAGCGGGCGGCCATCCGCGGTGGCTACGATCGCCGTCATGCCGACCGCGCCTCGCGTGAGCGGGCAAAAGCGAACAGCGCTGCGATGGCGATCACCAGCGCCAGCATCAACGTGACCGCCATGGCTGAGCCGAGTCCGCCCTGCCCGCGCTCGATGCCCACCCGGCGAATATGATAGGTCAGCACATTGCTGGCGTTCACCGGGCCACCCTGCGTGATTAGCGCTACAGGCTCGAACACCTGCACCGAGTTGATGATCGCGATTACGGCCGAGAACAGCAGCGTATTGCCCAGCAGCGGCAGCGTGATAGTCCAGAAGCGTTGCAACGGATTGGCGCCATCGATTTTGGCTGCCTCGTAAAGCGTCGCGGGAATCTGTGTGAGACCCGCCACCGCGAGGACGGTGAAGTAGCCCACCTGCTGCCACACATTGAGAATGACGATAGAGCCGAGCGCCGTGTTCGGCGAGCTCAGCCAAGTCTGTGCTGGAACGCCGATCCAGCCGAGAACCTGGTTCAACGGGCCTTCGCTTGGCGAATAGAGTTTGGAGAACACCAGCGCCACCGCGATCATCGGTACCATGTAGGTCGAAAACAGCACCGTGCGGAGCACGATCCCGCCTGGAGCTAGTTTCTGATGCACCAAAAGGCCGAAGGCGACTGACAGGGGCAAGATCAGGAGAACTGATGCCACCGTGTACAGCGCCGTGTTGAGCAGCGCCGATTTGAAGTCGCGGCCGATCGAAGAATTGGAAAAGATGTCGATGAAGTTCTGCACGCCGATAAAGCGCGCAGTATCGAAGCCGGTTTGAGTGGACCAGTTCTGTGTCGACAGCCAGATGGTCAGCAGCATCGGCACGAAGATGAACACCGTGATCAGTCCCGTCGCCGGTGCGAGCATGGCAGCAGTCATACTGCTTTGTCGGTGCTGCATGGGTGGAGGGATCCGGGTGAGCATGGGGCGGGGACCGGAGCCCCCACCCCACGGGGAGTGACTTATCGCGCGGCGCGCGTCAGGATCTCAGTGGCATCGGACTGCGCGGTCGACTGTGCATCGGCGGCCGTGAGTTGGCCGAACTGCATGGCCTCGAGCGTCTTCTGCAGCGATTCCGAGAATTCCTGACCGCCGAGCAGGACCGGGAAGCCCTTCGAATTGGCGAGCGTGTCGGTATAGCCTTTGAGGAACGGATCGCTGCTCAGCCGATCGGCATAGGCTGCGCCGTCCGATGTGCGCGACGGCAGGATGCCCATCGACATCAGGATGTCGCCCATTGCCGATGCGCCGTTGGTGCCCGAGGTCGGCCCGTCCAGCCAGTTGAGGAAGTCCCAGGCCGCCGTCTGCTCTTCGGACGAGGCCTTGGCATTGACCACCGTCATCCACTGGTAGGAGATCGAGCGCGGCACATCGCCCGACGGGCCGACCGGAATCGGCGCGGTTGCGATGTCTGCGAAGTTGTCGCCCATGCCTGCCTTCAGTGCCGATTCCCACCAGTTCGCCATGATGATCATGCCGGTCTTGCCAGACACGAAACTGTCGAGGAATGGACCGGTGGTGTTGGCATCGGCCGTGGCCATGGCCGGGTCGGAATAGCCGTTCTTGATCAGCTTCTCGTAGAGTTCGAACGTCTCGGTCGCCTGCTTGCTGTCGAGGGTCGGCTTGCCGCCGGTCACCAGCTCGCCGCCGTTCGAAACGAGCAGCGACGCGAACGGGTGCAGCACGCCGGCGGCCCACGAATTGATCATGCCGAAGCCCTGCTGGCCCTTCGACTTGTCGGTCAGTTTCTCGGCTGCAGCGAGGAATTCGTCCCAGGTCTTGGGCGCCTCGGCGATGCCGGCTTCGGCGAACAGCTTCTTGTTGTAGTTGAGCGCGTAGACGTCGATCTCGTTGGGAATGCCGTAGAGCGTGCCCGAAACCGATGCCGCATCGACGACGCCCGCCGGCCAGTTGGCCTTGGTGTCGGTGGCAAGCGCATCGGGCACCGGCGCGATCAGCTGGTCTTTGACCAGGTCGGGCATCCAGGCATTGTAGATCCCGGCAATGGTTGCCCCGTCGGAGCCGCCGCCCGAGGTGCGCAGGGTGGTGAGCAGGTCACCGAACGGCACCGCGCGCACCATGATCTTGGTATCCGGGTGATCCTTGGAATAGTTGGCGGCAGCCGCCTCGAGCATAGCCGTGGTGTCTGGACCCCAATGGGTGAGGAACGAAACATCGACCGCCTGAGCTAGGGCCGTCGTTGAAAGAAGGAACGCGGCCGAGCCCGCGGCGCGTGCGAAAGTCCGAAGCAACTGCATGTAGAGTCTCCCTGCGGACAGCGGCTTGATGCCGTCTGGACCATCAGGTTATGTCGTTATAACAACTTGTGGCAAGCCCCATTTTGCTGGACTTTAGAAGGCCGTATTGCCTGTGGGGCACCCCCTAAAGGCCCCGCCCGCGCCGCCATTCATTTGCGAGATGCTCGGCCGCCCGCAGCGCCACTGCCTGGATGGTCAGAGTTGGATTGATGCCGGGGACAGAAGGAAAGACCGCGCCACTCATGATGTAGAGGTTCGGCACCTCGTGCGCCATCAGGTCGGCATTGACCACGGATTTCGCTTCGTCGGTGCCCATGCGCAATCCGCCCAGATCATGCGAGCTGCCGACGCCGGTAAGCTCCGGCCCCGTCCAGATCCGCTCGACACCCATCTTGCGCAGCAATTCCTTGCTGCGCTCCCGGACGAAGCGAATGATCTTCAGCTCGTTCTCGTATTGCTGGAACGTGATTCTGACGACCGGGAGACCAAGCCCGCTCTTGTCGCGCACTACCGGATCGAGATCGAGGAAATTCGCATCATACATCAAGCCCTCGGGCTGTGCCTCGATGGCGAAATAGCTGTTCCAGTTGTTGAGCAGATAATCCTTGTACCCCGCGCCCCAGCGCGGAACATCCGGCGGCAGTGTATCCTTGGCGACCGATATCGGCTGGCTCTGCTGGATCACACCGAGTGAGGCACCACGGATAAATCCGAGCCCAGTATGATCGAAGTTGTCGCTGAGGAAATCGTCGATCAACATGCCCTGAGCCGAAGGACCGGTGAAGCGGTTCACGGTGTGTCCCGGCAACACGCCCAGTGTGCGCGGCAATTGCTTCGGCGTGAAATACTTTCCGACTTGCCCATTGCGATTGGCAAGACCACCGGGCGACTTGTCGGTCCCCGACAGGAGGAGTAGCCGCACGTTCTCGAACGTGTAAGCGGCAAGCACCACGATCGGTGCGTCTTCATGCGTAAGCGTGCCGGTCGCATCGACATAGTCGACGCCGTTCGCTTGGCCTTTAGCGTCGGTCCGCACCTTGACGACACGGCAGTCGGTTCTGATCTCGAGATTCCCCGTCGCCTGCGCACGTTTGACGAAAGTGAGGTCCGCTGTCGACTTGGCATCGATGTGGCAACCGAAGAAGGCGTTGTAGCCGCAATAGGTGCAGGCAGGTCGGCCGTCATGCGCGACCGAATTGATGCCGGCCGGAACCGGATAGGGGTGGTAGCCCAATTCCTCGCAAGCTTTGCCAAAGGCGTCGCTGAGGCCGGCCGTTCGCAGCGGCGGCAATGGATAGTCTTCGCTGCGATAGCCCTCGAATGGGTTACCGCCCTTGACCGGAGTACCCTTGACATTGCCGGCAATGCCGGCGACGCCGATGATGTTCTCGACTTCGGTGTAGTACGGCTCAAGATCATCATAGCTGATAGGCCAGTCGACCATCGACGAACCCTTCGGGATCGCTTCTTCGCCATACCGCTCGATCGTGTTTGTTCGGATCTTGAAGTCGCCTGGCATGTAGCGGCGCAACCAGGCGGAATAGACCACCGTGCCGCCCACACCATTGTTCATCTTGCCCAGCGAATAGATCGCCGGGCGTGTCGGCTGGCCTTCGGCTGTGCGCCAGGTCTGCAGTTCCTGGTTGAACTTGGGCCCCAGCCGCGCGCGCTGGAACACCGATTCAGTCAGCTCATCGAGCCGGTACTCGTCCTTGCTGCGATAGGGACCGGCCTCGATGGCCAGCACCTTCATGCCGGCCCGCGTCATGGCGTAGGCCGCAGTGGCGCCTGCCGGACCCAGACCCACGATGATCACATCCGGCTTGCTCATATGGCGTCTCCGGCGGAGGGCAGTGGATAGTCGGCAGCACTGTAGATCCGGTCACGCTCGATCACCGCATCGAGCTGTTGCTCGGCATGGCTGTAACTGGGCTGCGGCCCGTGATAGCCGAGCATCTTCCAGCCGGTGAAGTCGCGGTTGCCGCCGTGCGCGGGATCGGAGAACAGCCCCTCGATGGTATGCGCTCGCAGCATTTCGAAGAAGTCGAGCGCACTCGGGGCGTCGCCGAAGCCCTCGAGACGGCCATCAGCCATTGCCCCGATCAGCATGTCCTGCTGGCTCTCGCCGGAAGCGGCAAACCCGGTGCCGAAGCGGGCACGCGCGACGCCATCCAGCTTCTGCAGGGCGCGGCGATACGGCTCCTGCAGCACCGCCTCGGAGCCAGCCAGCGCGCGATCAAGATAGACGATTGTCCGCGCCTCGCGGGCGCCTGGTGAATTGGCGTCCGACGGGAAAATCCGTGCCATCGCCGCCTCGGCTATGCTGGCTTCAGCGGCGGTGAAAAAGGCGAAGGGCTCGGCGCCCGGCGTGCTTTGACTCACTTCTACTCCTCTCGACGTCACGGCGGCGCAATCGATTGACCATTTGTGGTCAATCGCTTGATGCAAACCGCCTCGACCACTTCGGACCATGCGCAAGCGGCGACAAGACAAATCATGCAGTCTGCCTGCCGTCAATCGATTGACAAGTCGAGTCAATCGATTGATTGTCAGCCGTCCCAAATGGGACCCGGCTAGCAGCGGGGGCTTCGGGGATCGCACTGGGCCGCGGGGGAGAAACGGGACCGCGCCACGGCGAGCCTAAAGACGAAGACGGCTGCCACACCGGCAATCGAACAAACCACTTGGGAGGACTAGATGACGGATAGGCATAAGCGCGTACTGGCCGCGGCGTCCCTGGGCAT
>JBEBHC010000111.1:0-10691 GCA_040081185.1 Devosia sp. | reverse complement strand
CGGGGCCACGCGTGACAAAATCACCGCCAACCAGCAGATCGCCGACCTGATCCAGGCCCTGGGCTGCGGCACCCGCGACCGCTACCGCGAGGATGACCTGCGCTACGACAAGATCATCCTGATGACCGACGCCGATGTCGACGGTGCGCACATCGCATCGCTGCTGATGACCTTCTTCTTCCAGGAGATGCCGCAGCTGATCGACCAGGGCCATCTCTACCTGGCCTTGCCGCCGCTGTTCCGTATCAGCCACGGCGGCAAAGTCGCATATGCCATGAACGACGCACACCGCGACGCGCTGCTGGAAACCGAGTTCAAGAACAAGAAGCCCGACATCACGCGCTTCAAGGGTCTTGGCGAGATGCCCTATGTCCACCTGCGCGAGACAACGATGGACAAAAAGAGCCGCACCCTGCTCCGTGTCCGCGTGCTGCAGGACCGCGACGAAACCAAATCATCCGTCGATCGGCTGATGGGCACCAAGCCCGAAGCCCGTTTCGACTTTATCCAGGAGAACGCGCAGTTTGTGACGGACCTGGACGTGTGATCCTCGACATCGACGAGACGGCTTCTCACGTTAAGGAAACGCCCGGAAATCTCGTTGACTCACGGGGGGTTTCCACTATGTTCCCGGCGCGTCAGGGACCACTCCCCCGCCCGCGCGAACGGCTCAAGAGCGCGCCCGCGGCTCCTCCCAAACCTTGAGTGGACTAGAGTATTGCCAGAAGATTTTCACGGCCTGGGGCTCAGCGCCAAGGTGACCGACGCGGTCGCGGCTGCGGGTTACACCAAGCCGACCGACATCCAGGCCAAAGCCATCCCGATCGTCCTCGAAAAGAAGGACGTGATTGGCATCGCGCAGACGGGCACAGGCAAGACAGCCTCGTTCGTGCTGCCCATGCTGACACTGCTGGAAAGCGGCCGCGCCCGCGCGCGCATGCCCCGCACGCTGATCCTCGAGCCGACGCGCGAACTTGCGGCGCAGGTGCATGAGAACTTCGAGAAGTACGGCATCAACCACAAGCTCTCGGTGGCACTCATCATCGGCGGCGTGAGCTTTGAGGACCAGAACAAGAAGCTCGATCGCGGCGTCGACGTGCTTATCGCAACGCCCGGCCGGCTGCTCGACCAGTTCGAGCGTGGACGCATCCTGATGAACGGCGTCGAGATCCTTGTGATCGACGAAGCCGATCGCATGCTCGACATGGGGTTCATCCCCGAGATCGAAAAGATCTGCGCCAAGCTTCCGCCGCGCCGCCAGACGCTGTTCTTCTCGGCGACAATGGCGCCCGAAATCCAGCGGCTCACAAGCCGCTTCCTGCGTGACCCGGTGCGCGTCGAAGTCGCTCGCCAGAACTCGGTGGTCGAGACTATCGATCAGCGGCTGGTGCGCGTTTCGAGCAAGCCTGAGGAAAAGCGAGCCGCCCTGCGCCAGCTCATTCGCGCCGCCGACGGGCTGACCAACGCCATCATCTTCTGCAACCGCAAGCGCGACGTGGCGACCCTCGCCCGCTCGCTGCAGCGCCACGGCTTCTCCGCAGGCGGTCTCCACGGCGACATGGACCAGAAGAGCCGCACCGAAACGCTCGATGCGTTCAAGACCAACAAGCTGACGCTGCTGATCGCTTCCGACGTCGCGGCGCGCGGCCTCGACATTCCGGCCGTGAGCCACGTCTTCAACTTCGATGTGCCGACCCATGCCGAAGACTACATCCACCGTATCGGCCGCACCGGCCGCGCCGGCCGCTCAGGCGTGTCGATCACGCTGGCTGCGCCGTCGGACGGCAAGTATCTCGATGCCATCGTCAAGCTGATCCAGCGCGATATCCCGCCGCTCGATCTCGACAAATCGGCTGCCGAAGCGATTGAAGCCGACACGTCGGCACCCCGTCCGGATTCGGGCGGCGGCGACAAGCGTGAATCCCGCGGTCGAGGACGCCGCGAGCGTGCTCCGCGCGAGCGGCATGAGGCGCATTCCAGCGAACGCCCCGCAGCGGAGTCAAAGCCCGCACGTGAGGCCGAGGCCAAGCCGCCGCGTGTCGCTGAGCCCAAACCCGAACGCAAGGCCGAACCCCGCCCGCCACGCGAGCAGCGTCAGCCGCGCGAGCGGCTGCCGCAACGTCGTGAGCCTGCGGAATCGTCATCGGGCTTCGACGGCAATGTTCCGGCGTTCCTTCTGCGCCCCTCCGGCGGCCGCTGAGTTTCTGTCGGGCCGCGCGGCGATCTGGTCAACTCCGTCGCCAAACGTCGGAAATATCAGCGGAAATACGAGAGGCTTTACTGCCCGTTAAGCGTCGCTGATGAGAATGTGACGCACCAGCGTACGGCCAGAAGGCTTGGGGGCACAGTGTCGGAACAGGAATTCAGGCGAGCCCTCGGCTACGCCAATTCGGCAATGGACCTGCTTCGCCGCGGCACCATTCCGCCTTACCCCCAGTTCTATGAACTGCTCTACACCTACGCCACCGGCGTAAATCCCACGCTCAACCAGCGCATCAACCAGATCTTCCGCGACGGCACCGCCACGGAGGAATTGGCCGAGCGCCTCTACGACGAGTTCCTCAAGGCGCAGGACGCCAACGAGCGCATCTCGACGGTGAGCGAGCGCATGGCGACCCGCATCGAAGCTGTGCACGACGCAATCGACACGGCGATGACCACCGCCAATGCCTATTCCGGCACTCTGCAGGCGGCGACCGGCGACCTCACCACCGAGATGACGGATGCACAGCTGCGCAGCATGGCGCAGCGCCTCATCGGCGAAACCCGCCGCATGCAGGAAGCCAACCACCAGCTCGAGCAGAAACTTGAAGCTTCGCGCGACGACATTTCGCAGTTGCAGCGCGACCTCGATGAAGTGCGCCGCGAGTCAATGCTCGACCCGCTGACCAAGATCTTCAATCGCAAGAGCTTCGACGAGGGCATGCTCAAATCGTTCGCTGAAGCGAGCGATGGTGACTCGCCGCTCTGCCTGCTGCTGCTCGACATCGACCACTTCAAGCGCTTCAACGACACCTGGGGTCACCAGACCGGCGACCAGGTACTGCGCCTCGTTGCCATGACGCTCAAGTCCAATATCAAGGGCAAGGACATGGCCGCGCGCTACGGCGGCGAAGAGTTCGCGGCGATCCTGCCCGCGACCGATCTCGAAGGCGCGCTGATCGTGGCTGAGAATGTCCGCAAGGCGATCCAGGCCAAGGAACTGCTGAAACGCTCGACCAACGAAAAGCTGGGCCGCATCACCGCCTCGTTCGGCGTCGCCGCTTACCGCAAGGGCGACACGCCGTCCTCACTGATCGAACGCGCCGACCGCTGCCTGTATGCCGCCAAGCATGCCGGCCGCAACCGCGTACTCACCGAGAACGCACTGAAAGACGAGACGGTCGCGGCCTAGACAGTAGGACGCAGTTCTACACCAAGCGAGCGCAGTGCGTCCCAGTAGCTGGGGTACGTTTTACCGACGCAGTCCGGGTCGAGGATGGTGATGCCGCCGATGCGTAGGCTCGCGAGCGCGAAGCTCATGGCTATCCGGTGATCGTGGTAGGTTTCGATCCGCGCGGGTAGCGTCCGTCCTGCTAGCGCCGGATCGGACGACACCACGAGGTCGTCACCCTCCTCGTGCGCGAGTCCCGCTCGGATGCGCGACAGTTCCGTTGCCAGCGCCGAGATGCGGTCGCATTCCTTGACGCGCAAATTGGCGATGCCGGTGAAGCGCACCGGGGTCTCGTTGAACGCCGCCAGCACCGCCAGTGTCGGCACTGCGTCCTGCATCTGCGAACCATCGATCACCGCCGGCATGTGCGGGAACGAGCGAATGATCGCGGCGGCTTTGGCGTCCGGCTGGGTGAACGCTTCCATCGGCACGCCGAGATCGATGTTGCCGCCGGTTAGCGCGGACGCTGCCCATAGGTAAGTCGCAGCAGAGGCATCGGGTTCGATCACGAAATCGCGCGCCGTATAGCCGGTCGGCTGCACGCGCCAAGTCATCTCGTCGAGCTGATCGGCGGAAGCGCCGAACGCGTGCATTGCTGCAAGCGTGAGATCGACATACCCGCGCGCATCGAGGTCCTTGCCCGTCAGCGCGACGTCGATCGGCGCAGTGCCGAACGGCGCGGCCATCAGCAGAGCCGACACATATTGCGACGATAGCGCACCATCAATTTCAACGCGGCCCGAACCGAAATGTCCGCGTCCTTCGATCATCACCGGCGGACAACCGGTCGGTGCGCTCGCCGTGATACCCAGCGTGTGCAGCGCCGTCACCAGCGGACCGATCGGCCGCTTCCGCATCGCCTCGTCACCGTCGACGACGACGATCCCATCACAGAGCGCCACGGCGGCCGTCAGGAAGCGAACGGCGGTGCCGGCATTGCCGAGATGCAGAGGTTGACCTGGGGCGGCCAGCCGCCCGCTCGATGTGACCGTGAACGACGTTTCGTCGGGCTCGTCCACAACCACGCCCATCTGGCGCAGGGCGGTTGCCATCAGCTGCGTATCTTTGCTCTTGAGCGCGCCCGTCAGCCGGCTCGTCCCCTTCGCCAGCGCTGCCAGCAGCAGCGCACGGTTGGTGATCGATTTCGATCCCGGCGGCCGGACGCGGCCAACCAGCGGCCGGTTCGGCGGGACAATGGTGAGCGGGGGCGAAGCCATAGCGGCCGGAGCGTTGCCACGCCCCGGCGCGTGAGGCAAGGCCTACTCGACAGTCACGCTTTTCGCCAGATTCCGTGGCTGATCCACGTCCGTGCCCATGAAGACGGCAGTGTGGTAGGCCAGCAGTTGCACGGGAATGGCGGCGAGGATCGGCGCCACGAAGCTCGAAACCTTTGGGATGACGATCACGTCGGCGACGCCCGGTCCGACATGAGTTGCGCCGTCCGCGTCAGTGATGAGGATGATCTGGCCGCCGCGGGCTGCGACTTCCTGCATGTTGCTCAGCGTCTTTTCCATGAGCTCGTCATGCGGCGCGACAACGATCACCGGCATGGTTTCGTCGACCAGTGCAATCGGCCCATGCTTCAGTTCGCCGGCCGCGTAGCCCTCGGCATGGATGTAGCTGATCTCCTTGAGCTTCAGCGCACCTTCCATGGCGATGGGGAACATTGGGCCGCGGCCGAGATAGAGCACGTCTTTGGCCTTGCTCAACCGCTTGGCAATCGTCTCGATCTGCGTCTCGGTGGCAAGTGCTGCAGACACAGCCGCTGGCAGCCCGGTGAGGGCGCCGACGAGGTCCGTTTCCTTCTCGCGAGACAACACACCGCGAGCGACGCCTGCGGCGATCACGAGGCTGGCGAGCGCGGTCAGCTGCGCCGTCAGTGCCTTGGTCGAGGCGACGCCGATCTCGGGGCCACAAAGCGTCGGGAACACCACCTTGCTCTCGCGGCCGATGGTCGATTCCGGCACGTTGAGCAGGCTCGCAACGACCTGGCCCTGCCCGGCGCAGTAGCGAAGAGCCGCAAGCGTGTCGGCCGTCTCGCCCGACTGCGAAATGAACAAAGCCGCGCTGCCCTTTTCAACCGGCGGCTCGCGGTACCGGAACTCGCTCGCCACATCCACATCAACCGGCAGGCGCGCATAGCGCTCGAACCAATACTTGGCGACGAGGCCGGCGAAATAAGCGGTGCCGCACGCCGAAATGGTCAGGCGGCTGAGTGCCGCGAAATCGAACGGCAGCGTCTCGCGCAGCGCCACGCGGCCGGCGCTCATGTCCACATAGTGGCTGAGCGTGTGCGAGATGGTTTCGGGCTGCTCGTAGATCTCCTTGGCCATGAAATGGCGGTGGTTGCCTTTGTCCACCATCAGCGCCGAAGCCTGAGACAGCAGCGTCTCGCGCTGCACGATGACATCGGAGCCGTCACGGATGGTCACGCCGCGCGGCGTGATCACCGCCCAGTCGCCGTCGAGTAGGTAGCTCAGACGCGACGTGAACGGTGCCAGCGCCATCGCGTCAGAGCCCAGATACATTTCCGTTTCGCCATAGCCCACGGCGAGCGGTGCGCCGTGTCGGGCGGCAATCAACAGGTTGTCGTGACCCTTGAACATGAAGGCCAGCGCGAAGGCACCGCGCAACTGCTTCAGCGTCCGCGCCACCGCCATTTCGGGGTCGAGCCCACGGTCGATCTCGCGGGTCGCCCACAGCGCGACGGACTCGGTGTCGGTCTGCGTCTTGGGCAAATAGCCGTCCTTGGCGAGGTCGGCGAGCAGATCGCGAAAGTTCTCGATGATGCCGTTGTGGACCACCGCGACCTTGTCGGTCGCATGTGGATGAGCATTGCCCTCGGTGGGCGCCCCATGGGTCGCCCAACGCGTGTGGCCGATGCCGATATTGCCGCCGAGCGGCTCCATGCTGAGCTTGGTCTGCAGGTTCCAGAGCTTGCCCTCGGCACGGCGGCGGGCAATGGCCCCCTGCTCCAGGGTAGCGACACCGGCGCTGTCATAGCCGCGATATTCGAGCCGCCGCAGCGCATCCACCATGCGCCCCGCAACCGGCTCAACCCCGATGATGCCAACGATGCCGCACATCAGCTTTTCCCCTTGGCTGCCTTCCGCGCGAGGGCCCTCACGCGCAGCACGGACGCACGGCCCGGCTTGTTCTCCTGCCGCGCCCGCCCGAAGGCGAGCGCATCGTCAGGGACGTCCTCGGTGATCACGCTGCCCGAGGCGATATAGGCGCCCTTGCCGACGGTAACGGGCGCGACCAGCGACGAGTTGGAGCCGATGAAGGCGCCCTCGCCGATCACCGTCTTGTCCTTGTTCACGCCGTCGTAGTTGCAGGTCACCGTGCCGGCGCCAAGATTGGCTTTTGCGCCCACCTCGGCATCGCCGACATAGGTAAGATGCGGGATTTTCGCCCCGGCGCCGATCTTCGAATTCTTGATCTCGATGAAATTGCCGAGCTTGGCGCCTGCAGCAATATCCGCACCCGGACGAAGCCGCGCGAACGGACCGACCGACACACCCGGACCGACCGTTGCACCCTCGATATGGCTGAAGGCATGGATCACCGCGCCCTCGCCAATCTTCACGCCCGGACCAAACACGACGTTGGGCTCAATGGTGACGTCGCGGGCGATCTCGGTATCGTAGGAGAAATAGACCGTCGCGGGATCCTTGAGCGTCACGCCGGCTTTCATGAAGTCTTCGCGGCGCAATCCCTGGAACTGCGCCTCGGCGCGCGCCAGTTGGCTCCGATCATTCACCCCCATGACATCCGTCTCGGGTGCAACCGCATAGCCCACCTTGTAGCCGGCCGCGTTGGCAAGCTCGACGAGGTCGGTCACGTAGTATTCGTTCTGGGCATTCGATGTGCCGACCTTGCCGATCAATTCGGCGAACACCGGCGCGCGGAACGCCAGGATGCAGGCGTTGCAGAGCCCGATCTTGCGCTCGTCCTCGGAAGCATCCTTGTGCTCACGGATCGCCAGCAGCCGTTCACCTTCGGTTATGAAGCGGCCGTAGCCGGCGGGATTGGCCGGGATAAATCCGAGGATCGCCGCGTCCATTCCGGCATCGAGCCGGTCGGTCACGAGCTTGAATACCGGCCCGGACAGCAGCGGATGGTCGCCATAGACAACCGCGACGTAGCCCTGCGCGCCCTGCCACAGCGGCTTCGCCATCGAGGCCGCGTGGGCGGTTCCGCGCCGCTCTTTCTGTTCGAAAAACTGCACCTGCGGATGCAATGCCGCGATGCCGTCGCGCAGTTCCTGATGCTCAGGAGCCGTCACCACCGCCACCGTCGTGGAGCCGCCGCTCATGGCCGCGCGAACGACATGGCCGATGATCGGCAGGCCACCGACCGGATGCAGCAATTTGGGAATCGCCGACCGCATGCGGGTACCGTCACCCGCCGCCAGAACGATCGACAGCAACTCCGTCATGCCCGCCCCTGCTTTCTCGTCCGATCTGGTCGCATTTTATGGCAGTAACGTGTTGGGAAAGCCCTAAGCCGCCGCCGATGGTAAACTACCCATCGACCGCCTGATTCGTGAGGCGGCACGGGGCATTGCTTGGCGAAGGCATCAGATCAGGTCAGGGCATCGGACATCACCGTCTGGGGCGCCGCCGCGCTCGCGGTGTGGGCAGTGGCAGTGGTGAGCGCAAATATCGGCGCTTTGATCCCGCCCAACGTGTTTGCCGGGCTCCACGCGACACGCCTCGAGGGCGCGACGATCAACCAGCTCAAGGCGCAGGTCGCAACGCTCGAGACCGAAACCAGCGCGATGCGCCAGGAGGCCAAGGCGCTGAACCAGCGCTTCCTGCTGCGCGAAGAGATGAACAACGACATGACGCAACGCGTCGGGTCGCTGGAGCTGACCATCCCCAAACTGCTCGAGGCGATGCCGCCCGAAACGCTGGTCGACCAGTCGGCGGTCACCGCTTCAATTGGTGCGGCTCCCACGCTGACCCCTGTCGAGGGCGGCTCGATGTCGGTGTCGAGCACGCCGCTGACGGCGCCAAGGCCGCTCGGCCCGCTCGTCCAACCCATACCCGAGGCCCTGTCCGCGGGCAGCTTCGGTATCGCACTCGGGCCGCCTGTGGATCGCACTCAGGTCGGCAGTGTGTGGGCCAGCCTGACGACACGCGCCGGGACCCTGCTCAACGGCCTGACACCGCTGGTCGGTAATCTCGAAGGTCTCGCAACCAAGCGCCTCGTCGCTGGCCCGCTCACCCGCGAAGGGGAAGCCAGTGCCCTCTGCGGACGTTTCGCCCAAGCGGGGATTGCGTGTTCAGTAGTGCCCTATTCGGGCGTGCCGCTGCCGGAAATGGACTGATCGGCGCAGCTTTGGCGCATTGGTAGGCCGGGCGGGAATCGAACCCGCGACCATTCGATTAAAAGTCAGTTTTGCACAGCTTTGCCAACCCATTGATCCATCGCGGAAAACCGCAAGACGAGGCGGCATCCCTTTGATTCAACTATGTCATTACGTTGACACGCCGCGCCACTAGGTGACAGACTCAGCCATCCGGTTACCGATTGCCGGACGGACACAGTGCGGACACGGCGGACATGGTTGAGAAGCTCACCGACACGATCGTCAAGGCCCTGCCTGTCCCAGCGAGCGGCAATCGCATCGCCTACGATTTGGACGTGAAGGGCTTCGGCTGCCGTGTCACCTCGGCCGGCGCCCGCGCCTTCATCCTCAACTATCGCACCCGCTCTGGCAAAGAGCGCCGTTTGACCATCGGCCAATATCCCGACTGGAAGACAGCGGCGGCGCGCGACGAGGCCAAGAACCTCAAGCGAGAGATCGACCGGGGCGACGATCCGCTGGCAACAGTGGAAGCCGAACGCGCCGCGAAGACAATCAGCGACCTAGCGACCCGTTTCCGCGAAGAACATTTCGCGAAGATCAGGCCAGCGACCGCACGCGGCTATGACATCCTGCTCAACAAGCACGTTCTCCCTGCCATTAGGGCGAAACGCGTCAACGAAATCTCCTATAGCGACGTCGACGGCATCCACCGGAAAATGACCCTCAAGGGCATCCCGACCGAAGCAAATCGAACCGTCGCCCTGCTTTCGAAGATGTTCTCCCTAGCGATCAAATGGGGCTGGCGGACAGACAATCCGGCCAAAGGCATTCAACGAAACCCCGAGGTGAAGCGGCACCGCTATCTCAGCGCCGCGGAGATCTCCCGGCTGGGCACCGCCTTGGACGCCCTCGCCGATAGACAGGCAGCGACCATCATCCGGCTGCTGCTACTGACGGGCGCCCGCAGCGGGGAGCTGATGGCGTCGCGCTGGGACGCCATAGACCTCGAGGCCGGAGTCTGGACGAAGCCGGGCAGCACAACGAAGCAGAAGACCATGCACCGCGTGCCGCTGTCCGGGCCGGCGCTGGAGCTATTTGCCGGGGTGAAGCGTGAAGGGGCGACCGGCGATTTTGTGTTTCCCGGCCGCCGCGTCGCGCACCGTGTCGAGATCAAATACGCGTGGGCGGACGCCTGCGAGGCTGCCGGAATTGCCAATGCCCGCATCCATGATTTGCGGCACACCTATGCCTCGCTGCTCGCCAGCGCGAACATGTCGCTGCCGATCATTGGCGCACTTCTAGGGCATTCTCAGCCGTCGACGACCGCGCGCTATGCCCACCTGTTCGACGACCCGTTGAGGGCCGCCACAGAGCGAGCTGGCGCGCTGGTTGGGGGTGCGAAATGACCGCGGAAGCAATCGAGCGCGCCGTCTACATCAGCGCCGCTGTTCTTCGGGGTCAGAATGTCACTGTCGCGGTGGAAGACCTCGTTACCCTGGCCGAGGCCGGCTGGCCGCAGGCGCACATCGCCCTTTGCGAAAAGGCGGAGCGGGAAACCGAAGCGGGCGACACACTGAGCATCGACCTGCAGGCCTACATAGTCCGCCGCGCCAAGGGCCACCCCCCTGCCGTACCGCGGGGCCGCAACCGCATGGCGAACTTCGCGCGGGACGCCACCATAGCCGTGACTATCAGATGGCTCATAAAGGAAGGATTTTACGCCACTCGAAACGAGGCGACCGATGCCCAAGAGTCCGCCTGCTCCGTGGTCGCCAAGGCGTTGGCAGCCAATGGCGGGCCGCATCTTTCAGAGCGCGCTATTGAGAAGATTTGGGAGCGCTATCAGCGCGAGGACGCAGAAGCTCTCCACTAGCTTGGTACGACGGAAAAGCACGATTTGTGTCGCATGACGTGGCGCGCGAACTGGTGAAATTGGACGGC
>JBEBHC010000110.1:0-10749 GCA_040081185.1 Devosia sp. | reverse complement strand
GGATCAGCCTTGCCACTGCGGCGTAGGCAGCTTCGAGGCCTGCGAAACCGCCTTCGGCGATGGAGATGGGGGCGGCGCTGTCGGCGATGGCGACGAGAAGGGTGGTAGCGGCGGCAATGTCGGCGCGCACCTCGCCGGCCGCCGCGGCGTGCGACAGCGCGCCGGCGAAGATATCGCGCAGTTCGACGGAGAAGAGTGACAGTTGCGCCCGGCCGGCCGGGGTGAGCACCTCCTGATCCTGGCGTAAGCGGGAGATCAGGCTCCAGGGACGGACCGGCTCCGAGCCATCATTGAAGCGATCGTAGCGCTGTCGACTGAGAGCCAGCATCCGCTTGAGTTTGGTCGACAGTTTTATTCCCTCGGTCGCCCAGACCTTACGCAGCGAGGCAAGCGTCGCGGCCACGTAGTCGACAAGCACCTCGTCGATCAATTCGGCTTTCGAGCCGAAGTGATAGTGGATGTTGGCGCGCGTGATGCCGAGGCGTGTGGCGATCTCGGCATAGCCCATGCCGCGATAGCCGTGCCGCACCAACAATTCTTCGGCCACCCGTTTGATCGCGTTGCGGCTAGCGCTCTCGTTCATGCCAATCCCTAACTCGGATCGCCGTCCGTGCATATTGACCATTCCCTGACTTACATGTCAGTAAGTGGCCCATCGAGGAGATTTTCATGGTTGCACCGAACGTTATTCGTCGCGGAAATTTCGTGTTCGTCAGCGGCATGGTCGCGCGTGACGCGAATGGGGAGATGGCACCCGCCGATGTCAAACTGCAGACCCGGATAGTGTTCGACAGGCTGCGCGAAACGCTGGAAAGCGTCGGTGCAGCCATGAGTGATGTGGTGAAGCACTCCATCTATTTCAGCTGTGCGCCGGAGCAGGGTGCGATCGATGCTTTCATGGCCGACGTCGATGCCGTGCGAGGGGACTATTTCACGGCCCCCGGGCCGACGCGGACGGAACTGCGCTGCGGGCTCGATACGGAAGGGGCGCTGTTAATGCTCGATGCCTGGGTCGTGCTGGGCGGCAAGCGGGAGGTCATCGATCCGCCGGGACACTGGAGCTGGGGCGCAAGCCAGACGCAGCCTTTCGTGCATGGCTGGAAGGTCGACGACATGCTCTTCATCGGCGGGCAGCGCTCGCTCGACGCCGATGGGAAAGTGCTGGGGCTCGGCGATATCGAAATACAGACCGATGAAACGTTCCGGAACCTCGACACGATGCTGCGTGCCGGTGGTGGCGATCGCCACAGCCTGATGCGGCAGAACACCTATTTCCGCTTCTTCGGCGAGGGCCGTGACGTCACGAGCTATTGGGAGAAGATGACCAATGTCCGGCGCCGATACATGTCGGTGCCGTCGGCCGCCGGCGCCGGGTTGCGTATCCAGGGCATGCCGCATGTCGACGAGTTGATCCAGGTCGAAGGGATCGGCGTTCTAGGAGAGGAGCGCACGCGGCTCCAGCCTGCCAATCATTGGGATTGGAGCATTTCGAACAGCCAGTTCACGCAAGGCTGGGCAAAAGGACCGCTGATTTTCATCGGCGGGCAGATTTCGGCCGACAACAAGGCGCAGGCTGTCGGCGACGACATCGAAGCCCAAACGCGCAACGTGTTTCAGTTCATTCGCAATGTGCTGGCGGAGGGCAACTACACCGAGGCCGATGTGCAGAAACTCTACATCTACTTCCACGCCGAGGGGGATTGGCCGGAGATCGAGGCAGCGCGGGAGACGATCGCGCGGGTGCAACGCGAGTTTTATCCAGATCCAGGGCCGGTTGTGACCGCGATCCGCGTTGCCGGCTTCGCCTTTGAGAACCTGCTGATCGAGATCGAAGCATTCGGAGTGCGCTGATTGAGTCGTGCCGATTTTCCGGCGCTGGAATTCGAGCGGCGGCTCGGCCTCGTCCGCTATTCGATGGTAGAGTATGGCATCGATGCGCTTGTCGTCATCCATCCGGCATCGATCCACTGGCTGACCGGCAGCGAAGCGAAGAGCTATCAAGAGTTCCAGTGCTTGCTGGTTGGTAGGCAGGATGGTTCGCCGCTGGCGATGCTAGCGCGAGCCGGCGAAGTGCACGAGTTCGAGACCGATGCACGCGTCGATGAGGTCACCGGATGGGGCGGGGGAAAGACCGAAGACCCGATAGCGGCCTTCGACGCGATGGCTCGCCGCCATGGCATGCTCGGCAAGCGGATAGGGCTCGAAATCCCCGGCTACTATCTCCACCCGTTTCACTACGAGCAGTTGCGCGAACTGATCGGCCGCGACCGGCTGATTGATGCCAGCACGCTCGTCGCCGACCTGCGCATGGTCAAGTCGGGGCTTGAGCTGGACTGCGTGCGCGAAGCGGCACGGCTGGCCGATATCGGCATGGCGCAGTTCACTGCCGACCTTGCCGTGGGGCGTAACGAACTCGAACTTGCGGGCGGCGTCTATGGGGCGCTGTTGAAGGCCGGGAGTGGCATTGCGGCGAGTCCGATCAATCTGGTTACCGGGCCGCGATCGGCGTATTCGCACGGCGCACCGACTGGCAGGAGGCTGCAGGCAGGCGACTTCGGCAATGTCGAGTTCGGCTCGACGTTCAAGCGCTACACGGCAACGATTGGTCGGCAATTTGTTATGGGGCGGCCGACGGTGCGAATGCTCGAAATCTACGATGTGGTGCGCGCGGCGAGCGAAGCAATGCTTGCGATGATCCGCGAGGGCGTGCAGGCGATCGAAGTGCATGACGCGGCGCGGCAGGTGATCGTCGCGGCTGGCCTCGAGCCCTATCGAGTACATCTGTCGGGCTATGGGCTGGGGCCGAGCTTTCCGCCGAGCTGGGCCGAGCCGCTGCACCTGATCGACGGCACCCGTTATGTGTTGCGCGCCGGCATGGTCATCACCGTCGAGCCGCCGGTGTTCATCGGTCCGGAGGGGCTCGGCGCGCGCATCATCGACAATGTGATTGTCACGGCGGACGGCGCCGAACTCCTGGCAGAGACGCCGCGCGATCTGATCGAGGTCGCTTAAGACCCCAACTCATGCGCGATCTCGGCGCAAGCCGTCTTGAGCTTTGCGAGCATGCCCTGAAAATTAGGCGGACTGGAACGCCGGCTCACCGCCGCAACGGTGACGCAGGCAACAGCCCGATCGCCCGACACGATGGGGCAAACGATGTCGGTGACGCCGACGATGTCGCGACTTTCATGGATGATCGCACCTTGCCGGCGAACCGCGTCGAGCTCGGCGGCGAGGCTGGTGGGATCAGGCGGCAACCGCATCAGCGTCAGGCATTCGTCGATCATGCGCTGCCGCACTGCGTCGGGCTGGAAGGCCATCAGCACGAGGCCGGAATGAGCATCGGCGAGCGGGCGGCGGTAACCGAGCTTGAGCGAGAAGTTCATGTCGGCGCCGCCGGAAGCTGCCGCGATAATCACCGTTTCCCCGCGATGGGCGACGACGAGATGGGCCGCCTGATGCACTTCATCGGCGAAGCGTTCGACGATCGGGGCGGCGACGCTCACGAGGTCACGGGCGCGCGCTGTCTGCATCCCGAGGCCGAACAGTTTGTTGGATAGCAGCAGCCCGTCGCTGCCCTCCTCGCGCTGCAGATAACCGCGGCCCACGAGGACGTGGACCATGCGGAAGATTTCGTTCTTCGAGCGTCCCAATTCCTCGGCGATCTGGCGCGTCCCAAGCGGCCGGCCCGAACTGGCAAGCAGCTCAAGGATGTCCAACCCCTTTTCGAGTGCGGGGGCGCTGTAGCTGAGTTTGTCTTCGCTCATGTCAGTTTCACCAATGACGCTTGACGACAAATATGAAGCGATTATAGCGTAGTGTCACACTGGATAGGGCCGCTGAGCTAGCCCATTCCGGCCGATTGCAGAAGGGGGCTCTGCACGGATGAACTACAATTTCAGATTTAACGCGATCGCCCCCTACACGGGTGACATCGTCAAGGGCATCGGCCTGACACTTCAGCTCACCTGCCTGACCATGGCGATTGCGTTGTTTATCGGCCTCATCGTCGCGCTGGCGCGGATGAGCGGCAACGCTCCAGCGCGGGCTGCCGCGACCGCCTATGTCGAAGCGATCCGCAACACGCCGCTTCTCGTGCAACTCTTCATCGTCTTTTTCGGCCTGCCCAGCATCGGCATCAGGCTCGACGCTTATGTGGCTGCGTTGATTGGCCTGTCGATCAATGTCGGCGCCTATGCATCGGAGATTCTTCGCGCCGGCATCCAGTCTATCCGTCCCAGCCAGATCGAGGCCGGCCGGGCCCTCGGCCTCACCGCCGGCCAGACCTTTCGCAGCGTCGTGCTGTTTCCCGCGGTCAAGGCGATCTACCCGGCACTTGCCAGCCAATTCGTCTTGCTGCTGCTTGCCACCAGCGTGGTGTCATCGCTGGGCGTGGCCGAGCTCTTCCATCAGGCCACCTTCATCGACTCGCGCACCTACCGTTCCTTCGAGGCCTACACGCTGGTCACGGTGACCTATCTCGTTCTGACGCTCGCCTTCCGCGCGCTGTTCTCACTGGTCTACTGGCTGGTCTTCGTGCGCAGGCCACGTGCATGATCCGCGAGCTTGGTCCGAACGACATCGTCTATCTGATCGAGGCGGCACGCTGGACATTGGCCCTCGCGCTGATCGCGATGCTGCTGGGTGGCGTGCTCGGATTGATTGTCGCAGTGCTGCGTATCGTTTCCTTCAGACCGGCAAACGTCCTCGCCATCGGCTACATCAACATCGTCCAAGGGACGCCGCTGCTGGGGCAGTTGTTCATCCTGTTCTTCGGGTTGCCGCTGTTCGGCATCAAGGTTGGGGCGTGGGAAGCGGCCGCACTTGCGCTCTCGATCAATGCCTCGGCGTTCCTCGGCGAAATCTGGCGCGGCGGATTGCAATCGGTGTCACCCCGCCAATGGGAAGCGGGCGCGTCGCTCGGTCTCACCTACTGGCAGCGGCTCACCAGCGTGATCCTGCCGCAAGCGGTCCGCATCTCGATTGCGCCCACGGTCGGCTATCTCATGCAGCTGGTGAAGGACACGTCGCTAACTGCGCTCATCGGCTTCATCGAGCTGACGCGCGCGAGCCAGATTCTCAGCGCGGCGACTTTCAAGCCGCTGCAGGTCTATGGACTCGCCGCCGTCGCTTACTTCGTCATTTGCTTCAGCCTGTCGCGCCTCAGCCTGCACCTTGAGAAATCCACACATGCCGCTCGTTGAAATCACGGACATCCGCAAGAGCTTCGGCTCGGTCGAAGTACTGAAAGGTGTGTCGCTCAAGCTCGACAAGGGCGAGATCGTTGCGGTCATCGGCCGTTCCGGTTCGGGCAAGTCGACGCTGCTGCGCTGTGTCAACGGGCTGGAGCGCGTGCAGTCGGGGCGGATCGTCGTCGACGGAATGGACGTGACGTCGCCAGGCACCAATCTCAACACGCTGCGTGAGCGCGTCGGAATGGTGTTTCAGAGCTACAATCTTTTTCCGCACCTCAGTGTCGAGCGCAATGTGACGCTGGCGCTGAAGAAGGTGCGCGGCAT
Source organism: Devosia sp. (assembly GCA_040081185.1). Classification (GTDB taxonomy): domain Bacteria; phylum Pseudomonadota; class Alphaproteobacteria; order Rhizobiales; family Devosiaceae; genus Devosia_A. The sequence goes on along the minus strand of JBEBHC010000110.1, from coordinate 5,230 downwards.
GGCAGAGCAGCCGGCACGAGAGATCGCCCGCGCGATGGTGGCCAAGGTCGGGCTCGGCGACAAGCTGAATGCCTATCCCGATGAACTATCGGGCGGCCAGCAGCAACGCGTCGCAATCGCCCGCTCGCTCGCCATGCAGCCCACCATCATGCTGTTCGACGAGATCACCTCGGCACTCGATCCTGAACTGGTCGGTGAAGTGCTGAAAGTGCTCGAGGAGCTCGCGCGTGAGGGCATGACCATGATGCTCGTCACGCACGAGATGAACTTCGCCAAGAACGTCGCCGATCGGGTGATCTTCATGCACCAGGGCAATGTCCACGAGGACGGCCCGGCGCGAGACACACTGCTCGAGCCGCGTACTCCCGAGCTCAGGAGTTTCCTGAGCGCGGTTCTGCACTAACCCAGACCAACGACTTCAAACCAAAGGGGACTACAATGTTGAAGCATCTCTCCAGGATCGTCTCAGCCGTGCTCCTGGCCGGCGCAGTAACTGCCGGGCCCGCCCTGTCTGCCGACCTGCAGGAAATCATCGCGTCCGGCAAGGTCAGGATCGGCGTGCCCGTGGACGTGGCGCCGTTCGGCTCGAATGACGCCAATAACCAACCGGTTGGCCTTGACGTCGACATGGCCAACAACATCGCCAAGGCCCTAGGCGTCACGCTCGAACTGCAGCAGATCACCGGCGCCAACCGTGTGCCGTTCCTCGCCACCGACAAGCTCGATATCGTCATTGCCGCCATGGGGGCGACGCCTGAGCGTGCTCTGACGATCGCGTTTACGTCGCCCTATGCCGCACTCTCGGTCGGTGTGTTCGGACCCGATGCGATTGCTATTACAAGCGCTGACCAGATCACCAGCGAGACCATCGCCGTTGCCCGTGGCACGACGCAGGACCTGCTGCTGACTGACCTTGCGCCAAACGCCACGATCCAGCGATATGACGATGACGCAACCGCGGCTGCCGCGTTCCTGTCCGGTCAGGCACAGCTGCTCGCTACCGCCGATATCGTCGCCAAGGACCTGATGGAGAAGAACCCCGGCTCCGAGCTGAAGCCGAAGTTCCTGATGCAGTTCTCGCCCTGCTATATCGGCATCCAGCAGGGCTCGCCCGAATTGCTGCGCTGGCTCGACACCTACATCCACATCGGCCAGCTCGACGGCAGCCTGTCGGCCCTGTCCGAGAAGTGGATCGGCACCAAGCTCCCGACACTCCCTGCGATCTGATCGCAGCGCGCGGCAGGACTGCCCTCCTGCCGCGCACCCTTACCACTCATTCAGCCAGTTGGTTCCGCATGTCCACCGCCCGCACCACCATCGATTTCGACAAGCACGGCAAGCAGATCGGCTTCGTGGATATCCCGCATTCGCCGCATGAGGACGCCTGGGGCGCGACGCGTATTCCGCTCGCGGTGATCGCCAATGGCAGCGGCCCGACGGTGATTCTCGAAGCCGGCAATCATGGTGACGAGTATGAGGGGCCGATCACGCTCGGAGAATTGATCCGCGACCTCGATCCCAGTGCCGTCCAGGGCCGCATTATCTTCCTTCCAGCGGTGAATACACCCGCGGTGGAAGCCGGCCGCCGCACGTCGCCGGTCGACAGGCTCAATCTCAACCGCACTTTTCCCGGCGACCATTCCGGCACAATCACCCAGCAGATATCGGCCTATGTGAGCGATGTGATTCTGCCGCTGGGCGATGCTTTCGTCGATCTTCATTCCGGAGGGTCGTCGCTCAACATCCTGCCAAGCGCTATCATCGAGCCGGCTGCCGATCCGGGGCTGCGGAAACGCAATGTCGACGCCGTGCTGGCCTTTGGAGCGCCGCTGACGGTCGTGATCGACAACCTTGGCGAGCCTCGCACGTCGACGGCGACGGCAGTGCGCGCCGGCCTGGTTACGATCGGCACGGAGATGGCTGGCGCCGGCACGGTGTCGATCGATGCACTCGCGATCTGCCGACGCGGCGTACGCAACGTACTCGCGCATTTCGGTGTGCTTGAACCGTCCTCTGCGACGGCACCGGCCAAGCCCGAAGCGATACTGCGCATCCCCGGCCACGACGGCTATGTTCTGGCGACGACCGCGGGCGTGTTCGAGCCCTTCCATCCGCTCGGCGCGCGAGTTGAGGCGGGGCAGGAAGCCGGCCGTATCCACAATCTCATCGATCCCGCCCGGCCGCCGGAAACCGTGCGCTATGGTGCCAGCGGCATTGTCTATGGCCGGCGCCAACCGGGGCGGGTCGTTATCGGCAATTGCTGCGTTACTGTTGCCGCACCATACGACGGGGCCATCTCGTGATCGGTCTCGGCGATATCGAAGCGGCACGCCGACGCATCGCCGGGAACGTGCGCGAGACGCCGGTTATGCATGCGACGGCCTTGCGCGATGGTGTGGGCAATGGCGACTTCGAACTCTGGCTGAAGCTCGAACTCTTGCAAGCCACAGGCTCGTTCAAGGCGCGCGGTGCAACCAACAAGCTCCTGTCGCTCGACAAGGCTGCGCTGGCGCGCGGGGTCGTCACGGCCTCGGGCGGCAATCACGGCCTTGCCACAGCGCGGGCAGCGCAGATGGCGGGCGTTCAAGCGACGATCTTCATCCCGACCAATGCTGCTCCCGCCAAGATCGAAAAGCTGAAGGCGTGGGGTGCCGATGTCCATATTGTGGGCGACGCCTGGCACGAGTCCAATGAAGCTGCGCTGGCCTACAATCGGGAGGCCGGAGCGGCCTATTTTCACCCGTTCGCCGACCCTCTGGTTGTCGCGGGGCAGGGCACAGTCGCACTCGAATGTCTGGAGCAGATCGAGGACCTCGATACGATCCTTGTTGCCATGGGTGGCGGTGGTCTGGTGAGCGGCGTTGCCACAGCCATCAAGGCACTCAAACCGTCCGTGCGCGTGATCGGAATCGAGGCGGAAGGTTCGCCCGTGCTGCTGCGCTCTCTCAAGGCCGGTCGTAATATTCCGCTCGAGCGCACCACCACCAGCGTAGCCACCATGAGTTGTGCGAAGACTGACGATTCGATTTTCGAGATGGTGCGAGAGCGCGTCGACGACGTCGTGTTGGTCAGCGACGAAGAGATGCGCTTTGCTGCCAAATGGCTGTGGTTCGAACTCGGCCTCGCCGCTGACCTGAGCGGCGCTGCAGCGATCGCGGCTCTGCAGACCCGGCGGGTGAAACCAGCGAGCGGCTCAGTGGTTTGCGCGATTGTCTGTGGTGCGGGACCTGACGGGGTCCTCTGAAGCGCCCGGAGCAGCCTGCCGAGCGGTCGGCAGGCAGACGTTTTGATCCTGGCTCAGGCGGACTTTGCAGCAGGCAGCAGTCAGATATTGCGCGCAGCGGGCCTTTGCAGCCGGACCGGGTGCGCGGCACCGTGGGTGCCGCGCAGTCGGGAACTCAGTTCACCGTCAGCAAGGTCCACATTCCGGCGGCATAGTGGCCCGGCTGGTTGCAGAGCAGGGCGTAGGTGCCTGACGTGAGATCGAGCGTCAGGCTGCCGGACTTGCCTGGCTCGAGCTCCGGTACTTCGCCCAGGCTGCCCAGACCATCCTCGCTCAGCATGGCGGTTGCCTGATCATAGAGCAGCGGAGTGGTCGTGTCGGTCAACTTGACCACAAGCATTTCATGCACGAGACCCTGCGACGTGTTGTGGACCTTAAAGGTCACGCTGCCGGCGGCCAGGGTGGCCGGGGCGGCAGCAACCAGCATCGAGGCCGTCTTGTGATCGCCGCCCATCGCGATGCCGTCGTTGTTCGCCATGTCCACACCGGGTTTGTCGGTCAGGGTGACGGTTACGATCTCGGCCGCTAGGGCTTGTCCGACCAGCAGTCCGCCGAAGACAAAGACCGTGGCAGTACGAATGACGCTCATGTGTTTCTCCTGAATCATGGTTCTAAACCACGATGTAGGTGGTGCCCTTTTCGAGGCTCTTTGTGGCCGGCCACACGATCATTCTGCGAACAGGGTGTTCACCGTTCCCACCGCAGTGGGGTGGTTGAGTTAGATCAACCGGATAGAAACCAAACTCGATTAGGGTGGCCGCGACGCGATAGTGCCGCCGCCGAGTGTCCCGGCCGCTGATCGATGCGTAACGGGGCAGGGGTTTCAGATGCATCCATCCATGCGCTTCACGGTCGGCTTACTGCTCACCGGATGTGCCGGCTGCATCGATGCTATAGGATTCATCGAACTGGGTGGGTATTTCACCTCGTTCATGAGCGGCAACACGACGCAGTTAGGCATCAATGCCAGCGCCGGAACCGGTGTCGTCCTGCCACTGGCGCTGGTGTTTTCGTTCTTCCTGGGAAGTCTCATGGGCAGCCTGATCGCCTTCCGCGGCGATCCGCGTTTCGTGCTTGCCTTCGTAACCCTTGCATCCATCGCCACATTGGCGCTTTCGCTGGCCGGGCTGCCGGCGATGCCTGGCATGTTGCCTCTCGCACTTGGTGCCGGGGCGCAGAATGCGGTGCTACCCTTCAGCGGTGGCGCGCGCCTCGGGGTGACGTTCGTTTCGGGCACGCTGTTTGCAGCGGGACAGGATCTTGCGGGTGCGCTGGCCGGGCGATCGCCGCCGTGGCGCTGGGTCGAACATCTCGCAGTCTGGATGGCCCTGTTGATGGGCGCCCTCGCCGGGGCTGCGGTGCATCGGAGTGTAGGCGTTTTCGCCATACTCGGTCCGGCCGTGCTCTACAGCGCCCTCATCGTCAGCTTGTCGCTTGCCTATCGGCGCATACGCGAAAGCCAGTAGCCCTCAACCGGAGGACGCCAGTGGCTCGAGCGCCGCGCTACTGCTGGGCATGGAATGCTCGATTTCCCTGAGGGCCTGCTTCAGCGGTGTCAGATCGATCTGCGCCGAGGCTTTGGCGGCGAGTTCGGCCGCGGCCGCACTGTCGCCGAGCGCGCAGAACCCCAGAGTCCGTGCCATGCCTTTGAGGCTGTGCATCGCGCGTGTGCGCGTGGTCGGATCTTCGCTGGCTTCGACCTCGCCGATCAATGAATGGCCATCCTCGATAAGCGAAGCAACGAGCCCACCGTATGCTTCGACACCGAACTCTTCCACTAGTGCGGCACGCTGGTCATATGAGTCCTGGCGAGCGGGCTTGGAGACGGCGCTTAGCACCTCGCCAAGCTTGGCACGTGTGACGGGTTTGGCGATGAAGCCGTTCATTCCCGCATCGAGACAGGATTGGCGATCGGACTCGAAAGCGTTCGCCGTGAGACCATACACC
>JBEBHC010000014.1:0-37048 GCA_040081185.1 Devosia sp. | reverse complement strand
CAACACGCAAATCATTGAACGCGCTCGCAACCAGGTCGGCAATCTCGCGCATGGCCTCAAGACGCCGATCGCCGTGCTGCGCAATGAAGCACATGCCGCGAAGGACGATCCGCTGGCCAAGGTTGTCGCCTCCGAGACCGAAAAGATGCAGCAACTCGTGACCACCTATCTCGACCGTGCGCGAATCTCTGCGCGCAGCGCGGTGGTGGGCAAGAAGGCCGACGCGACCACGGTGATGTTGCGCCTCAGCCGCGTGATGGAAAAGCTGAACCCCAACATCACCATCGCTTTCAAGCGGCCGGATGCCTCGTTGCCCTGGTTCCGGGGGGATGAAGGTGATCTGGAGGAAATCGCCGGCAACCTGCTCGACAATGCCTGCAAATGGGCCAAGACCGCGGTTGCCGTGACGATGACGAGCGAGCGCGTCCCCAACGGCGCCATGCTGGTGATCCGAATCGAGGATGACGGCCCCGGCTTGACCGAGGACGAGGTCGAGAAAGCCCTGCGCCGGGGGGTGCGGCTTGACGAGAAAACCCCGGGTTCCGGGCTGGGTCTCGATATCGTCAAGGAACTGGTTGACGTCTATGGCGGCAGCCTGCAATTGAGGCGCTCGGTCCTGGGCGGGCTGTTGGCCGAGTTGCGGCTGCCTGCTGCCCGGCTGGGCGGTGTCGTAAAGCCCGCTGCGACTTAACTCCGCCGTATTGGTGCGGCTCTGCTGCGCCCGGCCACTTTTGAGACCCTGATGCGCTCCCTGATCCGTGCCTTCTCGCTGCTCCCCGCCCTGGCGCTGACGGCCTGCGCCGTCATGGCTCCGCAGTCCACCACTTATTCGAGCGGCAACGGCAGCCTGATGGGCGCCGAAGACACTGCGCTGATCCCCGCGAACGCACCGGCCGCCGCGCCGGTAGCGACTGCGTCGTCCGGCGCAATGAGCGACATTTCATCATATGTCGATGCCGCCGCGCTGAAGGCGCTGTCCAACACGTCCCGGACTCAAGCCGCTGGGGCGCAGTTCAATGCCCTGCAGTTCGGCCGGGTCGGCGCGCCGCGCAACTGGGTCGGCGACAACGGTGCGAGCGGGCAGGTGACCGTTGGTCCCTATATCCGGGTCAACCTGATCGACTGCCGCGACTTCACACACACGGTGACGATCAACGGCACGGCCTATTCGCGCAAGGGCACGGCCTGCCGCGAGACGGATGGCAGCTGGACCGTCACCTGACGGGATTTTTCGCTGTCTTCGCAATAGCCTGAGGGCCGCCCGACAGGCTTTGTTTACCAAGCCCCGATAGCATGGCCGGACGATGGTTTTTCGTCCCCCGCATCATGGCTGAAGCAGCCGCCCGCGCTTCGGCGCCAACCCAGACCGCCCGGTCAAGCCGTTCACCCGCGACGGTGGAGGCACCGTTCTGCGGCATGCTCGACGCCGTGCTGGTGGAAAGCCCGGCCGACTTCACCTTCGATGGCGCGGTGCCGCGCGATACGGCCGCTGCCGTCTGGACCTGGCTGGCACGCGACCTCGCCCCGGATCTCATCGATATCGAAATCGCATCCGACAGCGACACGAATCGTGCCGCGCTGGACAGCCTGATGCCGGACCTGCTGCAGCGTGCCAACGACGCGCTGCGCGAGACCGCGACGAGTGCTCAGGCATTGCGCAGAATCAAAGCGCAGGTCGGGACAGATCAAACCTGGGACATGCTTCCCACGGTCCTCAATGTCCTCCGCGGCCGCGCATTGCTCGACAAGGCTCAGGGCCTTGGCCGCGCCGCCAACGGGCTCACCGACGATGCGGCGCTGATGCAAGCGCTCCAATCCATGCCCCTCAAAGATCAGGGTGTCACGGCCACGCTCATGATGGCGATGGTCGGCCAGGTCGCGAGCCCCGGTCGGCTGGTGATGGCGGCCATCCGCATCGCTGGTGGCGCGAGCGAAAACACGCTGATGCGGGCCGGCTATGCGCCGCTGATCGACGCGCTGCTCGCTCATGCCCAGAACCAGATTCCACCGCTCAACCAGAACGGCTTGTTCGGCGATACCGACAGGATCTGTCGCGCCGTGGACCGCTTCCATCGGCTGATGCGCGCCGTGACGGGCTACGTCGAACTCAACCGCTCCAGCCGCTGGAGCCTGGTGACGGCTGCGCTGACCAAGTCGGTATCCGAGCGGCTAGACCCCAAGCTGCGCAGTGTTGCGCCCGACGTGAGCCTTGCGCTGCGCCGCCGCGAAGGCACCGACCGCCACGACCCGGAGCAGATGCTCGCGGCCCTCAACGGCGTGTACCTGCTCGCGACGGTACGCGATTGCCGGGACTCTCTGGCGGTGAACGCGATCTTCGACCAGAGCTGGACACAGGTAGGGCAGGCGCTGGAGATTCACATCGAGCGCAATCTCGAAGGGCTGCGTCGCAACCCGGGGGACAAAGTCGCCGCGGCGCGCCTCGACGGCGGCATCAAGATGGCCGAGCTGCGCTTCAACCAGGAATACGCCGACGTTTTGCGTCGGGCGAAGGACACGGCGCAACGCCGCGTCACGCCGCAGGAATAGTCGCGACTTTCCTGGCTTCTTCGAGGCGTTCCGCGATGCGCAAGGGCGCAGCGCCATTGTATGTGCGCACCACCAGTCGATCGTGCCGGCCGAGCTGTGTGCGCGAGAAAAGGGCTAACGCGCCCACCTTGCCTTCAGGCGGCCGCGCCATGATGACACCCAGAGCGTTGCGTGGGTCCTCGCTGGCCGTGTTGGAATAGACCAGCGCTCCAATCTCGAGCTTGCGGACGTTGTCGACGACGACGTGGGCGACAAGCGCATCGTCGCCGAAGCGGCCCCTCAGGTAATCGGGGATCACGCGCAGGTCTGGTACAGCAACCGGCCGCCAGTCCGAGACGGGGATGGCACCCCCGGCGGTGCCGCGCTCGTCGGCGATGACGCCGGCATCCGCAGGCTCGATCAGCTGCGCCTCGACAGCGGCTGCCACGTCGCCGAGCGACATGGGGCGCGCATCGTCCACGGGTGACACGCGGGTGCCCGTTGCATCGGTGGGCGGTGCGTTGCGCGTGATGAGACTGAGCCCGGCATCGAGATAGGTGCGGCCCGCGCTGGACGGCGCAATCGGCGTCGTACCGTCGGGCGTCTCGTAGAGTGCATCGATCCGTGTGTCGTCGACCTCAACCGCGGGCAGACCGTAGAATTGTGCGGCGGCAGCCCGCCCGCTCGCCGCGCAGGCCTTGAGCGTGATCACGCCCGCCGCCGAGCCGGCAAGCGCAATGTGGCTGAGGTGACCCGCGGGCTCGAGACCGGCCTTCGTGGTGTTCCAGCGGATGGCACCGCCGGCGCGCATCCACAAAGTCAGATCCGGCTGCATGGCGCCAGACACAGTGAACTGTCCCGGCCCGATGCTGACTGTCTGTGCGGCACCACCGGAGCCGACGATGGTCACGGCGAGCCCACCAGCCGCATCGCGCGCGATCGCGGAAGGCACGAGCCCCGAGCTGAGCGTGAACCCGCTGGCCTTCGAGAAATCCACGAAGCGCGATTGCGGGTTGACGCGCGGATCGATGATGCGCGCTACGGCCACGCCGGCATCGTGGATGCGCATGGCGAGGCGGTAGCCGAAATTGCTCTGCGAGGCGAACAATGCGTGCTTGCCGATCCACACGCCATAGCGCTTGGCGCGGTGGTAGGCGGCGATGCTGCCGACTACGCCGGGCAGGCGATTGCCCGCGAACAGCGGCAGCCGCTGCATGGCACCGGTTGCCAGCACAATACTCGACGCAGCAATCGCGAGCACCGTCGCGCGCGGATTGTTGTTCTCGAGGGTGACCCGATGCGCGAGGATCGATCCAGCGGCGATGTCGAAGGCCTCGGTCGAGGCGAGTAGCGTGATGTTCGGCATCGCGCCGATGCTTGCGGCCAGCCGCTCGGTAAGCGCCTCAGGCGTCTCGTCGTTGCCGAGCGCACCGTAGTAGCGTGCGTCACCACCGAGCCACGGCCGCCGCTCGACCAGTACGACGCGCTTGCCGGCCTTTCCGGCAGTTTCCGCCGCACTCAAGCCGGCGGCGCCACCACCGACAATCACGAGGTCGGCGTCGATCGTCTCGTCCGCTGCCTGTCGCATCCACGGATAGGCGTGCGGCTCGTTGTCGAACACCTGGCCCAGGCTGGTGACGGGACGCCGGAACAGGCGATCGAGGAAAGGCTGCCGGCTTTTCAGCCCCAGCGTGATGAGGTCGAACCCCTCGAGTACGGGCGTACGATCCATGGGCAAGGCGAGGCGGGGATCGGAGCGCAATGCAACCGGCGGATGGAATCGTTCGTCGAGTGCGAGGAGGGAGCCGGTATCGGTGCCCGCACCGACCATCCCTGAGGCCAGCAGGGCAGAGAGGATCGTGTCGCCGGCAAAGCCGTGCATGTCGCGGCCGTCGAGCCGGAAGGTCAGCGGCTTGTCGCGGTCGATGGCAATGCCACCGAATGAATGGGCGGCGTCGGCGGCGAGACGGTTGGGCTGGATGGTCAAGCGAACACCGCCGGTGCGTAGTCGGCAATGGCTGTGCGGTCTGCGGATTGCGACGGGGCGTGGCGCGTGAACCAGGCCCGCTCGCCGGGAGCGGGAGCCCCGGCAATGATCCGGGCCAGTGCGGGCGCAAAGAACGCCGCCGCATCACCCAGGCCCGCCGCAACGAACAGTCGCGGCGATTGCAGCAAGCCAACGACGGGTGCGCCGTCACTGGCTTCGAGCCGGCGGAGTTTGCGCGTTGCGGCGCGGACCAGCGCGGGCTGCCCTGCGAGGCACGACCCGAGCCGTGCGTCGGCATCGGCGTGGCCGCGCACATGCGCGATCAGGCGTTCACCACGCATCGACAGATCGACTCCGCGATCGAGATAGATGCTCACCGGATCGGCCAGCGGTTTCGCCTTGCTGGTGAGTGTTGCACTTCCATCGACGATGCGCAGCATGTAGGGCCGCGCTGCCGGGTGGAGCACGGACATGATCGCGGTATCGTCGGCGAGGACGGCGTGCTTGGCGGTGAGCAGTTGCGCGCCGGTTGTGAGAACGGCCGAGCCGTTCTTGAGCACCGACAGTTCGGTGTCGGCCCCGGGTAGGCGGATGATGCCCAACCGGTCCATCCAGGAATCGAGCGCGGGATACGATGTGTCTTCGGCGAGCGTCGCCACACCCCGGAGGCGGAGCGAACTGCCGGATTTGTCGGCCTCGGTGCGCAGGCCATAGGCCGCGGCGAGATGGCGGATATGAGCGAGCGCGGCGACCGAGGACTGCTCGGCATGCAGTGTCACAGTCGTGCGTGACGGGGCAGGAGCCCCCGCTTCGGCAAGAAGAACCGCCGTTTCCGCCTCGAGCGTCGCCAGCAGCGACCAGGTTTCCGGCCTTGCCGAGGGCAGGGCACACAGATGCAGGCTTTCCGACAGGCGGAGCGGCGAATAGCGCTCGCCAACCAGGATCACCCGCTTTTCGTGCCGGGCCGCCAAGGCGCCGGCGAGCAGTAAAGCCAGCGGCGTCGAGCCGAACACGGCAATATCGTGGGGTGAGCTATCCATCAGGCCCGGACTGCGGCAATCGGCGCCGCAGGATTTGCCAGGCTCGGGTGCATATTTCGCCTGAATGCGCCTATAGATGCGCTGGGCCGAACGCCGCAAGCGGGACTGACCGGGACCATGACCATCTGGTTACTCATCACTGCTGTCACCGTCATCGCCTGCGCCACACTTTACTATGCGGCGGCCGGGCGGCGGGTCAACGCGACTGGCAATGCCGATCCACTGACCGCGCATTTTCGCCTGCAACTCAAGGAAATCGAGGCCGATACCCTCGCCGGACGGCTCGGCGCGGCCGAGGCGAGCGCTGCAAGAAGCGAACTGGCGCGCGAGGTGATGCGCAGCAAAACCGAATCGGCAACCGCCACGGGGCATCTGACGATCCACGCGGCTGTGCCACTGGCGGCCATCGCGATAATCGCTCTGGGCGGTTACTGGATGCTCGGCCGCCCCGACTTGCCCGGCGCGCCGCTGGCGGGCCGCGACCTCGTTGCGGAATCGGCGAGCAGCCTCGACGGCGCAATCGAAACCATCGAAGCGCGGCTCAAGGCGGAGCCGGACGATATCCGCGGCTGGATGGTGATTGCGCCCGCGTATATGCAACTCGGGCGTTACGACGACGCAGTGGATGCCTATCGCCGCGTCAACGCTCTGGGCACGCCGACTGCCGATAGCGAAACCAATCTCGGCGAAGCGCTCGTGATGCAGAGCGGTGGCAACGTCACGGCCGACGCGCTGACCGCGTTCCGCAGCGCCGCCGCGCGCGACAAGACCCACATCCGCTCGCGCTATTATCTGGCGGGGGCTGAGACGGCTAACGGCGACTACGCGGACGCGGTGAGCCAGTGGAATGAACTGCTGGCGCTGGCCAAGGGTGACGAGCCCTGGGTCGTGACGGCCCGCGACGGCCTCGCCGCCGCGCAGGCGGGACTGGAAGGCAAGCCGCTCGCCGCATCTTCTGCGCAGCCCGACCAGGCGCAGATCGACGGCATGGTGAGCGGCCTCGAGCAACGGCTGCGCAACGTGGGCGGTACGATCGAGGAATGGACGCGGCTGGTTCGCTCACGCCTCGTCCAGGGTCGCATCGACGATGCGCAGGCCGCCTATGACGCGGCGCGCGCGGCCTACCCCGATGCGTCGGTTCGTACCGAACTCGATGTGCTGGCGGCCGACAACGGCCTCATCGCGGGGCACGCGCCATGACGCGCAAGACCCGCCGCCTGACGACGATCGCAGGACTGGGCGTTGTGCTGGCGGTGGCGCTTGGGCTGATCCTGCTCGCTTTGCGCGACCAGATCGTCTTCTTCTATTCGCCCAGCGAGATTCACGAAAAGGCCGTGGCAGTGGGAACGCCCGTGCGGCTCGGCGGCCTCGTCAAAGAGGGAAGCTGGAGCAAGACCGGCGAGATAAACGATTTCACCGTCACCGACGGGGCGACCGAAATGGTGGCCCACTTCACAGGTATCCTCCCCGACTTGTTCAAGGAAGGGCAGGGTGTGGTTGTGGAAGGTAGCCTCGCCGCCGATGGCAGCTTCGCGGCGAGCAACGTGCTGGCGAAGCACGATGAGAACTACATGCCCAAGGCCGTTGTCGACGAACTCAAAGCGCGCGGCGAATGGCAGCGCGATGGAGCCGGCGGCTGATGTCGATCGAGCTCGGGCATTTTGCACTGATCCTGGCGGTGGCCGCGGCGCTGGTTTCGGCAGCCTACGGCTTCGTGGTGTGGAAACGCGAGGGAAGCGGCTCGGCGTTCATGCGTCAGTCCGCCGTGTTGCAGTTCCTGCTGGTCGGACTGGCCTTCGTCGCGCTGATATCCGCCTTCGTCGTCTCTGACTTCTCGGTGACGCTGGTGGCCGAGCATTCGCATTCGACCCAGCCGCTGCTGTTCAAGATCACTGCCGCCTGGGGTAACCATGAAGGCTCGATGCTCCTGTGGATTTCGATCCTTGCGGTGATGGGCGGCGCGGTCGCGTTGTTCGGCCGCAACCTGCCGGATGACCTGCTCACGCTCGTGCTGGCGATGCAGAGCCTGCTGGTCGCGGCGTTCGGTGGCTTCACGCTGCTGACCTCGAACCCGTTCGCGCGACTCACCCCCGTAGCAATGGAAGGGCAGGACCTCAATCCGGTGCTGCAGGATATCGGCCTCGCGATCCATCCGCCGCTCCTCTACATGGGTTATGTCGGTTTTTCGGTGTGCTTCAGCTTCGCCGTCGCCGCGCTGATCTCGGGCCGTATCGATGGAGCCTGGGCGCGCTGGGTGCGGCCGTGGGCACTGGTGAGCTGGTGCTTCCTGACGCTGGGTATCGCGATGGGCTCGTACTGGGCCTATTACGAACTCGGCTGGGGCGGCTGGTGGTTCTGGGACCCGGTCGAGAATGCCAGCTTCATGCCGTGGCTTGCGGGCACCGCGCTGCTCCACTCGGCGCTGGTGATGGAAAAGCGCAACGCGCTCAAGATATGGACCATCTTTCTCGCCATCATCACCTTTTCATTGAGCCTGCTCGGCACCTTCATGGTGCGCTCAGGCGTGTTGACCTCGGTGCACACCTTTGCCTCCGACCCCACGCGTGGACTGGTGATCCTGTCGCTGCTCGCCCTGTTCATCGGCGGCGCGTTCACGCTGTTCGCATTGCGCGCCAGTGCGCTGCGGCAGGGTGGTCTGTTTGCGCCGATCAGCCGCGAGGGCGCGCTCGTGGTCAACAACCTGCTGCTGGCAACCGGCCTCGCGGCAGTGCTCGTTGGTACGCTCTATCCCTTGCTGCTCGAGGCTACGACGGGACGCACGATCTCGGTGGGCGCGCCGTTCTTCAACCTGACGTTCGGCGCGGTGATGGCACCGCTGCTGGTAGTGCTGCCGTTCGGGCCGTTCCTCGCGTGGAAGCGCGGTGACCTTGTCGCGGTGGTGCAGCGCCTCGCTGGCGCTGCCGGCCTCTCGATCTTTGCCGTGATCGTGGTCTTCGCGCTGAGTGGAACATCGGTGTCGCTGGCGCCGCTCGGGCTGCTGCTCGGCGCCTGGGTGGCGCTCGGCGCGCTGGCTGAACTCATCGACCGCGCCGGCTTCTTCCGTCTATCCCCCGGGCAAAGCTGGGCTCGCTTCATCGGCCTGCCGCGGAGTGCGTTTTCGACCGCCATGGCGCATTTCGGCGTTGGCATGGCGGTGATCGGCATCGTCGCGGCCAGCGCATGGCAAACCGAGCGCGTCACGACGCTGGCACCGGGTGGCGAGACGGAGATTTCCGGTATCACACTGCGGTTCAGTGGGGTTACGCCGATGACCGGGCAGAATTATCAGGCTGAGCAGGGGCACGTCATAGCAGTGCGTCCCGGCTGGAGCGACCGTGCCCTTTCGCCCGAGCGCCGCGTCTATACCGCGAGCGGCATGCCGACCACAGAAGCGGCGATCGAAACCTATGGATTCTCCCAGCTTTATGTGCAGCTCGGCGAAGCGACACCCGACGGATCGCACGTGGTGCGCGTCTGGTACAAGCCGTGGATCACGCTGATCTGGCTCGGCGCACTGGTGATGGCTGGAGCGGGATTCTTGTCGCTCACCGACCGACGGTTGCGCATCGGTGCGCCGCGGCGGGCTGCGTCAATACCGGCCGCTGCCGAATGAGAGTGCTGCTCGCCACTGTCCTGATGCTGTGGCTGGCGCTGCCGGCCCTCGCCGTAAATCCTGATGAAATGCTTCCCGACCCTGCACTCGAGGCGCGGGCGCGAGCTATCTCGGCAAGCCTGCGCTGTCTCGTCTGCCAGAACCAGTCGATCGACGACAGCGACGCCGATCTCGCGCACGAACTGCGCGTGCTGGTGCGTGAGCGGCTCACGGCCGGCGACACCGACCGGCAGGTGCTGGACTACATCGTCGGGCGCTACGGCGAGTACGTGCTGCTGCAGCCGGTGATGGCGCCGCACACCATCGCGCTGTGGGCAGCCGCACCACTCGTGCTGGTGATCGGCGGCGTAGCGGTCTGGTTCGGCGTCCGGCGCCGCCGCGTTGCACCCACCGGTGAGGCTGCTGCTTTGAGCGCCGACGAGCAGGCGGCGCTGGACGAATTGCAGCGCGAGCCTTAGGGCAGGGGCGCTGTGCCCGATATCGCGTCTCTCTTGCCTCCCGGCATCGACCTGCTCACCGGCCTGCTGCTGGTCGGGCTGAGTCTGGTCACCTCACTCATCACCGCAACATTCAGCCTCGGTGGCGGATCGTTGATGCTCGTCGTTCTGGCGCTGGTGTTTCCGCCTGCCGTGGTCGTGCCGGTGCATGGTGCGGTGCAGCTCGGCTCCAACGGCGGACGCGCGCTGGTGCAGCGCGCGTACATCCAGTGGCGGCTGGTCCTGTGGATCGCGCTCGGAGCGGTGTTCGGCACGATTGTCGGCGGTCAGTTCGCAAGCCTGTTGCCGGAGCGCTGGTTCACGCTCGCGATAGCGCTGTTCGTGCTGGTGACCACATGGTTGCCGCAGCCCAAATTCGTCGGCACAAGCCGCGCCGCACAGTTCATCGGCGGTGCGGTGATCTCCGCCTTGAGCATGGTTGTCGGTGCGACCGGGCCGCTGGTCGCCGTTTTCATCAAGGGGCTCGCCGACCGCCGTGAGCTGGTCGCGACGCACGCCATGCTGATGACCTTCCAGAACAGCTTCAAGGTTGTGGTCTTCACAGCAATTGGCTTCGCCTTCGCGACTTACGTGCCGCTGATTCTGGCGATGGTGCTTTCCGGCTTCGTCGGCACTGCGCTCGGTAGCCGGCTGCTGGTGAAAGTGCCGGAATCCCTGTTTCGCTGGGGGTTCAAGATTCTCCTCACACTTGTGGCTCTCGACCTTGTGAGAAGCGCACTCACCTGAATTACCAATCGGTAATCTGAGGGCAACATCGCGGAAAGACGGCAACTCCGATAACGGCGCCACTCAACTGAGCCGTATGAAGGAGAATATCCATGCGCTCGACTTTCCTCTCCCGCACCCGCAAATGGATCGGCGCTTCGGCGCTGGCGATCCTCGTCGGTATTGGCGGCGGCACCGCCTTCGTGGCGACCACCAATCAGGTGGCCCTCGCACAGGTCCAGCCCGCTGCCCAGATCAGCGTCCCCGCCGTCAACGAACCCACCGGCTTTGCTGATCTCGTCGAGGCCGTAAAGCCCGCCGTCGTCTCGATCTCGGTCGAAGGCGTCGAGCAGGGCCAGACCATGCAGTACCAGAACGATGGCGGCCAGTTTAACTTCAACATGCCGGACCTGCCGGACGACCATCCGTTCAAGCGCTTCTTCGACCAGTTCAACAATGGTGGCCGTGGCGATGGCAACGGACAGCAGCAGGCGCCGCAGGGCCGCAAGTACATGGCGACCGGCTCGGGCTTCGTGATCACCGGCGATGGCTACATTGTCACCAACAACCACGTGGTCGAGAACGCCACCAAGCTGACCGTGCGCTTCGACAACGGCGACGAAAAGACCGCCAAGGTCGTCGGCACCGACGTGAAGACCGATCTCGCAGTGGTAAAGGTCGACGGCATGACCGACCTTCCGTTCGTCACCTTCTCCGAGGATGAAGCCCGTGTGGGCGACTGGGTGGTTGCCGTCGGCAATCCGTTCGGTCTCGGCGGCACCGTGACGGCCGGTATCGTCTCGGCACGCGGCCGCGACATCCAGGGTTCGGCCTACGGCGATTTCCTCCAGATCGACGCCTCGGTGAACCCGGGCAATTCCGGAGGCCCGGCCTTCAACCTCAAGGGTGAAGTCGTCGGCGTGAACACCGCGATCTTCTCGCCCAACGGCGGCAATGTCGGCATCGCCTTCGCCATCCCCGCAAAGACGGTCAAGGCCATTACCTCTTCGCTCATCGAGAGCGGCACGGTGATCCGTGGCTTCCTCGGTGTGAATATCCAGGACGTCAACCGCGACATCGCCGACAGCGTCGGCCTGAAGGAAGCACACGGCGCCATGGTTGCCGCGGTGACCGCCGATTCGCCCGGCGGCAAGGCTGGCCTTGTTTCCGGTGACATCATCACGGCCGTGGATGGCGACCCCATCGACAACGCCCTCGACCTGACCCGCACGATCCAGGGCAAGGCTCCTGGCACCACGGTCGAATTGACCATCTGGCGCAATGGCGCCGAGACCAAGACCCCGGCAACACTGGGTGAACTGGCGGCGACCGCGGCTCCGGCCGAAGAGCCGCAGGCTCCCCCGCCGGCTGAAGAGCCGGCACCTGTGAAGTCGAGCGTGGGCCTCTCCCTCGTCCCGAATGCGGGTGGCCAGGGTCTGCTGGTCCAGGAAGTCGAGCCCGACAGCGTCGCGGCCGACAAGGGCTTCGCCGTTGGCGACGTCATCCTCCAGATCGACAACAAGGACGTGAAGACCGCTGCCGAGTTCGAAGACGCACTCAAGGCGGTCGGCGCCAAGGGTCTCCCCTCGGCTCTCGTAAAGGCCGAACGCGGTGACAACATCCGCTTCCTCGGCCTGCCACTCAAGGCTGAGTAAGTTAGTGCCTTGAAAAACCGGCCCCGGCGTTCGCGCCGGGGCCGGACTTCATTGAAATGCCCTTCTGCTCCCACTAGGTTCCCGGAAATGAAGATACTGCTCATCGAGGACGACCGCGAGGCGGCGAGCTACCTGGTCCAGGCGCTGGACGAGTCCGGCCATGTCAGCCACCACGCCTCGGATGGGGAAACCGGCTACGCCATGGCATCGGGGATGGACTACGACGTGTTGATCGTCGACCGCATGCTGCCTCGACGAGACGGCCTTTCGATCATCGAGTCTCTGCGCGCCGAGGGAAACAAGACGCCGGTGCTGATCCTGTCCGCGCTCGGCGAGGTCGATGACCGCGTGACCGGGTTACGCGCCGGCGGCGACGACTACCTCACCAAGCCCTACGCCTTCACCGAACTGCTGGCCCGCGTCGAAGTGCTGGCCCGCCGTTCGAGTCCCACCGAAGCGGCGACCCAATACGATGTCGGCGACCTCAGGCTGGACCGGCTTTCGCGAAAGGTCGAACGCAGCGGCGAAGCGATTTTGCTGCAGCCGCGTGAATTTCGCCTCCTGGAATATTTGATGAAGAATGCCGGCAAGGTGGTCACTCGCACCATGCTGCTCGAGAACGTGTGGGACTATCATTTCGACCCGCAGACGAACGTGATCGACGTCCACATGTCGCGGCTGCGCTCGAAGGTCGACCGCGGCCACGCCTCGCCTTTGCTCCACACAATCCGCGGCGCAGGGTACATGATCCGTGAATAGACTCGCGCAGCTCTGGCGCACGACCACCGTCAGGCTGACCGCGATCTTCATCGTGTTGTTCGTGCTCTTCGCGATCGGCCTGCTCAGCTTCATCGCCTACCAATCCAGCGTCCAGATCCAGCGCCAGCAGGCCGCCGATATCGATCGCGAGGTCGACATGGTCCAGCGTGTGGACCAGCGCCGCGGCGTTCGCGGCACCTTTGCCGCCGTCGCAGCACTGGCTGCGCGCCCGGGCCCTGGGATCTACTACCTTGGCGACAATGCCGGCATGCAACTCGTTGGCAACGTCACGAGCATCCCCTCGTTCGTGCTGCAGGATGAAGGGCTGTTCAGCTTCAACTACGATCGCGCCGAGCCCTTCAGCGAGGAAACGACCGGAGAGAACATCGAGCCGCAGCAGGGGTTCGCAGTTGTTCGTTCCGTCGTCTTGGAAAGCGGCCTGCGGCTGGTTGTCGGCCGCGACGTGGTGGAACGGCGCGGGCTGACAGCACTCATCTTCCAGGCCTTCCTGCTCGGCGTCGGCGGCATTCTCGTGCTGTCGGTCGTCGCAGGTGTGATCACGGCTCGCCGCGTGCTGCGCCGCATCGATGCGATCAACGCCACATCCAACAAGATCATGGCGGGCGATCTTTCCGAGCGCGTACCGGTGACGCGGCGCAACGATGAATTCGACGTGCTGGCCACGAGCCTCAACGCCATGCTCGATCGCATCGAGGGTCTGATGCAGGGGATGAAGGAGGTCACGGACAATGTCGCGCACGACCTCAAGACGCCGCTGACGCGGTTACGTAACCAGGCCGAAGGCGCACTGCGTGAATCCGATGGCAGCGAGACACAGCGGGCAGCGCTCGAAACCACGATTGCCGAGAGCGACAAGCTCATAAAGACCTTCAACGCGCTCTTGATGATCGCGCGCGCAGAGGCGGGTGCGCCGTCGGGCGCCTTTGCCGATGTCGACGTCAGCGCGGTCGCACAGGACGTCGCCGAGCTCTATGGCCCCGTCGCCGAGGACAAGGGCATTGCGCTGACCACGGACATCGCGCCCGGCGTGAAGTTGCGTGCGAACCGCGAACTCATCGGCCAGGCACTGGTCAATCTCATCGAGAATGCGCTCAAATATTACGAGCCGGTGGAGGGCAGGGCGGGGCGGATCGACGCATCCGTCAAAACCGAGAAGGGCCGCGTCCACATCGCCGTTAGTGACAATGGTCCAGGCATCCCGGCCGAGGATCGGCAGCGTGTCGTCGAGCGCTTCGTGCGGCTCGAGAAAAGCCGAACGGAACCGGGATCTGGACTCGGGTTATCGCTGGTCGCGGCCGTGGCCACGCTGCATCGCGGCGAATTCCGGATCGAGGACAACGCACCCGGCGTCCGTGCAGTGATCGACCTGCCGGCGGCCTAGTGGGTGGTGACGACCGACGTCTCACCCATGCCGATGCCGACCACCACGCCACCCTTCATCGCATAGCCCAAATACTGCGCGATGTCGGAATATCCGCCCGGCACGTCGGCCCGGTAGGTGACCTTGCTCGTGCCCGGTACGACGCCGAACTCAGCCTTGAGGTCGGCCGTCTTGGCACCGAGGCTGGGCACGTTGAACTTGGGCGTCGAGAACTTGGGCCCCGCCGCTTCGCAATCGGAGGGCACCGAACCACCCGCCGGCTGCAGCGCGACCATCATCACGAATTCCTGCCCGCCCAGCGCATTGGAGATGAACCAGGTGCTGGCATCCCCCGTGGTGTAGCAAAGCCATGTGGCGCCGCCGCCGCTCCTGATGGTGCCGCCGAACGCCTTGCGCAGATCGGCAAGGCGCGTCTCCGACAGGTTGACCTTGGTCTTACCCACCGAAATGGAGGTGACCATGTGCTTGTCCATGTTCGGCTTGGGAAAGCTGAAATAGTTGCCGTGAATATTGGCTCCCATGCCGGTCAATCCGGCCGCGACGGCGGGACCGGCCGCAAGCACTGAAGCGAGGAGGGCGGCGGCAAAAGCACGGCGGAGCATGGGAAGTGTCGTCCAAAGTGGGGAGTGGCTGGGCGGAAACAAACATAACACTGCGCATTTGTCGATTCGCCCTTAACTTGCCGGGCCCGCGCGACGCGGCTATCCCCTACAAATGGCCGCCACACTTCAAACGCTGCTCGTCGCCGCTCCCTACCTGGCGGCTCTCCATACCCGGCATGGCGACTGGCTGGCCGCCTCTCTGGCCGCGCCGGATGAGGCGCTGCGCGCGGAACTGGACGCGGTAGCGGCGGCAGGTGAGAGGGCATCGGACGAGACATCTGTTGGCGATGCGCTGCGGCTCGCCAAAGGCAAAGTTGCGCTTCTGGCCGCCGCCGCGGAGACCGGCGGGCAATGGACTACCGCGCAATCGACCGCTGCGCTGTCCGATCTCGCCGACGCGGCGCTCGATGCGGGACTGGCAGTCTTGCTCCGGCTCGCCATGGTAAAGGGCACTCTGTCCCGCGCCGTACTGCCGGGCGAGAGCGGCCTCGCGATCTTCGCCTTGGGCAAGCATGGCGGACGTGAGCTCAACTATTCCTCGGACATCGACATCGTTGCCTTTTTCGATCCCGAAGCCGGCGTGATGGCCGACCCCATGGAAGCGGGCAAGCACTATGCCCGCATCGTGCAGCGACTGGCAGCGATGATGCAGGATCGCTCCGGCGACGCATATGTGTTCCGCACGGACTTGCGATTGCGGCCCGACCCTGGTTCGACGCCGGTCGCGCTCTCGGTCGATGCCGCCATCACCTACTACGAGAGCCGCGGCCAGAACTGGGAGCGCGCCGCCTGGATCAAGGCGCGGGCCTGCGCCGGCGACAAGCAAGTTGGCGCGGCCTTTCTCAAGGAGCTCGAACCCTACGTCTGGCGCAAGCACCTCGACCTTGCCACCATCGCCGACATCCAGGCGATGAAGCGCCAGATCAACATCAGCAAGAATGTCGGCGCGGCCCGGCTCGAAGGTCACAACGTCAAGCTCGGGCGTGGTGGTATCCGCGAGATCGAGTTCTTCGTGCAGACCCAGCAGCTGATCGCGGGTGGCCGCGATCGCAGCCTGCGCGTACGCCCGACAGCCGAGGCATTGGCCGCGCTCGCGCAAGCCGGCTGGATCGGCGAGCGCGCCGAGTCCCAATTGCGCGACACCTACTGGTTCTTGCGTGCCGTGGAGAACCGGCTGCAGATGCGGCGCGACGACCAGACCCATACTTTGCCCGAGAACGAGGCCGACCTCGCGGTGATCGCCGCGATGATGAACTATCCATCTCTCGCGCCGTTCGAGGCCGACTACCGCGCCGCGCTCAACCGCGTGCAGGGGCATTACGCCGAACTGTTCACCGAAGGCGACACGCTGGGGGTCGAAGGCGGCGACCTCGTGTTCACCGGCAGCGACGATGATCCGGCGACGCTCGAAACGCTGACCCGCATGGGCTTCCGCGATGCGCCCCTGGCATCGGCCACTGTCCGCAAATGGCACTATGGCGGCTACCGGGCAACGCGCGCCGCGGCGGCGCGAGCCCATCTCACGGAACTGCTGCCCGCACTGCTGGCGACCATTGCGGGCACCGGTAGCGCCGACGACGCGCTGGCCCGCTTCGACAATTTCCTCTCGCGCTTGCCGTCGGGCATCCAGCTCTTTGCCCTGCTCCGCAACTACGAGGAACTGCGGCGCCTGCTCGTGCAGTTGATGGCGTCGGCACCGCGGATGGCGGACGCCGTGATCCAGCGTGCCCATGTGATGGATGCGCTGATCGATCCGGCCTTTGCCAGCGATGTCGGTCGGCGCAACGTGCTCGTCGGCAAGGTGGAAACCTTCCTGAGCGAGGCGCGCGACTACCAGGAGGTGATCGACCGCGCCCGCATCATCGGGCAGGAGCAGCAGTTCCTCGTTGCCGCCGGCTTGCTCTCCGGCACGGTGACGGCACAGCGCGCCGGCGAGCAGTTCACCGCGCTGGCCGAGACGCTGCTGGCGGCTCTGTTCCGATCCGTTCGCCAGCAATTCGAAGTGCGGCACGGTGTCGTGGCGGCGGGGCGCGTTGCGCTGCTCGCCTTCGGCAAGATGGCCAGCCGGGAAATGACGGTCGCGTCCGACCTCGATTTCATACTGCTCTACGACACGCCGGGCATCGAGGAATCGAACGGGGAGAAGCCGCTGGCGACGAGCCAGTATTATGCGCGTCTCACGCAGCGTCTGGTCGCCGCCGTGGCCTCGCCGACATCGGAGGGCGTACTCTATGCCGCCGACATGCGGCTGCGCCCATCGGGCAACGCAGGACCGCTTGCGACGAGCATGCCAGGCTTCAACGGCTATCACCGCGAGAACGCCTGGACCTGGGAGCATCTGGCCTTGACCCGTTCCCGCGTCGTCTTGGCCGATGGCGCGCTCGGGGACGAAGTCGACGCCATGATCGCCGATGTACTGGCCATGCCGCACGACGCCAACAAGATCGTCGACGACGTGCTTGCCATGCGCGCTCTGATGGCGAAGGAACGCGCGCCGCGCCACCGCTTCGACCTTAAGCTGCAACCCGGTGGACTGGTCGACGTCGAATTCATCGCGCAGTCGGGCCAGTTGCTTGCGAGCCGCGAAGTTGCCGCGCCCCACGCCACCACGACGCATGTCTTGCTGCGCCTCGGCGATCTCGGCCTCTTGCCGGAGGCGCAGAGACTGGTGGAGATCCACGGCACTTACTCGACCGTACTACAGGTGATGAGCGCTGCACTCAGCAATCCATTCAAGGACGAGGGCTGGACGCCAGCCTTCCGCGATCTGGTCGCGCAGCTCAGCAACGCGCCGAGCTTCGAGCGGCTGGTGGATGACCTCGATACAATGCAGGCTGAAGTAAGCGCTGCGGCCGAGCGCTGGTATCGGCGAGCGCGGACGCTTTAAGCCGCGGCGTTGATCCGCGGCAGTTCCGCTTGCAGCGGTAGGGTGATGGCGACGGTCGTGCCGAGGCCCGGCCGGCTGTCGATCAGGAGATTGCCGCCACTCAGTTCGACGATCTTGCGCGCGATGGCGAGGCCGAGGCCGGAACCGACGCGGTCGCGCGTCAGCGACGCATCCGGAAAGGCGAAGGGCTGCGAGACGGCCGCAACCTTTTCGGCGCTCATCCCGATGCCGGTGTCCGTTACCTCGATCACCACGCCGTCATTGCCGGAATAGACCGCCATGTGGACGTGTCCACCCGACGGCGTGTAGCGCACCGCATTCTCGACTACGCTCGAAAGCATGCGCTCAAGCGAGAAGCGGTCGCCTCGGATGAGAGCGCCGCTCGGCGCGCCGAGCGTCATCGTGACCCCGGCGCGTTGCGCCTGGGCGGAGTATCGGCGCGTCGTGTTGACGACCAGTTCGTCAACGCCGACATCGGCCTGCTGCAGAACGCGCTCGCCGCTCTCGAGTTCGGCGAGATCGAGGATCGAGGCGAAGAAGCCGAGCAGCCGATCACCGGACGCCTTGATGGATTCGACGTAGGTCTCGTAGCGCTCATCGCCAAGCGCGCCGTAGGTCTGGTGCCGCATCAGGTCTGCAAAGCCGATGATATGGTTGAGCGGCGTGCGGATATCGTGGCTGAGGTGGGCGAGGAACGCCGTCTTGGACCGGCTGGCGGCTTCGGCCTTGAGCTTCTCCTCGTGATAGCGCCGCGCCAGGATGCGCTGCTCTTCGCGGATGGAACTGAGCAGCATGTCGGTCTTGCGGCGCTCGGTTATATCGGTGAGGAGGGTCACGAACCCGCCCTCGGCCAGCGGCCGCTCGTCGATCAGCAGGCTGGAACTGTCCGGCCGTCGAATTTCCAGCACGCGGTTTTCATCGGTATCTTCGAGGACGTGCATCGTGCCACCCGCGAGCAGGCGCAAGCCAGTCGCCTTGTAATTCACCCCGGCGCGGAGCTCTGGACCGTTGTCGAGCCGGGCGCGGAATTGCTCGTTGCAGGCGATGAGCTTGCCGTCATTGGTCCAGCAGGCGACGCCGAAGGGGATTGCTGCAACCAGATCGACCAGCGGATTGCCGTTGCCGGGTTTGGGGTTGGGAGCTCGTCGGCGATAGGCGGCCGCGATGATGACGAACGCGAAGGCGTAGGTGGCGGCGCCGCGTTGCGCCACCTGGACGATTGTCGTGTTGGCGTCCGTTCCGCCCATCATCGGCAGAGCGCTGGCGACAAATTGCGTTTCACCCGGGGGAGCGGTGGCGCTGAACTGCGCTGCGAAGTCCGCGCGCTGGCGCGTGTCGTCGAGGCTCCGCGCCAGATCGGCGAGGATGAACAGCGTGGCGGCGACCATTGCGGTCAGCGCCACGGCATGTGTGACCGGGGAGACCTTGGCGAGCCAGTCGGCCAGCGGCCGCCTTCGCGTCGAGCGCGCCTTGGCCTGTAGCCGTTGCGCAAAGTCGAATCCGTCGCCCCCGACGCCGGATGTCTCCGTCGACCGCATAAATTCCCTCGCCATGAATTCGGGAAAGAACGCCCCGCCAAAAACGCCCGTGTTTCCAATCTGAATCAGGCGCTTGCGTGTGTCCAGTGCTGGTTGTGGATGAACGGCGCGCATGACGGCAAATCGTGAGTCACGAGAGTCACTTACGCCGCGAAGAAAAATTCTTCCCCGGTTAGGATTTCATTAACCGCTAAGGGTCCGCTCGAGGATTTCGCCGACATTGCTGCTGAGGCCGCCCGAATCGGAGAGCGATTTCAACGCCATCTCAGCTGCATTGCGCCGGCCGGCCTCGAAGCTTCGCCAGATCCGGAAGGCAGTGAGCAGCCGTGCCGCGACCTGCGGATTGCGCTTGTCCATGTCGGCCACAAAGCTCGTGAGGAAGCGGAAGCCTTCGCCGTCGGCCCGCGCGAACTGCGTCGAATTGCTCATCCCGAACGTACCCACGAGCGCGCGGACGCGGTTGGGGTTGGTGTTGGGAAAGCCCGGATCGGACAGGATAGCGCGGATGCGCTCGAGCACACCGGCATCTGGCGCAATGGCGTTGAGGACGAGCCACTTGTCGAAGACGAGTGGCGAGGTTGCAAAGCGCGTGCGGAAATCCCCGAGCAGAGCCTCGGCCTCGCCGGTCCACCCGGCAACCGAGGAGCGCAGCGCGGCGAAGCGGTCAGTCATGTTGGTTGCGTTGCGATACTGCGCCGCGGCGAGACCGGCGCCATTCGGCGACCCGCCGATGACGAGAAGATGCAGCGCCTCGTTGCGCAGCGCCCGTTCGCCCGTCTGCTTCGCATCCGGAGAGTAGGTTGCCGGCGACGGCGTAGCGTGTGCCGCCTCCAGTGCTGGGCCGATTTGCCCAACGATCTCGCTTATCAGCTTAAGCCGGACGGCACGAATGCGGTCGGGATCGACGTCTGCGCCGATCGCCCGCGCGATGAATTGCTCGGTAGGGAGTTCGAGCGTCAGCGCCTTGAACGCAGGGTCGAGTTCGCTCGATGAGATCGTGTCCTCGAGCGCTTGGGCGAGGGCAGTCGCATCGTCGGCGCTCCACGCCTTGCCGCGAACGGCTTCGACCAGCAGCGCACTGGTCGCGTCCTGCAACGACTGCCAGCGGTTGAACGGGTCACTGTCGTGTCGCGCCAAGAACAGACGATCGCGCTGGCTGAGCGGCGCTGTGAGCTTCACCGGCGCGGAGAAATCACGGAACAGCGAGGGCACTGGCTTATTGGCGACGCCATTGAACTCGACGGTGGTCGAAGCACGGTCGACGACGATCAGGTCGTCACGCACATCTCCGCTGACGCTGCTCCAGCCCATCGGTGAGCCGTTGGGTCCGATAAGACCGAAGCGAATGGGCAGCACCATCGGCTGCTTGTCCTGCTGCCCCGGCGTCGGAGCCGTCGCCTGGTCGATGGTCAGGCGATAAGTCTGCGTCGCAGCGTCGTAGGCGTCCGTGACTTTCACCTCGGGCGTTCCCGCCTGCAGGTACCATTGCTGAAAATGCTGCAGATCGACGCCGTTCGCATCCTCGAACACCTTGATGAAAGCTTCGATGGTGGTGGCATCGCCGTCATGGCGCTCGAAATAGAGGTCCATGCCTTTTCGGAAGTTGGCTTCGCCCAGCAGCGTGGCCAGCATGCGGACGACTTCGGCGCCCTTCTCGTAGACCGTCGACGTGTAGAAGTTGTTGATCTGCTTGAAGCTGTCCGGCCGCGGTGCGTGGGCGAGGGGGCCACCGTCTTCCGGGAACTGGGCGGCACGAAGACCCTGCACGTCGCCGATGCGTTGAACTGGGCGCGAGCGTTCGTCCGACGAGAACTCCTGGTCGCGGTAAACCGTCAGACCTTCCTTGAGACACAGCTGGAACCAGTCGCGGCAGGTGATGCGGTCGCCTGTCCAGTTGTGGAAGTACTCATGTGCGATGACGCTCTCGACCGAGAGGTAGTCGCCATCCGTTGCCGTCTCCGGTTTGCAGAACACCAGCTTGTCGTTGAAGATGTTGAGGCCCTTGTTCTCCATCGCGCCGAAATTGAAGTCGGAGACTGCGGCGACGTTGAAGATGTCGAGATCGTACTCGCGGCCAAAGCGCCGCTCGTCCCAGGCCATCGATCGCTTGAGCGAATCCATCGCCCAGAGGCACTCGTCCTCCTTGCCATGCGTGCAGTAGATGCCGAGCGCCACCTTGCGCCCGCTCATGGTGGTGAACTCGTCGTGGATCGAGCCGAGATCGCCGGCGATCGCGGCGAACAGATAGGAAGGCTTGGGGAACGGATCGTCCCACACGGCGAAGTGCCGGCCGTCCTCGATGTCGCCCTGGGAGACCAGGTTGCCGTTGGAAAGCAGCACCGGCGCGAGAGTCTTGTCGGCAGTCATCGTCACCTTGAACGGCGCGAGGATGTCGGGACGATCGTAGTAGTAGGTGATGCGGCGGAAGCCTTCGGGCTCGCACTGAGTGCACCACGTGCCGCTGGAGCGATAAAGCCCCATCAGTTTGTTGTTCTTTTCGGGCTCCAGCAACAGTTCCGTCTCGAGCACGAAGCGCCGGTTGGGCGGCTGGTGGATGGTCAGCGTGTCAGGCGTCGCGGCGTATGCCCTGAGCTCCACCGGGAACCCGTCAATTGCGATCGTCTTAAGCTTGAGCTCGTCGCCATCGAGAACCAGCGGCGTTCCCGGCTCGGTCCCCTCGCGCGGCACGATGGTGAGAAAGCTTCGGACTCGCGTGTTCTCGGCCTCGATGCGCAGGTCGAGTTCCACTTTCTCGATCACATAGGGGGTCGGGGCGTAGTCCTTCAGATAGATGGTCTGGCCGGTTTCGGTCCGCATTCGCCGCTAACTCCGCTGGTCGCATTGTGTTGCAAGTGCGTCATAGACGCCTCGCAGAATCTTCCTATATCCTGACCGGCTGGCTCGACCGGTCCTTTCCCTTGAACGCCAAATCCGGCGGCAATGGGAAAGTCCGGTCGGCGCCGGCGCGCCGAAGCTGTGGACGGGCGTCCGACAGCCTGCGCAATTCAAAGCGATATTGAGGCTTGCGCCTCAGTTGGCAAGAGCCGCTTGACCGCAACCGTCGTTGAGGCCGTCGCTGCTCTGCCACTGATCCTGCTGCCGCCATGGAGTTGAGCATATGGGCAACGTGTTTAAGTGGTTCGAAGACCGGCTGAACCCGTATCCGCTGGAGGAACCCGAGCAGCCGCCCAAGGGGCTGGTCGCCTTCTGCCTGCATTATTGCAAGGGCGCAAAGCGCTGGCTCATCGCGATGGCGGTGCTCGGCGCATGCATCGCCCTCGGTGAAATCCTGCTGTTCAGCTTCATGGGTTCAATCATCGACTGGCTCGGCACCGCCGACCGGGCGACGTTCCTGCAGACCGAGGGCTGGAAGCTTGTCGTGATGGCGGTCGTGTTGCTCGTGGTTCTGCCCTCGCTGCAGATCTCGGATACACTCATCATCCACCAGACTTTGATCGGCAATCTGCCGCAACGCATCCGCTGGATGGCGCATCGCTACCTGCTGCGTCAGTCGATGAGCTACTTCCAGGACGAGTTCGCCGGCCGCATCGGCGCCAAGCTCATGCAGACGTCCCTCGCCGTGCGCGAAGTGGTCATGAAGCTGCTCGACGTTACGGTGTTCGTCGTCGTCTATTTCGCCGGCGCGGTGGTCCTCGCCGCGATGAGCGACCTGTGGCTGGCGGTGCCCTTCCTCGTTTGGCTCGCCGTTTATGTGTCGCTGCTCTGTTACTACGTCCCCAAGCTGGGCAAGGTCGCGGAAGCCCAGGCTGACGCGCGCTCCCTGATGACGGGACGCATCGTCGACAGCTACACCAACATCGCAACCGTAAAGCTGTTCTCGCACAGCAATCGCGAGGAGGCCTATGCGCACGAAGCCATGGATCAGTTCATGGGCACCGTGCACAAGCAGATGCGGATGTTCGCATTGCTGCAGATCGTCATTCCCCTGATGAACAACATGCTGCTCTTCGCCGTGATGGCGGTGGGTATCAACCAGTGGCTGCATGGCTCGATGACGCCTGGAGCCATCGCCGTTGCAACCGCGCTGGTTCTGCGCTTCCAGGGCATGAGCCAGTGGGTCATGTGGGAGATGTCGCAGCTGTTTGAGAACATCGGCATCGTCCGCGACGGCATCAACTCGATCTCGCTGCCGCGCGTCGTGGCCGACCCGCCGCAGGCCAAACCCCTCGGTGTGGTGAAGGGGGAGATCCGGTTTGACGATGTCGGCTTCCATTACGGCAAGGCGTCGGGCGTCATCGATCACTTCGACCTGGCCATCAAGCCGGGCGAAAAGATCGGGCTCGTCGGCCGTTCCGGCGCCGGCAAGTCGACCATCGTCAACCTGCTGCTGCGGTTCTACGACCGCGAGTCCGGCCTTATCTCGATCGACGGCACCGACATCGCGACAGTGCAGCAGGACACGTTGCGCGAGCAGGTGGGTGTGGTGACACAGGATACTTCGCTGCTGCACCGCTCCGTGCGTGAGAACATCATGTACGGCCGACCCAACGCGACCGAGGATGAGATGCTCGCCGCCGCCCGGCTCGCGGAGGCCGATTCATTCATCGAAGGGCTGGTCGATTTCAAGGGCCGCAAGGGTTACGACGCTCATGTAGGTGAGCGCGGCGTGAAGCTCTCGGGCGGCCAGCGTCAGCGCATCGCCATCGCGCGCGTGTTGCTCAAGAACGCGCCGATCCTCGTGCTGGATGAAGCGACGTCTGCACTAGACAGCGAGGTCGAAGCCGCCATCCAAGGGCAGTTGCAGACGCTTATGCACGGCAAGACGGTGATCGCCATAGCGCACCGGCTCTCGACCATCGCCGCGCTCGATCGGCTCGTAGTGCTCGAGCAGGGCAGGATCGTGGAGCAGGGGACGCATGCCGAACTGCTCGACCGGGAAGGCATCTATGCCAAGCTCTGGCAGCGCCAGTCGGGCGGCTTCCTCGACGTGGACCTGATCGAAGAGGCGGCGGAGTAGTCCGCCGCCTCTAGCGCACGCGAGCGAGGAGGGTGTCGAGACTTGCCTCGAACGCCTCGTCGATACTACCGCCGAGGCGAAACGCCTTGGCGATCTCCATGCTGACAAAGCCATGGAGGAAGCCGACCAGCGTGCGCGACAGCGGCAGTATGTCTCGCGCCGGCACGCCTGCCGCCTCGAGCTCCTCGAATAAGGGGCTCGCCGAGAACCGGCAGGCCGCCTCGATATCCGGATCGTCCGCCGCGTCGGGCCGGTACAGCAAGCCGTAACGGTGCGGCGAGGTACGGGCGAAGTTGCGATAGACCGCAGCGATGGACCGCAGTCGCTGTTTAGGGCTGCGACCCTTGGTGTCGCGGCGCAGCACCGCCTCGAGATCATGCAGGATCGCGACTTCGACGGCTGTGATCAGTGCCGCCCTGTCCGCGAAATGTTTGTAGAGCGATGGCCCCTTGACGCCGGCCTGTTCGGCCACAGCGGCGATGGTGAGCGCGGCAGCGCCTTCGGCCTCCACGATCGACAGCGCAATGCCGATCAACTGCTCGCGCGAGGTCTTAGGTGGGGTCGGCAACTTGCTGCGCTTTCTTCATTCTGCCCATCGCCCCCAGATGCGTGACCTTGAACGACTCCGGATACTTGAGCCCATAACCGATAGCCCGGTCTGCGCCGATATGCGCGGCCCAGATCACGGCAAGCGGCAGCAGGGCAGGGAACCCCGCCAGCCAGGCGATCGCCGCGAGCACCAGCGGCGCCGTGTAGGTGTGGACAACGTTGTAAACCTGCGCGCCCCGCTTTTCGCCGCCGGCAAAGCCGATCATCGACAGATCGGGCGCCAGGATCAGCAGCGCAAACAGCCACCAGTTGCCGCCCAGAAGCTGGTAGGTGGCGAGCATCGCAATGAATACCGTCGCGCCTTCGACGCGAAGGATGGATGTGACCGACTTCGGCGGGATGCCGGTGGCAAGGGGGAGGGACATACTCAGCTCCATGGCTATCGTTCGTAGCCATGATAGCTACAAGCAATAGCCATGAGAGTCAAGCATGATGAGAAGGAAATCCTGAGAGCGCCCCAAGCTCACATTGGCAGCAATTCGGCGACTTCAACCGAGCCACCCGCGGAGTAGATCGGGCAGCCCCTGGCGTGGGCAACGGCAGAATCGATGTCGCGCGCCTCGATGATGGAATAGCCGGTGAGCGGGTTCGATCCGCCGCCATTGCTGACCTTGCCCGAGGACTCGACGGTTTTGGCAGACATCGCGGGCGTGCCCATGTCGATGACGGCCGACCCCATGTTCTCGTACCAGGCGATCCACCTGGCCATCGAGGCTTCGGCCGCCTTTGGGTCGGCCGGCATGTCGCCGCCGCCGTGAAATCCGAAAATGTACTTTGCCATGATCGTTCTCCTTGCCGCTCTTGTTGTCACATGCTCGGCAGGACAAGCGGCTTGCCTGTCTCGAGCAAAGTCTTAAGCCCCGCGACCACCACCGGCCAGCCGTCGACGACGCCGGCATCGGCAGTCTTGGCGACGTCGTGATGGGTGATGGTGAACTTGACGGCTTCGCCGACCGTCACGAGTTCGAAGGTCACGAGCGTCGGCTGCGCCTTTCCGGTCCAGCCAGGGAGGAACGTAGATACCAACCGGCTGATCGGATCGATCTCGACGATCTCGCCGCCGAGCAGCACCTTCCCGTCGGGGCCGATGTAGCGGAACGGCCCGCCCTTCTTGAGGTTCGTCTCGAGCCTGCCACCGTAGTAATACTGTTGCGTGATCTCGCCCTTGGTGAGCGCATCCCAGAGCGCCTGCTGCGTGGTGCGAATGTAGGTCTGCAGGACGAAGTCGGGTCTGTCAGCCATTGGAACGGGATTCTCCAAACTGTTCTTCAAATCGAGGGCAAAGCGCACCAGCGGCTTGCCGTAAGGCGCCATCCAGCGATCTGCGACCTCCTGGATCGGCAGCGCGTTGAGATAATGATGTTTGAACCGCCCATCCCGGCGGGTCACAATCAGGTTTGCGTCCTCAAGCACCTTGAGGTGCTTCATCACCCCGAACCGCGTCATCCCGAGCCCCACCTCGAGCTCGGTCAGCGTCAGTCCTCCCCTGTCTCGCAGGGTATCGAGCAATCTGCGCCGGGTAGGATCGGCCAGAGCCTTGAAGACATCATCCACAGCCAAGACAATAGGTGACTAAATGGTCACGTGTCAAGTGGGTTGGCTTAAGCGGAGGAGGGCGGGTAGGGTTTTGCCGACCAAGGAGCATCCGATGGACATCGCGACGCCCAACCTCCCATCGCGAGATTTCGAGGTGACCTCGAAATTCTTCGCAAAGCTCGGCTTCGAGGAAGGCTGGCGCGACGAGGGATGGATGATCCTCAAGCGCGGAAGCCTGACGCTCGAATTTTTCCCGCAGGCCGATCTCGATCCGGCGACCACCAGCTTCGGCTCGTGCCTGCGCGTCGATGACCTCGACACGCTATACGCCGTCTGCGTGAGCGCCGGCATCCCGATCAGGCATTCCGGCTGGCCGCGCCTCCACCCGCCCAAGCTAGAGCCGTGGGGCGGTCGCGTCGCGGCATTGATCGATCCGGATGGCTCCCTGTTGCGGCTGATCCAGAACCAGGACTGAACCGCAGGAAACCCCGGCAAGCCCATTGGCACCCGCATTGCCGACGAGTAACAAGCGCCGTCGCGGGCCCCAGAGCTCACAGTGAGGAGAGAGTCGATGGCCAGAGCAGCTGCGGCAACGCTTGCGCAAAATCACACGTCCTACACGGAGCTCGATCTGTCCGGCGAGTTCGCACTCACCACCACGGCGCGAAAGCTCAAGACAAAGAAGATCACCTTGCCTGGCGACGTTCACACGGCGCTGCTGACGACCGGCGAGATCCCCGACCCGTATTTCGGCGCCAACGAACAGATCGTCATGTGGGTGCACGACACGTCCTGGACGATGGAGCGTAAGTTCACCGCTGCCACCACCGACATCGATGGCTACCTCACACTGACGCTCGATAGCGTCGACTGCATCGCGACTGTCTTTCTCAACGGCGAAGAGATCGCGCGCACGCAGAACCAGTTTATCCGCTACGACATCGACGTCACGGGCAAGGTCCGCGCCGGCACCAACACGCTGCGCCTCGAATTCGCGGTGACCAAGGACGTGGCCAAAGCGCGCGCCGACGCACATCCGATCCCGATCCCGTTCACAAACAACTACAAGTCCAACGGCCTGCCCGGCGTGCATATGAACTTCGTGCGCAAGGCCGCATGCCATGCCGGATGGGACTGGGGCATCTGCCTGATGCCCACCGGCGTCTATGGTCGCATGGCGATCCGCAAGTCGCGCATTGCGCGGCAGGAAAGCGTCGAGGTCACCCAGGCTCATGGGCGCAACTCGGTGGAGCTTTCTATCAAGACCCGCCTCTTCGCCTTCGCCGAAGGCTCGGTGGAAGTCACTCACACGATCGACGGTCAGCGCATCGACGACAAAGTCGCGGTGCGCCCTGGTGAAAATGTCTTTATCCACAATCTCACGATCAAGAACCCGAAGCTCTGGTGGCCGAACGGGCAGGGCGAGCAGCCGCTCTACGAACTGGTGAGCAATGTCGAAGGCGAAATCACCCGCCGCAAGATCGGTCTGCGCAAGCTCGAATGGATCGTCGAAAAGGACGCCATTGACCACAACTTCAAGGTCCGCGTTAACGGACGCGACATCACCGCGATGGGCGCTAACTGGATTCCCGCCGACGCGATCCCATCCCGCATCACCCCGGCCGTCGTGCGCGACCTTCTGGAGAGCGCCCGAGCAGTGAACATGAACATGATGCGGGTCTGGGGTGGCGGGCAGTACGAGCCCGACTACTTTTACGAACTGTGCGACGAACTCGGCATCATGGTCTGGCAGGACTTCATGTTCTCTTGCATGAGCTACCCGAGCAATCGCGAATTCCTCGACGACGTGCGCACCGAGATCACCCAGCAGATCCGTCGCCTGTCACACCACGCCTGCATCGCGCTGTGGTGCGGCGACAACGAGGTCATCGGTTCGATCCAGTGGTATTCCGAGACCAAGACCGACCCGGCCCGCTACATCGCCAACTACGACCGTCTGAATTCCATGCTCGGCAACATCGTCGAGGACGAGGACCCCGGCCGGCGCTTTTGGCCGTCGTCGCCCTCCCTCGGATACATGGATTTCTCCGACGGCTGGCACTCCGACACGCGCGGCGACATGCATTATTGGAGCGTGTGGCACGAGGCGAAGGACTTCTCGGCCTATCGCGACGTCAATCCGCGCTTTGCCTCCGAGTTCGGCTTCCAGAGCTTCACCTCGATGAACGTCATCGAGACATTCTCCAACCCCGAGGACCGCAATCCGTCCTCGCCGGTGATGGAAAGCCACCAGCGCAACACCGGCGGCAATGCCCGTATCCTCGAGACGATGACGCGCTATTTCCGCTTCCCGTCCGACTTCGACCAGATGGTGTTCCTCAGCCAGGTGCAGCAGGGCCTGGCGATCAAGACCGCCATCGAATATTGGCGCTCCACCAAGCCGCGCTGTATGGGCACGCTCTACTGGCAGATCAACGATACCTATCCGGTGGCGAGTTGGGCCAGCCTCGACTACGGCGGGCAATGGAAGCTGCTGCACTACATGGCGAAGCGCTTTTACCTGCCGGTCAACGTCGTGGCGGTTCCGGACAAAGAGAGTGACGCGCTGGTGCTCAAGGGCATCAACGACAGCGCTGTCCGTGCCGAAGTGAACCTCGAGGTGAAGGCGGTGGCGATGAACGGCCGCACGCGAACCATGTTCACGGGAAAGGGCAACGTATCGCCCGACGCAGCCGCGGAACTCGGACGCGTCGCGCTGGGCGATTTGCACGCAGACGAGTTCCTGTTCTTCGCCTGGCACGACAAGGCGGGCATCCTGCTCGGCGAGAACGACTACTTTCCGCAGCCCTATAAGTCCTATGATTTGCCGGTTGCCAGGGTCACGACCAGGTGGGAAAGTTCGGAGGCGGGCCCGGTGCTCGTCCTGAGGGCTGACAATCCGGCAGTGTTCGTGACCGCAACGACGGAAGTTCCGGGCTATTTTTCGGACAACGCTGTAACGCTTCTGCCCGGGCGCGAAACGCGCCTCACCTTCACGCCGCGGCTGGGCGCCAAGGTGACGCAGAAGGCGCTGGCGTCTGGCCTCAAGGTCCGTCACCTTCGCGAAACCTACTAAAGGAATGATCATGCTGAATTCGGAACGCCTCGCGATCTTGCTTGTGGTGATCGGTGCCGGGAGCCGCTTGCTACACCTGCCACCCAACATCGCCGCCGTCACCGGCGTGACGATTTTCGCCGGCTTCGCCATCCGCAATGTGTGGCTGGCGCTAGCCGTGCCGATCGCCGCCATGGCGCTCGCCGATGTTGTTCTCGGCTGGTATCCCGAGGTGATCTACACTTGGGCCGGCATGGCCGCCGGTGTGCTGCTCGCCCGGGCCATCCTTCATCCGCTCACGCCACTGCGCCTCATCGGCACGACCTTCGCGGCCAGCCTGGTCTTCTTTGTCTTGTCGAATCTGGGCGTATTCATCTCCGGCTACTACGGCTACACACTGGAAGGGTTCATCGCCTGCTACGTGGCGGCGATCCCGTTCTGGCAGAACAGCCTCATCGCTGATTTCACTTCGACGGCGCTGGTCTTCGCCATCTACCTTGCTCTCACTCGGGCGATCCCCAGCGTGAAAGTTCAAGCATGACCGGTTCCATCAAGCGAAGCGATGTCAACCGCATCATGCGGGAGAGCGACAAGTTCATCCGCTCGTTCGGTTACATCATGCCGCCCTTCGCCTATTGGTCGCCGTCCGAATTCAAGACCCGCAAGGCCGAAGCCCAGGCGATCATCGACCATAACCTAGGCTGGGACATCACCGACTACGGCCTCGGTGAGTTCGACAAGACTGGCCTGTTCCTCTTCACCGTGCGCAACGGCAACAATGCCGATGTGAGCAAGGGGCGGGGAATGCTCTACGCCGAGAAGGCGATGATCAGCCGGCAGGACCAGTACTCGCCCATGCACCGGCACAACCTGAAGGCCGAGGACATCATCAATCGCGGCGGTGGGACGCTGGTGATCGAGCTCTATGGTGACACAGATGGCAAGTGCGACAAGTCCAAGGGCACCGTCGTCTATACCGATGGCATCCGGCGTGAGCTGGCCGCTGGCGCACACTTGAAGCTTGCGCCAGGCGAGAGCGTGACCCTGATGCCCAACGAGCACTGGCACGCCTTCTGGGGCGAGGGTGGCGACGTCTTCGTCGGCGAGGTGTCCACCGTCAACGACGACAACACCGACAACGTCTTCGACGATCCGCGCATCAGCCGGTTCGGGGGCATCATCGAGGACGAAGAACCTTGGCACCTGCTGGTCAGCGACTACGCCAGGTGGCTGGCCTGACAGCGGATTGACAGCGCCCAACGGCTGACACATCCAAGGTAGCGGCATCCGCTGCCTGAAAGTCCCATGGCCCACCCCATCCAGCCGATCGAAGAGCGTCGCCTGCTGGGCATCGGCCTCGCCATGAGCGGCTACATCCTGTTCACGGTGCTCGATGCGAGCGCCAAGTGGCTCAGCCACTCCGGCATGCCGGTGGGTGAGGTCGTCTTCATCCGCTACGCTGTGCAGTTCATGCTCGTCATGGCTCTTTTTGCCCCGCGCGAGGGCAGGGCGCTTGTCGCGAGCCGCAGACCATGGCTCGAAGTCTGGCGTGGTCTCGCCATTCTCACATCCACGGCGTTCAACTTCCTTGCCCTGGTCTATCTGCCACTGACGATCACATCCGCCATTAGCTTCACGATGCCGCTGATCACCTGCGCCATCTCGGTGCCGCTGCTGCGCGAAACTGTCGGCTGGCGGCGCTGGCTCGCTATCCTCGCCGGCTTCGTCGGCGTCCTCATCATCGTGCGCCCCGGCACCGAGGCGTTCCACCCCGCGGTACTGCTCTCGGTTGCCTCGGCAGCGTGTCTATCGATCTACATGCTGCTGACACGCAAGCTGTCGGGGGTCGACTCAGTGGTGACCATGCAATTCTATTCCGGTCTCATCGCGACGGTCTGCGTGGCGCCCTTCGCCATTGCCGGGTGGGTCTGGCCTCATGATGCGGCGGGCTGGATCGCGTTCACACTGATCGGGCTTACTGCCATGATCGGCCACACACTCGTGACGCTTGCGAGCCGAATGGCTCCTGCTTCGGTTCTCGCACCTTTCACCTACGTGCAGATCATTTTCATGACGGCGTTTAGCATCATCCTCTTTGGCCAGTCGCCTGACGAATGGCTTTTTGTCGGTGCGCTGATCGTCATCGGCTCGGGTCTCTATATCTGGCTGCGCGAGCGCCAGATCGGCAAACCGGTCGTCACTGAGGTTGCGGCGCAGGACTGAGCGCAATTCCGCGCGCCGAACCGATGTGATCGCACTCGACTTGCCTGTATAAGGCTGCACCCATAGGTTTGCTTCAGTTGAAGAGGGTTGGGGAATGCCTGTCCGCTTGATCGACGCCGCGCTCCCGGATTTTGGGGTGCCTGCGGCGCGTCCAGAATTGTCGCGCGGCATCTACGCCGCACGGTTCGATGCGCTCGGTCGCGCGCGCCGGGCTGCATCCATCGATGCGCTCGTGATCTACGCAGACCGCGAGCATTCGGCGAACCTCGCCTGGCTCACCGGCTTCGATCCGCGCTTCGAGGAAGCGCTGTTGATCATCGCTCCCGGCGAAACACCGACCCTGCTTGCGGGACCGGAAAATCTCGGCCGCGCGCAGAACGCCATGATCGAAGTCGCGGCGCGCCTCTACCCGCCGTTCGGGCTGATGGGACAGGACCGCTCACAGACGCCGGCGCTGGACGAGGTGCTCACCACCGCCGGCATTAAGCCAGGCCATCGCGTCGGTGTGCTCGGCTGGAAGTACTACGGGCTCGATGAAGCGGCGCGCCCCGAGAGCTGGTTCGAGACGCCTGCCTTCATCATCGACACGCTGCGCAAGATGGTCGGCGCCGAGGGCAGGGTGGTCAATGCCAATGGCCTGACGATGGAACCGTCGCGCGGCCTTCGCGCCCTCAACGAGATCGAGCAGGTCGCTCAGTTCGAATTCGGCTCGGTGATGGCGTCTGAGGCGCTCAAGTCGCTCATCGCCAACATCAAGCCGGGGATGAGCGAGTTCGCCGCTGTGCAGTCAATGGGCCTCGGCGTCCTTCCGCACTCGTGTCACACCATGCTCTCGACCGGCGCACGGCTGTCGGGGCTCGAAAGCCCCTCTGGCAAGATCATCGAGCGGGGCGACCCGTTGACCAGTGCAGTGGGCTATTGGTGCGGCCTGTCGAGCCGCGTCGGCTGGGTCATCGAAGATGCCGACGAACTGCCCGCCAATGCCCGCGACTACGTCGAAAAGCTCGCCATGCCCTACTTCGCCTGTGCCGCGGAATGGTATTCGACCATCGGGATCGGCGTCGAAGGCGGCACCCTCGACGCACTTGCCCGCAAGCATCTCGGCGCACCCTTCTTCAACCTGATCCTCAACCCTGGCCACCTCATCCATCTGGACGAATGGATGAATACGCCGGTCTATCCAGGCAGCAAGGAGACGCTGAAATCCGGGCAGGCCATCCAGTGCGACATCATCCCGGCGGTAGGTCCGCCCTACCACTCCTGCAACATCGAGGACGGCATCGCCTTGCTCGATGAGAGCGGCCGGGCCGAGTTGCGCGAAAAATTTCCCGATGTCGCCGGCCGCGTGGAAGCGCGCCGCGCCTTCATGGGTGATGTGCTTGGCATTCGGCTGAAGCCGGAGGTCATGCCGCTTTCGAACCTTGCTTCGGCTCTGTCGCCGTTCCTGCTGGCGCCGGAGCGGCTGTTGGCGATCCGCTGATCTCGGCGCCCGTGATAAGCCGGGCGCTGCGATAGCCGGTGAGATAGATCCACAGCCAGCTGAGCGCAACGAACAGCCGGTTCTTGATGCCGATAAGGAAGTAGATGTGGGCTAGCCCCCACGTCCACCAGCCGAGACGGCCGGTGAGCTTGAGCCAGCCGAAATCGATCAGCGCCGCGCTGCGCCCGATCGTGGCGATGTCGCCGAGATGATGGTAGCGGAACGGCATCGGCCCGGTGTTGCCCGCGGTGCGCGCCACTATGACCTTGGCTGCATGTCGCCCGCCCTGCTTGGCAGCGTCGCCGATTCCGGGCACCGGCGAACCATCGGGCCGCGTCGCTGTAACAGTATCGCCGATGGCAAAGATCTCGGGATGGCCCGGAATGCTGAGATCATCGGCCACCTTCACGCGCCCGGCGCGATCGGCCTCTACTCCGAGCCACTGCGCGGCGGGCGAGGCCAGCACACCGGCGGCCCAGATGATCGTGCCGGCCTCCAGCACCGTGTCGCCATAGACGACGCGCCCATCGCTCACCGCGGTCACCGGCTTCCCGAAAGCAATTTCGACGCCAAGCTGACGCAATGACTTCTCGGCATACGCCGACATCTCCGGCTTGAACGCAGCCAGCACGCGCTGACCACCCTCGATGAGCACGACGCGTGCGTCCTCCGGATGGATGTTGCGGAAGTCGTCGCGCAGGGTGATCCGCGCGAGTTCGATGATCGATCCGGCGAGTTCAACACCCGTCGCACCGCCACCGATGATCGCAAAGGTCAGCAGCGCCCTGCGTCTGCCGGGGTCGCTTTCGCGCTCGGCTTTCTCGAACGCCACCAGCAGCCGGTGGCGCATCGCCGTTGCGTCTTCGAGCGTCTTGAGCCCCGGCGCAAATGGCTCCCAGTCGTCGTGGCTGAAATAGGCGTGCCGTGCACCCGTGGCGAGGATGAGGTGGTCGTAGGGAACGCTCGATCCATCATCGAGGCTGACGGTCCGGCCAACCTTATCGACTCCCGTAACTGTGCCGAGCAGCGTCGTGACGTCGTCGCGCCGCTTCACCAGTTGGCGGATCGGCCAGGCGATCTCGGACGGCCCAAGGGCGCTCGTGGCCACCTGGTAGAGCAGCGGCTGGAACAGGTGGTGGTTGCGCCGGTCGATGAGCGTCACGGCGGCGCCCGAACCTTTCAGCGCCTGCACGGCGGATAGCCCGCCGAAACCACCGCCGACGATGACGACGCGTGGTGTCTTGCCAGTCCCGGTCATGACGGTCTCCGTCATTCATGCCCCGCATGGGATGTATGCCTGTGCCGTCGAGGGCTCAACCCGCTGAGCCATCCCCGCCAGCACTGCTGGCATGAGCGGCGCACAGGGCGGGTTCAACTCCCGTTCATCAAGTCCGCGGCAATGCTGGCATTTTGCCCCCGAACCCACTATCCCGGCGCCATGACAACCGCGCTCGAAACGGCGCGCCGCTTTTCAGTGGCGCCGATGATGGATTGGACGGATCGGCATTGCCGCGCCTTCCACCGTCTGCTCACGCGCCGCGCGCTGCTGTTTACCGAGATGGTGACCAGCGCGGCCCTGGTGCACGGTGACCGCGAGCGCCTGCTTGGCTTTGCGCCGAACGAGCACCCGCTGGCCGCCCAGCTGGGCGGCTCCGACCCGCGCGAACTGGCCGAGGCGACGAGAATTGCGACGGAATTCGGCTACGACGAGATCAACCTCAATGTCGGCTGCCCGTCGGACCGCGTGCAGTCGGGCCGCTTCGGCGCTTGCCTCATGGCCGAGCCCGATCTGGTCGCCGAGTGCATGCGCGCCATGAAGGGGGCAACCGACAAGCCGGTGACGGTCAAATGCCGCATCGGCATCGACGACCAGGACACCGAGCAGAGCCTCGACCGCTTCGCCGATACCATGATCGCAGCGGGCGCGGACCATATCTACGTCCACGCGCGCAAGGCCTGGCTCAAGGGCCTGTCGCCAAAAGAGAACCGTACCATCCCGCCGCTCGACTATCCGCGGGTCTATCGGCTGGCGGCACGGTTGGCGCCGTTACAGATGTCGATAAACGGCGGCATCGAAACGCTCGACGCAGCGGAACAGCATCTGCAGCATGTTTCCGGCGTCATGCTCGGCCGTGCCGCCTATCACGAGCCGATGCTGCTGGCCGAAGTCGATCGACGCTTCTTCGGTGAGCCCATTCGTGCCGCCGACATCGGCTCGCTCGTGCATGCCATGGCGGACTATGCCGAGGACGAATTGGCCAAGG
The DNA here is from genome assembly GCA_040081185.1 of Devosia sp. Lineage (GTDB taxonomy): Bacteria > Pseudomonadota > Alphaproteobacteria > Rhizobiales > Devosiaceae > Devosia_A. The sequence continues at coordinate 1,692 of JBEBHC010000014.1, read as the reverse complement.
GCGCGCGGCTCAACCAGATCACGCGCCACATGCTCGGGCTCGCGAATGGGTGCCGCGGAGCTCGCCTGTACCGTCAGATCATGAGCGTCGACGCAGCGCGCCGCGGTGCTGGCCCGGAGGTAGTGCTGCGGGCTTTGGCGGCGGTGGAAGAGCCGGCGCTCGAAGTCGCCTGAGCTACTTGCTGCCCCAGAAGTCCGCTTGCAACTGCGCCGCTTCTTCGGAGAGCAGCGGGCCGACCAGTTCGGTCGCGCGCTGGCCGGCGTCGAACACATGGTGGCAGGGTAAATCGAGGGTCGGGTTCTCCTCGTGCGCGCCCGTCTGCGCCTTGAGGTCCCGTTCGGTCTGCCCATAAACGACGCGCCCGATGCCGGCCCAGTAGATGGCTCCGGCACACATCGCGCACGGCTCGGCCGAAGTGTAGAGAGTTGCGCGAGACAACTCGTCGAGGCTCAAGTTCTTGGCGGCCCATGACGCCAGCAGGCGCTCGGCATGCGCAGTACGATCACCACCTTCCGAAGTGTAGCCGTTGCCCTGTTCGCGCAGCACATTGCCATGTTCGTCCGCCAGTACCGAACCGAACGGATGGTCGCCGCCGTCCCGAGCCCGTCGGGCCACTGCAAAGGATGCGCGCAACAGGCGCTCGTCATAGTCGCGTTGAGGCATGATTGTCTCCAGTCGCGGCGACTATGCGTGCGACAGGATCAGTCGGCAAGCTTGAGTTCGGTCCCGACCACGCCATAGCTCGACAGCGTCTCGAGGAACGTCATGCCCAGCAGGCTCCCCTCGAGAGCGCCACGCTCGGCGACGAACGCGCGCACATCACTGCGCACGATGCCGCCGACTTCCATCCGGTCGAGCCTGACCAAAGCGGCGCGGCCGGTGCCGTTGGCGGTCGTGACCGGGAGCGAGAAGCTGAGACCGGTCATGTCCACGCCCGCCTTCTGCGCATCTGTGTAGGACAACACCACTGCGCTCGCCCCCGTATCGAACAGTAGTGGAATGCGCGCCCCGTTGACGTCGGACATGACAGTGAAATGCCCATCCGGTCCGCGACGGAAACTGGCGGTGCCGTTCTTGGAGTCGATGACAGCCGAACTGGGGATCAATTCGCCGAACACGCGAGCCGCGATGTCCTGGATGTCGGCCCGGTAGGTATAGCCGACGAGCGCTGCGACGAAGAGCCCTGCCCACACGGCCAGGTTGCCGATCATGGTCGACAGCCGCTGGCGGCGCGCGAACAGGCTGGCCGCCAGGATCACCAGCAGGATCAGCATCGGGATCAACTGGCCGAACTGTTGCTGGCTCAGCCCGAAAAACGCCCCCGCATCTACGTTGATCAACAACGCGAGCCCGGCGGCAACCAGCAATGCGATGCCTATGAACAGCAAATCAGTCGATCCTCATACGAAGACCATAAAGGCACTGAGGGCGGCGATTTCAAGGAGCGCTTGCAAGGCTCCGATCAGGTCGCCAGTTTGCCCGCCGATCAGCCGACGGCACAGCGTGATCCAGCCCCAGAGCGTTAGGATCGCCAAACCATAGGCGGCAACGAGCCCGAGCACGCCCACCGCGAATCCGGCGAACACAAAGGTCAGGATCACGGCGAACACACCGCCGATCACAAATGCGCGGCTGCTGACCCGACCGGCGGTTGCCGCAGCACCGCCGCTGCGTGCCGCCGGCAGGGCCCGG
>JBEBHC010000109.1:0-10972 GCA_040081185.1 Devosia sp. | reverse complement strand
AGACCCGTCACCTGGTTTCGGGCGTCGTGGCCGGCGTGGGCGGCTACGGCAATTCATTCGGCGTGCCGACCGTCGGCGGCGAGGTCGAGTTCGACGCGCGCTACAACGGCAACATCCTCGTCAACGCTTTCGCCGCCGGCCTCGCCAATACCGACGCGATTTTCTACTCCAAAGCGCAGGGTGTCGGCTTGCCCGTCGTCTATCTCGGTGCAAAGACCGGGCGCGATGGCGTAGGCGGCGCGACGATGGCGTCGGCCGAGTTCGGCGACGACATCGATGAGAAGCGCCCCACCGTGCAGGTCGGCGATCCCTTCACCGAGAAGCGGCTGCTCGAGGCGTGCCTTGAATTGATGGCGACCGGCGCGGTGATTGCCATTCAGGACATGGGCGCAGCCGGCCTCACCTGCTCGGCTGTCGAGATGGGCGCCAAGGGCGATCTCGGCGTCATCCTCGACCTCGACCAGGTGCCGGTGCGTGAAGAGAACATGACGCCGTACGAAATGATGCTGTCCGAAAGCCAGGAGCGCATGCTCATGGTGCTGCATCCCGCCAAGGAAGCTGCGGCTAGAGCGGTGTTCCAGAAATGGGAACTCGATTTTGCGACGGTCGGACGTACCACCGACGACCTGCGGTTCCGCGTGATGTGGAAGGGCGACGAAGTTGCCAACCTGCCGATCAAGGATCTCGGTGATGCGGCCCCGGAATACGATCGACCGTGGACCAAGCCGGTGGCGCCAAAGCCGCTCGAGGCGAACGACGTTCCACAGATGAGCGTGGCCGAGGCCCTGCTCAAGCTCCTCGGGTCGCATTCGGCCTCGTCACGGCGTTGGGTCTATGAGCAATACGATACCTGGATACAGGGCAACTCGCTGCAGCGCCCCGGCGGCGATGCCGGCGTGATCCGCGTCGACGGGCATCCCACCAAGGCGCTCGCCTTTTCCTCCGACGTCACGCCGCGCTATTGCGAGGCCGATCCGTTCGAGGGCGGCAAGCAAGCCGTGGCCGAGTGCTGGCGTAATCTCACTGCTGTGGGAGCGGACCCGATCGCGGCGACCGACAACCTCAACTTCGGCAATCCCGAACGCCCCGAGATCATGGGGCAGTTCGTCGAAGCCGTGCGCGGAATCGGCGAAGCGTGCCGCGCACTCGCCTTCCCGATCGTTTCGGGCAATGTCTCCCTCTACAACGAGACCAATGGCCGGGGCATCCTGCCGACGCCAACCATCGGCGGCGTCGGCCTGCTGCCCGACTGGCAGAAGATGGCGCGCATCGGTTTTGCGGCGCCGGGTGAGGCGATCCTCCTCGTCGGCGCGCCGGACTGGTGGGGAACGCATCTGGGTCAGTCGATCTACCTGCGCGATCTGTTCGGCCGCCGGGATGGGGCGGCACCTCCGGTCGATCTGGCGAATGAGAAGAAGGCCGGCGATCTCGTCCGCATCATGATCCGCGATGGCCACGCCACTGCCGTGCATGACCTGTCGAGCGGCGGGCTTGCGGTGGGGCTCGCCGAGATGGCGATGGCGTCCGGCATCGGGGCCGAGGTCAACCAGTTGCTGGGTGGCGACCCGATCCCGCAGTTCTTCGGCGAGGATCAGGGACGGTACCTCGTCACGGTGCGGCACGATTTCCTCGATACCTTCTTCGACGAAATCTACCCCTATGCGGGGGTCTTCGTGCCGTGGATCGGCAATACCGGCGGCACGGTGCTCAAACTCGGCCACGCACGGCCGATTCCGGTCACGGACCTGCGGGCCGCCCATGAAAGCTGGTTCCCGAACTATATGGCGGGCGACGTCGCGGCTTGATTGAAGCCGCCGCGGGACCCATGTCATAGTCGCGGGAAGAGACGAGCGGCGGAGACCTACCATGCCCATGAGCGCGGCCGAAATCGAGAGACGCATCAAGGCCGCCATCCCGGATGCGCAGGTCGAACTTCGCGATCTCGCCGGCGACGACAATCACTGGGCGGCGACCATCACCTCCGAGCAGTTCCGCGGCAAGTCGCGCGTCCAGCAACACCAACTCGTCAACGCGGCCTTCGGTACAGACATGGGCACGACCCTGCACTCGCTCGCGATCCAGACCGCCGTCCCGGATTGACCCGCGCCGTCTTCTTCGACGTCGATGGCGTATTGATCCAGGGCTATCACGCGCGGCCGGAAAAGCAGGTGCGGTGGGATGAGCGGCTGCTGGCCGATCTGGGTGTCGATCCCGAACGGTTCCGGCACGAATTCATCCACGACATCTTCGTCAAGCAGGTGCTTGTCGGGCGCATGCCGCTGATCGAGGCGCTGGACCGCGTGCTGCCGTCGCTGGGGTATCGCGGTTCGCCGCTGGTGTTCGCGGAATACTGGCTGAGCCATGACAGCGTGGTGAACCAGCCGCTGCTCGACGCCATCCGTTCGCTCAAGGCGAAGGCCGACATCAAGCTCTATATCGCCACCAATCAGGACCACATGCGCGCGCAGTGGCTATGGATGAACCTGCGCTTCGGCGAGGTGTTCGACGACATGTTCCATTCGGCGCGTGTCGGCTTCACCAAACCCAATGCGCCCTACTTCCACTGGGTCATGAACCGCATCGGCGCACAGTCGGAGCCACCGTTGTTTTTCGACGACCGGGAGGAGATCATCGCCGGTGCCCGCTCGCACGGCTGGGAGGCTGTCCTGTACGACGACCTGACCGATTTCACAGGTCATCCCTGGGTGGCTGAGCAGCTCGGCTGAGCGCATGGCCGCTATCCATCGTCACTTCCCGATGAAGGCCTCGACAGGGGCTAAATCGGGGACTATCTAGGGTTCAAATCTCCGGCCACCCGTATGCGAAAAGGCAGAGCCATGAGCGACATCAGCGCAAAGATCGACCAGCAGGTTAAGTCCAACGACGTGTTCCTTTACATGAAGGGCACGAAAGACTTCCCGATGTGCGGATTCTCAGGCCGCGTGGTGCAAATTCTCGATTACCTGGGGGTCGACTACCAGACTGCCAATGTGCTCGAGGACCAGGAACTTCGCGAGGGCATCAAGGCCTACACCAACTGGCCGACAATTCCGCAGCTCTACGTCAAAGGCGAGTTCGTCGGCGGCGCCGACATCATCACCGAGATGTTCCAGGCCGGCGAATTGCAGTCGCACTTCAGCGAAAAGGGCGTGCCGGTCAAGCAGACCGCCTGATCGCCTCCACTGCCCCCGCGGCCGCCGGGAAATCGGCGGCCAGGCGCAATTCGCGCAGCGGGCGGACTCGCCGCGTCGCCTCGGCGTAAGTCGGGTGGGCCTTGTAGGCGGCAAGCGCCGCCTGGTCGGCGAATTCGGCATACACCACGACATCCACGTCATTGCCGATCTGGTCGATCTTGGCGTTTTCGATCACCTCGAAGTGCTGCGAAAACGGGATAGTGCCCAGCCGGCTGAGGCCCTCGACGATCGCGGGAAGGTCCTTGCGGTCGCGGGCGGTGAAGAAGACGATATGGCGGATCACGAGAAAGCTCCTGTGCTGCCCGCTAATTAGTCGCTCCAGCGCCACGGTCAATAACTCATGACACGTAGTGATAACAGCGATCATAGAAACGCGCTTCAAACCGGCCGTTTCCGGGTGTAGGCCCGAGCGTCCCAAGGACTTTGCCCCCATGACCATCGCCGCCGCCGCGCCCGCCCGTTCTCCCGCCATTCCGCTGCTGGTCCTCGTGATCGCCGGCTGCATCATCGCGGCGGTCACCAACGGTATCCGCAACAGTTTCGGGCTGTTCACCTTGCCCGTTACGGCGGATCTGGGCATCAGCCGCGAGACCTGGGGCCTCGCCATGGCGATCCAGAACCTGGCGTGGGGCATCACACAGCCGTTCGCCGGCGCGCTGGCCGATCGTTACGGCACTGCCCGCGTCATCGTCGGCGGGCTGGCGCTCTATGCGGTCAGCCTTGTGCTCACCGCCTATTCACCCACCGGCACAGTGCTGTACTTCACCGCCGGCATCCTCAACGGCATCGCCTTCGGCGCGGCCGGTTTTTCCATCGTGATGACGGCGTTCGGCCGCCACGTGCCGCAGGAAAAGCGCAGCTTCATTTTCGGCATCGCCACCGCCGCATCGTCCTTCGGCCAGTTCGCCTTCGCGCCGATCGGACAGGGCTTCATCAGCGCTTTTGGCTGGCAGACAGCGCTGGTCTATCTGGGCGCCATCGTTGCGCTGGTGATCCCGCTCACTTTCGCCCTGCGGGGCCGGGCCGAGAGTACGCCGGGCCAGGCCGACCTCCCGTTCATGGAGGCGCTGGCGCGGGCCTGGGGTTACGGCTCCTACCGCCTGCTGGTGATCGGCTTTTTCGTATGCGGCTTCCATCTCGCCTTCATCAACGTCCACCTGCCCGCCTATCTCGTGCAGTGCGGCCTCTCGCCCGCCGTCGGCTCCTGGACGATCGCGGTCATCGGCCTGTTCAACATCGTCGGTTCGCTCTCGGCCGGATATCTCGGCGGGCGGCTGCCCAAGCAGATGTTGCTGGCGGTCATCTACTTCTCGCGAGCCGTCGCCATCGGCGTCTTCCTGCTGTTCCCGGTCACAGAGTTCACCGCCTATGCCTTCGCCGCCGCGATGGGGCTGCTCTGGCTCTCGACGGTGCCGCTGACCGCGGGCCTCGTCAGCCTGTTCTTCGGGCCGCGCTATATGGGGATGCTCTACGGCATAGCATTCCTCAGCCACCAGTTGGGCAGCTTCGTCGGCGTCTGGCTGGGCGGCTATGTCTATGATGTGACAGGCAATTACGCGATCTCGTGGTACCTGAGCATTTTGCTCGGCCTGGCCTCGGCGGCGATCCACCTGCCGATCCGGGAATTGACCGCACAGACTTTCTTCGCACCGCGCCGGCCCGCCACCTGACGGTCCGGCCGGGGTTGCAATGACCCCGTGGGGGGTTCAGTGTCGAGCCCAAGAAGCGCCGCTCCCCTCCCCGGCGGCGCGCCCGGTAATCAAAATTGACAGATCAATCCGTTGCGGCGCGCGCGATTTCGCGGCCCGAATTCATTGCCCTTACTGCGGGCCTGATGGCGCTCAATGCGCTGGCCATCGACATCATGCTCCCCGCCCTGCCCTATATGGGCGAAGATCTCGGCGTCACCAACGAGAACGAGCGGCAACTGGTCGTTTCGGCCTACATGATCGGCTTCGGCCTCGCTCAACTCGCCTTCGGTCCGATCACCGATCGCTTCGGCCGTCGCGCGCCGCTGTTCGTCGGCATGGCGATCTACATCGTGTGCGCCTTCGCGGCGACCTTCGCGCCGACTTTCGCAATCCTGCTCGGCCTGCGCTTCGTGCAGGGGCTGGGAGCTGCGAGCACCCGCGTCATTGCCACTTCGGTGGTGCGCGACCGCTTTGCCGGTCGCGACATGGCCGAGATCATGTCGCTCACCTTCATGGTGTTCATGGCGATTCCGATCATCGCTCCCGGCGTAGGCCAGGTGATCCTCCTCACCGGGCCCTGGCACGTCATCTTCCTGTTCATGGCGGGCCTCGCATCGCTGATCTTCGTGTGGGCATGGCTTCGGCTGCCAGAGACGTTGCATCCCGAGTATCGACGGCCGCTGAAGTTCGGCGTAATCGTCGACGGCTTCCGCATCGTGCTCACCAATCGTTCGGCTCTGTTCTACGGCTTGGCCGGGATGTTCCTGTTCGGTGGCATGTTCGGGTTCATCATCTCGTCGCAGCAGATCTTCGTCGGCATCTACGGGCTTGGCTCCTACTTCCCCGTCGCCTTCGCGTTCATGGCCGGCATGATGGCGGTTTCATCGTTCCTCAATTCGCGCATCGTGAAGCGGTTCGGCATGCGCCGGCTGAGCCATGGCGCCATTCTCGTTTACACCGCAGGCGGCGCGACACTGCTGATCCTGAGCATAGCGATGAACGGGCATCCGCCGTTCTGGGCCTTCTATATCCTGCTGCTGGTGATCCAGTTCGTGTTCAGCTGGGCCGCCTCCAACATGAACTCGCTGTCGATGGAGCCGCTGGGCGCCGTGGCCGGCACCGCCGCTGCGGTGTTCGGCTTCTCGCAGACGGTGGGCGGCGCCGTAATCGGCACCATCATCGGGCAGCAGTTCAACGGCACCACCACCTCGAACGCCGCCGCCTTCACGCTGATGGGGCTGATCGTGCTCGGCTGCATCCTCATCGCCGAGAAAGGCAAGCTGTTCGGCGTCGGCCAAGAATACGCCAAACCGGCCGGCACCGCGCACTAACCGCCGTTGGTGAGACCAACGAAGATCGTCCAGCCGAGCAGCGGCCGGATGGTACGCAGGTAGTAGGTCCAGTCGGCCCGGCTTTTCTCGAGCACAGCCGCATGGTCGACATGGCCGGGATTGTCGCGCGCCCAGCGCAGGGTGGCGTGCCGGTGATGGCTGGCATAGCGCTCGAAATCGGCGTCCGAGGCCGAGATCATCGCGGACACCTCGGCGCCGTGACGCTCCACAACGCCCATCGCCTCGATGGCATCGAGCGGAAAGTGCTCGTGCGTGTTGACCGTGGGCCGGTGCTTCAGGGTCAATTCGCCGATCACCACCGCACCACCGGGCTTGGCCGCGGCGGTCATCCAGTCCACCGCGCGAACAAAACCACCCAGTGCGAAACTCGCGCCCAGACACATCACCACGTCGTATTCGCCGCTTGGCTGCGGAAACTGATCTGCCGGACCTTGGTGAAAATTCAATCGGCCCAGTGCCGGCGCCTTGCGCGCAGCATGGGCGAGGAAGATCGGGCTCAGGTCGATGCCGGTGCCTTCGATGGCGAAGCGCTCGGCCCACTGCCGCATCACCCAGGCCTTACCGCAGCCGATGTCGAGGACGCGCAGGCCGTCGCGGATGTCGCAATAATCATCGAGGAGCCGGTGCTTGCGATCGGTCACCGGGTTCTGGATTTCGATGTCGGCTTCGGCGATGGCCCAATAGTCGAGTGGATTCAAAGGGTCCTCCTCCCCGTCTCCTCTCAAATCTTAGCGTCCGGCTCCGGTTGTGCGTTGCGCGCAATCGCCCCGAAATCGAACAGCTTGGGATCGAGCAGGTGGCTGGCGTTCACATTGCCCAGCGCCCGGATCATCACGTCCTTGCGGCCGGGCATCTTCTTTTCCATGTCGTCGAGCATTGCCTTGGTGACATTGCGCTGCAGACCCTCCTGCGAGCCACAGAGGTCGCAGGGGATGATCGGAAACGCCATGTGGCCCGAGAACCTCTCCAGATCGTCCTCGGCGCAAAAGATCAGCGGTCGCAGCACTTCGACATCGCCGTCGTCGTTGAGCAGTCGCGGCGGCATGGCGGCGAGCCGGCCGCCGTGGAACAGGTTCATGAAGAACGTCTCGAGGCTGTCCTCGCGGTGATGTCCCAGCACCAGCGCCGAACAGCCCTCCTCGCGCGCGATGCGATAGAGGTGGCCGCGACGCAGTCGCGAACACAGCGAGCAATAAGTTGCGCCCTGAGGCAGCTTGTCGGTGACGATCGAATAGGTGTCCTGATACTCGATCCGGTGCTCGACGCCGTTGCGCGTCAGGAACTCAGGCAGGATGTGCTTGGGGAAATTGGGCTGCCCCTGGTCGAGATTACACGCCAGCAAATCGACCGGCAGCATGCCGCGCCACTTCAGGTCGAGCAGCAGGGCCAGTAGCCCGTAACTGTCCTTCCCACCCGACAGAGCCACCAGCCAGCGCTCGCCGGGACGGACCATGCCGAACTTGTCCAGCGCCTCTCGCGTCAGCCGGATCAGGCGTTTGCGGAGCTTGTTGAACTCGACCGTGCGAGGGGCGTCGCGGAACATCGGATGAGCGCCCCCGAGCTCTTCGGCGGCGTCCTCGATCCGGTCCTGCGGCAAAATCTCGTTCATTCCCTGCAGATAGCGCCCCAAACGTGTGGTGCGCAATGACGCAGTTTCCTTGCGATTTTCCGTATCTGCCAGTTAGATGAACCCGTCACGAGCCTGAGGAGTCCTCTTCGTGTTCCGCTCATTTTTCCCCGTTCCCCGCATATTCTTCCTTTCCGTCGTCATCTGGATGCTGGTCACGACGCTGATTTTCCAATTCGTTGGCGAGCCAGTCCGTGGCGTCATCAGCGTCGATCGCTTCTTTGCCCCGACCGTCTGCGGTCCCAATGAAGTGCCGATCGCGGATCCAGCAGCGCCAGCGGCTGCCGATGGCGCACTGGCGGTGCCCGACGCGACGGTTTCGTCCGTGCCCGAAGGCGGGCCGGCAGCGACCGATCCCAACGCCCCGGCAGCCACTGAAAGTGCTGCGCCCGCTCAGGCACAGGTTCAGGCCAACTGCGTCGTCGACGACGGACGATTCCTCAGCGGCCAGAAGATCTGGGAATACTGGTACATCTTCCTGTGCACCGTGGTGTTCTGCGTCTTCTGGTACTTCTACAAGCGGAACGAATGGTACTGGTGGAGCGTGGTGGGCAGCGCAGCGCTGTTCCTCGCCACCTATAGCCAGGTGCAGCTCAGCGCCTACATCAACGACTGGCAGGGCGGCTTCTTCGACGTCCTGCAGAAGGCGCTCAGCGAACCGGGCTCGGTGAGCCCGGCAGAGTACTGGCCCTACGTCGTGTCGCTGATGGCGATCCTGCTGCCGAACATCATCTTCCTGGTGTTCATGGCGTTCTTCACCTCGCACTACGTGTTCCGTTGGCGCAAGGCGATGACCTCGTACTACATGAGCCACTGGCAGTCGCTGCGCACCACCGAGGGTGCGGCGCAGCGCGTGCAGGAGGATACTCAACGCTTCGCGTCAATCGTCGAGGACCTCGGCACCAGCTTCCTCGACTCGTTGCTGACGCTTGTGGTGTTCCTGCCGATCCTTTGGGGTCTCTCGCAGAACATCACGGAGTTGCCGATCTTCGGCGCCATCCCAGGCAGCCTCGTTTGGGTTGCGCTCGTTGTCGCGGCGTTCGGCACGGCGCTGCTGTGGATCGTCGGTATCCGCCTGCCGGGTCTGAACTTCGAGAACCAGAAGGTGGAGGCGGCGCTGCGCAAGGAGCTGGTTTACGGCGAGGACGACCCGACCCGGTCCGACCCGCCGACATTCCGTCAGCTCTTTGCAAACGTGCAGAAGAACTACTTCCGGCTCTACTTCCACTACACGTACTTCAACCTCGCGCGGTACGCGTACCTGCAGGTCGCGGGCTACGTTCCGCTCCTCTCGCTGTCGCCGTCCATCCTCGCCGGCACGATCACGCTGGGCATCTACCAGCAGGTGCAGCAGGCCTTCGGGCAGGTGGCGTCGTCGTTCCAGTTCTTCGCACGTGCCTGGACGACGATCGTCGAACTGCAGTCGATCTATCAGCGTCTGCACCGGTTCGAGGGGTTCATCCCGCAGGATCAGGAGCCGATCAAGGAATCGCTCGGCGGCGAAGCGACGATCTGATCGTCGCTTTATCACCCGCACGAACAAAAGGGCCGCCCATTGGGCGGCCCTTGAACTTTGCGGCTCTTTCGAACCGGATCAGCGCGAGTAGAACTCGACGACCAGGTTCGGTTCCATCTGCACCGGGTACGGCACGTCGGCCAGCGCCGGAACGCGGACATAGGTCGCGACCTGGCGGCCGTGATCGGCCTCGACATATTCTGGCACATCGCGTTCGGAGAGCTGGTTGGCCTCGAGCACGACGCCGAGCTGCTTGCTCTTTTCCTTGATCTCGATCTTGTCGCCCGGCTTAACCTGGTACGACGGGATGTTGACGCGCTTGCCGTTGACCAGGATATGGCCGTGGCTGACGAACTGGCGCGCGGCGAACACGGTCGCCACGAACTTGGCGCGGTAAACGATCGCGTCGAGACGGCTCTCGAGCAGGCCGATCAGGCGCTCGCCGGTGTCGCCCTTAACGCGCGACGCTTCGGTGTAGAGCTTCTTGAAAGCCTTCTCGGTGATCGAGCCGTAATAGCCCTTCAGCTTCTGCTTGGCGCGAAGCTGCAGGCCGAAATCGGAGGTCTTGCCCTTGCGGCGCTGGCCATGCTGGCCGGGGCCATAGGCGCGGGCGTTGAGCGGGGAGCCGGGACGGCCCCAGAGGTTTTCGCCAAGGCGACGGTCAATCTTGTGCTTGGCTTCAATGCGCTTCGACATCGTAATCCTTTCATAGATCGTCGAAAGTGATTGCGCCCTCCTCTGCCCTGCCTTGCGGCAGGACCGACAGATTCCTGAGTTTTCAGAGAATCCCGGGTGCGCTTAGCGGGCCTGCGGCCCGGAAAGTGGCGGGGAAATACGGGCTGAGGCCCGCAAAGTCAAGCCTCGGCACCCTCGCCGCTCCTGCGGTCCAGATAGCGGGCCTTGCGCAAGCCGGGGAACGCGACGCTCCAGATGCCGGCGACGGCGATGGTCGCCACGCCGCCTACCGCCACCGCAATCACCGCCCCGTAGGGCAGCGCGCCCACCGACCGGCCGACCAGAGATGCCATGGTGCCCGCCCGGAACTCGCCGAGTTCGTTGGATGCGCCGATGAACACCGAATTCACGGCGTTCACGCGGCCGCGGACCTCGTCCGGCGTCCAGAGTTGCATGATCGTCTCACGGATCGAAACCGAGACCATGTCGCACGCCCCCATCAGCATGAGCATGGGGAAGCTCAGCCAGACCGAGGTCGACAGGCCGAAAATCGCCGTGAACAAGCCGAACAGCGCGACGAAGATGAAAAGGATGCGGCCGGCGTGGTCCTTGATAGGGTAGCGCGCGAGATAGAGCGCGACGGGAATCGCGCCCAGACCCGGCGCGGCGCGCATGATCCCCAAGCCGGCATTGCCGATGTGCAGCACATCGAGCGCGAACACGGGCAACAGCGCGGTCGCACCGCCTAGAAGCACCGCGAACAGATCGAGCGAAATTGCGCCGAGCACGACCTTTTCGCTGAAGATGTAACGGAAGCCGGCCGTGATGGTCTGAAGACTCACCGCCGCTCCGGTCGAATGCTGAGCCGGTGCCACGACGAGGAGAATGCTTATGACTGCACCCAGCGAGAACAGAGC
>JBEBHC010000108.1:0-11026 GCA_040081185.1 Devosia sp. | reverse complement strand
CTGCTGACGCGCCGCGGGGCGCTGGTCGGCATCGTTTGCCGGTGTCGGCGGCGGATTGTTCTTGGCAACCAGAACCGGATGCGATTTCGGGGGACGCTTCGGCTCGGTCCGCTGGATTGGCGCCGTCGGTGCGGCCGGTGCGGGGCGATCACGCTCCGCGGCCGCGATGATCTGCTCGATCGAATCAGCATCGGCCGTTGCCGGCTTGCTCGCCGGATCGGACTTCGGTGCACCAGCAGCGGATTTAGCCACGGGCTTGGCATCGGCCCTGTTGGTCTCCGCCTTCGATGCCGGTGCCGTCACAGACCGTTGCGGCGCGGATGGCATTTTCGGCGGTACGAAAGCGGCCTTGGCGGGAGTTGCCGGAGCCTCGGACGCCGCCTTCTTGACAGGTGCTTCGCTGATCGCTGCAACCGGCTTGCTGGGCGGAGGCGGCGGCGGTTCCTGCCCGATATTGGCGATAACGGCTTCGCTCGCGGCCTGCTCGACCTGGCGGATGCAATCTTCGAGCTGCAGGCGATGGGTGGTGATGTCGCGGGCAGGAAGCGGCGGGTTGATCGCCCTCAGCTGACCGACAAGTGCGGCGCGCGCCTTCTCATACACGGCGCGTCTGGCCGCCCCGTTGTTCTCGGGCAAAGCCTCTACCGCCCGTCGCAACAGTTCCTTGTAATCCGCCATTCGCTACATTCGCTCACTTTACGAAGGACTTGTAGCCAAAAAACCTCAGTCTTGGAACGGGTCTTGCACAAGGATCGTATCGAGACGCTCGGGAGAGGTGGACAACATGGCCACCGGTGCACCGATCAGTTCCTCGATATACCTCACGTATTTGACTGCTTGAGCCGGCAATTCTGACCAGCTTCGCGCCCCAGCCGTAGTTTCTGACCACCCCTCGAGAGACTCATAGATCGGCTTTACGGCCGCCTGAGCCCCCATTGAGGCTGGCAAGTAGTCAATATTTTGACCGTTCAGTTCGTAGCCGACACAAACCTTTAACTCCTTGAGACCGTCCAGTACGTCCAACTTGGTTAACGCAATGCCACTAATCCCGGACGTTCTGACGGTTTGCCGCACTAAAACCGCGTCAAACCACCCGCATCGCCGGGGTCTGCCGGTGTTGACGCCGACTTCCCGGCCCACCGTGGACAGGTGTTTGCCGATCTCGTCGAACAATTCGCACGGGAACGGCCCCTCCCCGACGCGGGTCGTGTAGGCCTTGGTGATTCCCAGCACATAGCCGATCGCGGTGGGTCCAAGTCCTGAACCGGCCGCCGCCTGCCCTGCGACCGTGTTGGACGAGGTGACGAAGGGGTAAGTGCCGTGGTCGTTGTCGAGCAGCGCACCCTGCGCGCCCTCGAACAGGATGCGCGCACCGGAGCGGCGCTTTTCGTCGAGCAGACGCCAGACCTGGCCAACATAAGGCAGAATTGCGTCGGCGACCTCGGTGAGTTCCTTGTAGAGGCTCTGCGGACTGACCTCGGCAAGGCCCATGCCGCGGCGCAGCGCATTGTGGTGCGCCAGCAGCCGCTCGATCTTGCTCATTAGCGTTTCGGGCTCGGCGAGATCGCAGACACGGATGGCGCGGCGGCCGACCTTGTCCTCGTAGGCCGGACCGATGCCGCGGCGCGTGGTGCCGATCTTGAGACCTGAATTGGCGCTCTCGCGCACTGCATCCAGTTCGCGATGCAGCGACAGGATCAGCGGCGCATTGTCGGCGATCCGAAGGATATCGGGGGTGATGGTGACGCCCTGCGCGCGCAGCTTGGCGACTTCCTCGACGAAATGGTGCGGATCGACCACCACACCGTTGCCGATCACCGACAACTTGCCACGCACCAGGCCCGAGGGCAGCAGCGCCAGCTTGTAGCTCGTCCCGTCGATGACCAACGTGTGGCCGGCATTATGCCCACCCTGATAGCGCACCACGACGTCGGCGCGCTCGCTTAGCCAGTCGACGATCTTGCCCTTGCCCTCGTCACCCCATTGGCTGCCGACGACGATCACATTTGCCATGACGGAACCCCCGCCCCGGCCTTGTTTGACCGTTGGGCAAATGCTGATAAGTCGCTGGCGCGAACCCCGCAAGCGTCCTGATGTCCCAGCCGAATTCCCCCAGTCTGCTCGACCGCCTGATGGCGCAGCCCTACCTGCTGCTCGTGCTCTGCAACGTCTTCTGGGGCGGCAATGTCGTGGCCAGCAAAGCTGCGCCCGGCAACATCGATCCCTATGCGCTGACGCTGCTGCGCTGGGTCGGCGCGCTGCTGATCCTGCTGCCATTCGCCATCCGGCCGCTGCGCCGCGAATGGCCGGTGATCCGGAAGCGCTGGTGGCTCTACCTGTTCTATGGCGCGGTGGGCTACGCGAGCTTCAACGTCTTCATCTACATCGCCGCCTATTTTACCTCGGGTGTGAACATCGCCCTCGACCAGGTGGCCATCAACATCTTCGTCATGGCGCTGAACTTCGCGATCTTCCGCCAAACGGTGAAGCCGCTGCAACTGCTGGGCGTCGCAATCACCATTCTCGGCGTCGCCTTCACCGTGACACATGGCGATCTCGCGCGGCTTCTCGCGCTCGACATCAACTTCGGCGACTTCCTGATCCTGTGCGCCAGCCTTGCCTACGCGGCTTACTCCATCGCCCTGCGCTGGCGCCCGCAAACCGACTGGACCGCGTTTCTCGTCGCGAGCTTCACCGGCGCCCTGCTCGCTTCGCTTGTCTTCATCGCGACATTCGGCGGCGGCTTGCCGCACCTCGCTTCTTCGATCGCCGCAATCACGCCGCTCGGCTGGCTGCTCGTCGCCTACACGGTGATCTTCCCCTCGATCCTCAGCCAGATGTTCTACGCCCGCGGCCTCCAGCTGATCGGCGCCAATCGCGCCAGCCTCTTCATCAACCTGATCCCGCTGTTCGGAGCATTTGGCGCTGTGCTGGTGCTGGGCGAGCACCTGCAGCCCTTCCACTTCGTCGCCGGAATTTTGGTCGTCGTCGGCATCGTGCTCGCCGAATGGAGCGCGCGGCTGCGCTAGCCCCTAGGCCAGAACGGCACGAGCATCGGCACGCGCCCGCGATAGGCGGCGTATTCCGGGCCGAGCGTTTCGCCGAGGAAGCGCTCCTCCATTCGGGCCTTGATGTAAAAGCCCAGAGCGAACAGCACGAAGCCGGAGAGCGTAAACAGCCCCGGACGCAATAGCAGTGTAGCGAGAGCGGCTACAAGGCAGCCGGTATAGATCGGGTGACGAACGAGGCCGTACGGCCCGGTGTCGACGACGCGATGGTCGGCCTTGCGCGCCACATTGTCAGACCAGAGCAGGCCAAGATGCGCCCGCGCCCAGAAGGTGAAAGCAAAGCCCAAGGCAGCCAGCAGGACGCAGGCCCATTCGAATGCCGGCGGCGGCAGCCAGATCACTGCCCATTGCGTGTAGGGCCGAACGGCGCCAAGAAGCAGCAGCGTCGGTCCGGTCACCAGCAGCAGCCAGTACAGCCGCTCCTCGGCGATCGGTGGGCGCGCCGCCGATCGCTTCGTCATGCGAGCTGCAAGCCGCCAGGCGCCCTGCCACCCGACCCAGAGCAAGAGCATGGCGAAGGTGGCGGACATGAATGGCAAATCGCGCGGTGAGTTCGAGGTCACCGCGTATAGCGGCGCCTTCAGCGGTTGAACAGGTCGAGCACCGCCGCACCGATGCCGAAGCCGACGACGGCAAGGAGCGCCATCGAGACAACGGTGACGAACCAGAAACCCAGCGGCTGGCGGCTGCGGTGGACCATGCCGCCGTATTTCAGCGGCAGCTTGCCGGTCTTGAGCCCGTCGACCAGCGTCCAGACGATCAGTCCGCCTGCCACGCCGCCGCCGATGATCACGAACAGATCGGTACCAATGGTGTTCATGCGGCGATCATAGCGCAGCAGCCGCCCACGCCCGAGCCCGACGCGCCTCTATGCTGTGGGAGAGATTAACCCGCGCGCTTGGGCAGGAACGGCACCAGCATCGGCACCCGCGCGCGATAGGCAGCGTACTCGCTTCCGAGGATCTCACCGAGAAACGCTTCCTCGAGCCGGATCTTGTCGATGAAGCCGAGCGTCATCACCACGCACCCCGCGAGCCCGTACCAGCCGGGTCGCAGCAGGGCCGTCGCATAAACCGCCAGCAGGATGCCGGTATAGATCGGATGCCGGACCAGCCCGTAGGGCCCCGTCTCGACAACCCGGTGCCCGGGTTTGCGCGTAACGTTCCCCGACCACAACACGCCGAGATGGACCCGCGCCCACCATGTAAAGCCGAGCCCGATCGCCGCGACGACGAGCAGCGCCCACTCCAGTGCTCCCGCCACAGTCCACTGCACTTGCAGTCCGCCTGTGGTGCGGAAATTGAGATAGAGCAGCACCCCGCCCGCTGCCGTCACCGCCCAGTACCGCGCTTCGCGACTGAGCCGTGGCCGCTTCTCCGGACGGCTCGCGAAGATGCCCGCCCCGAACCAGGCAGCGAACCAGACACACCACAGGACCGCGAACGGCAGGCTATAGCTCATGGCCCGAGCCTACCGTTCCTGTCCGCGCCGCGATAGCCGCGTCAGAACTTCAGCGACTTCGCCTGCTTGACGCCCGGCAGCCCGCCGATCTCCTTAAGCTGGGCTTCCGCCACCGCGCCGTCGATGGACAGCAGCGCGATGGCATCGCCCCCCACATCTGCCCGGCCGAGATTGAAGTTGGCGATATTGACGCCGAGATTACCCAGCAGCGTCCCGAGCCGCCCGATATGGCCGGGCTTGTCTTCATTGGTGACATACAGCATCGACGGCGTCAGCTCCGCCTCCATGTTGATGCCCTTCACCTGGATGATGCGCGGCTTGCCGTTGGCGAACACCGTTCCAGCCACCGCCCGCTCCTGACGCTCAGTGACAACGGTCAACCGGATGTAGCCTTCATACGCACCCTGCCGATCGCGCGTCGAGACCTCGACATTGATGCCGCGATCCTTGGCGATCTGCGGCGCCGAGACCATGTTCACATCGTCCATCTGCGGCTTCAGCACGCCGTTGAGCGCCGCCGCCGTCATCGGCTTGGTGTTGAGTTCGGCGACATTGCCCTCGTACTCGATACGCACGCCCTTGAGCGACGTCTCGGTCAGCTGCCCGGCGAACGAGCCGAGCATTTCGGCCAGCTTCACCCAAGGCGTCAGCCGCGGCGCTTCTTCCGCCGTGATCGAGGGGAAGTTGAGCGCGTTGGTGATTTCGCCCGTCATCAGGTAGGCCGAAATCTGCTCGGCCACCTGCAGCGCCACGTTCTCCTGCGCTTCCGTGGTCGAGGCACCGAGATGCGGCGTCGCGATGAAGTTCGGCAGCGCGAACAGCGGATTGTTCTCCGCCGGCTCCTCGACGAACACGTCGAACGCCGCGCCCGCCACCTTGCCCGATTTCAGCGCTTCGGCCATCGCCGCTTCATCGACCAGACCGCCGCGTGCACAATTGATGACGCGCACGCCGTCCTTCATCTTGGCGATGGCCTCGGCATTGATGATGTTGCGTGTCGCATCGATCAGCGGCGTGTGCAGCGTGATGAAATCGGCGCGTCTCAACAGCTCGTCCAGTTCGACCTTTTCGACGCCCAGCGCCTGTGCCCGCTCCGGCGACAGGAACGGATCGAAGGCCACAACCTTCATCTTGAGGCCCAATGCCCGGTCCGCAACGACCGAGCCGATATTGCCGGCACCGATGAGGCCGAGAGTCTTGTTGGTGACCTCGACCCCCATGAAGCGGTTCTTCTCCCACTTGCTCGCCCGGGTCGAAGCGTCTGCCTCCGGCAGCTGGCGCGCCAGTGCGAACATCATCGCGATGGCATGCTCCGCAGTGGTGATCGAATTGCCGAAGGGCGTGTTCATCACGATGATGCCCTTCTTGGTCGCCGCCGGAATGTCGACATTGTCGACGCCGATGCCGGCACGTCCGATGACCTTAAGGTTCTTCGCCGCAGCGATGATCTTCTCGGTGACCTTGGTCGCCGAACGAATGGCGAGCCCGTCATACTGCCCGATCACTTCGAGCAGCTTTTCCTTGTCCTTGCCGAGGTCCGGCAGGTAGTCGACCTCGACGCCGTTGTCCTTGAAGATTTGTACCGCCGTCTTCGACAGCTTGTCCGAAACCAGAACCTTGGGCATTGCGCCCTCCTGAAATGCAAATGGGAGATGCGGCGCGACCATCCGCACCGCTGGAATTGGTCAAGCCGCCTTGGCGAGCGCGGCCTTCTCGGTGGCGAAGGCAAAATCGAGCCACGGCAGCAGCGCCTTGAGCGAGTCCGCTTCCACGGTCGAGCCGGCCCAGATGCGGAGGCCCGGAGGGGCGTCCTTGTAGGCGCCGATATCGTAGGCCGCGCCAGCCTTGTCGAGCCGCGCCACCAGCGCCTTGGTAAACGCCGCCTGAGCTTCGGCATCGAGCGCCGTAAAGGCCGGGTCGACTACCGACAGGCAGACGGAGGTATTGGAACGCTGTTCCGGAACCTTGCCGAGGAAATCGATCCACGGCGTCTTGGCGACCCAGTCGGCAATTACCTTGAAGTTGCCGTCGGCGCGGGCCTGCAGGCCCTTGAGTCCACCGGCCTCGAGCCCCCACTCCATCGCATCGATTGCGTCTTCTATCACCAGCATCGAGGGCGTGTTGATCGTCGCCGCCTCGAACACTTCCTCGAGCAGCTTGCCGCCCTTGGTGAGCCGGAAGATCTTGGGTAGCGGCCAGGCCGGCTTGTAGCTCTCGAGTCGCGCCACGGCGCGCGGGCTGAGGATCAGCACGCCATGCGCCGCTTCACCGCCCAGCGCCTTTTGCCAGGAGAACGTCACCACATCGAGCTTGGCGAAATCGAGGTTCTGCGCGAAGGCCGCCGAGGTCGCGTCGCAGATCGTCAGGCCCTGCCGGTCGGCCGGGATCCAGTCCGCGTTCGGCACGCGGACACCCGAGGTCGTGCCGTTCCAGGTGAACACCACGTCATGGCTGAAATCGACCTGCTTGAGGTCGGGCAACTCGCCGTAACCGGCCTTGATGATGCGCGCGTCGGCGAGCTTGAGTTGCTTGGCGACATCGGTCACCCAGCCTTCGCCAAAACTCTCCCAGGCCAGCATGTCTACGGGGCGCTCGCCCAGCATCGACCACATCGCCATTTCAACGGCGCCCGTATCGGAGGCCGGCACGATGCCGATGCGATAGTCCGCCGGCACTTCGAGCAGCTGCCGCGTCAGGTCGATCGCCTTCTGAATCCGCGCCTTGCCCGGCTTGCTCCGGTGCGAGCGGCCGACAAGTGCATCCTTCAGCGCTTCAGGCGACCAGCCTGGACGCTTGGCACACGGACCCGACGAAAAATTTGGATTGGCCGGTTTAACCGCCGGTGCGGTGAGCAGATCTGCCATGGCGACCCTCCCAGGTCGAAAGCCTTGCGTTAGGGCAAGGTGTCCTGAGGCGGGAAATACGCTCGTGGGGCGGGCTAAGTCAAGCTGGCGGTGATTTGCGGGAAGAGTCGGCGTCGGCATTGGCGCGGATGATACCCAGCGCCTCGACCAGCTGCCGCTCTCGTTCCGGACCCAGATTGCCTAACATCTGATGGAAGAGCTTCTGTCCCTCGACGCCCATCAGGCGGAATACGGGCACGACGCCATCGGCGAGGTAGACGCGGCGAATGCGGCTGTCGTGCGGGTCCGGCCGTCGCTCAATCCAGCCCTTTGCTTCCATGCGCTCCAGCAGTTTCCCCGCGGAAGCACGGCCCATCTGCAATATCGCAGCAAAGTCGGTCTGCGACACACCCTCGTTCTCGAACAAGTGCATGATGGCCCACCACTGACCGTGCGTGAGTTTGTGCCGTGCCATCGATTGGTCGAACGTTGTGCTGACCAGTCGAGACAGTTCGTGAATGAGATAGAGGATATGGCCATACTCGTGGTCATCGCGCAGTTTAGTCGCGATGGCGCGGTACTCGGCGATGCTTGGAACGTCGTCGGCCAAGTGGCCCCCCGTCTCGCCCTGATAACCGGGCTTAGCACGGCTCAATAGCGCGCGACAGTAACCACAAAGACGGGCGCATCGTCAGGAAGGCGACAAAGCGTCTCAGCTCTCCGCGCCCGACTTCCCCGCAATCTGGGCGAGGCGATCGGCGAGCCCGTTTAGCTCCCAGTTCCTCGCCTTTTCCGAAGCCGCTTGCCAGTCGGGCTCAGCCGATGCAATCGTCGGCAGCTTGATGTCCCGCACCATGGTCGCGATACGCTTGTAGAGGCGAAGGTCATCGGCTTGCGTTTCGAATTTGCCGTCGTGGAGCATCGCTTCGAGCGTCGGATATTTTTTCAGCAGGCTCGCTGCGGTCACGGCACCGACTCCTTTCGCACCCGGAATCTTGTCCGACGGGTCGCCGCGCAGCGCGATAAAATCCGGCACCTGCTCCGGGTTTACGCCATAGCGCTCAACCACCTCAGCCGGCCCGATCCGCGCGATCTCTCCGGCTTTCACCGGCTGTAGGATCGTGATGTGCCTGGACGCAAGCTGGAACGAGTCACGGTCACCGCTCGCCACCAGCGCAGTACCGCCCGCTTTCTCTTCAGCAGTTGCTGCGGAAGCGATATAGTCGTCCGCCTCGTAGGCACGCCCTTTGCCATAGGTGAAGCCGAATGACGCGATGAACTCGGGCAGCGCGTCGAGCTGTTCGACAATCTCGTCGTCCATTTCGCGCCCGCCCTGGTAGCCATCGAGCTCCTTGGCCCGCCAGTTGTCTTCGCTGAGATTGTCCCAGCCGACAAAGACCGCGCGCGGCTTCTCGGCCTCGATCAGCCGGACGAGATAATTGGTAAAGCCGAGGATCGCGTTGCCCGCCTTGCCGCCCTTGCGGCGCACCGATTTCGGCACGCCGTGATAGGCGCGGTGCGCGAACGAGTCGCCATCGACGACCAGCAGCGGGCGCGTGTCTTTCGCTTTTGCAGCCATGGCTTCCTCCTCGCTCATCTTGCCCGGTGGAACGACCAACCGCTAGTCGAAGCAGACCAGATTGAGCGCGGTCATTGCGCCACCGGGAAATGCGATCAGCCGGCCGCCGTCCCGTAAACCACCAAGATCGAGGCGGAAGAACCCAATCCTGTCGATCAGGCTGCCGACCTCGGCCTTTGCTTCGGCATCGTCGCCCGCCATGAACAGCACGCGCCGGCCGCCTTCGGTCGCGGGGTCGCCGGCGAGCACGTGCGGCAGCATATGGTTGAAGGCCTTAACCACCCGCGCGCCCGGCACCATAGCGGCGAGGACCTCGCTCGATGCCCGACCGCCGAGGTCGACCGGCCGCAAATTGTGCACCGGGTTGTTGCAGTCCACCACGATGCGCCCGGTCCAGTCCGGCGCACCCGCCAGTGCATCGTCCAGCCGGCCCCACGGCACCGCGACGAACACGATATCGGCGCCCAGCACCTCTTCACGCGTGCCGATGGTGACGTGCGGCGCAAGGCCCGCCGCGAGTGGACCGAGCACGCCGGGTCCACGGCGATTGATGATCTTGGCCGCGATGCCCGCACGCGCCAGCAGCGTTGCGATGGACGAGCCGATCGAACCGGCGCCGACAATTCCGATGGTCACCTGGCGAGCCTCCGTGGGGTGTTCCCACGCATAGCCGACAGGCTCACTCCGCCGCCACCAGCTTCAGCGCAAAGCCGTCATCCGTCAGCACATAGAGCTCGCCTTCGCTGTCGACGCCAAAGGCATTGATCGGCCCCACGGATCCGATTGTGTCGGCCGCATCCGTCACGCCGCTCGCAACGCCATCGGCATAGCGCAGGCTGCGCAGCGTCCCGATGCAGTAGTCGGCAAAGAAGTACCGCCCATCGAGCGCCGGCAGCGCCTTGCCGCGATACACAAACCCACCCGTCACCGAACAACCTTCATCGTGGCTGTAGGTGTGGATGGGCATTAAGAACCCGCCTTGCACGCACATGCTGCCTTCCGGATAGCAGGCTGCGCCTTCCAGCGTGTTCCAGCCGAGGTTGGCGCCAACGTCCGCCTTGAGGTCGACGGCGTCGATCTCTTCGATCGCGTTCTGCCCAACATCGCCGAGGAAGAGCGTGTCCCCGTCGAAGCTGTTGCGCCACGGATTACGCAAGCCGGTGAGGAACACTTCGGGCGCGCCGCCACCGCCCGCAAACGGATTGCCGGGCGGAATGGCGTAAGGCTCGTTGCCATTCACGTCGATGCGCAGCATCTTGCCGAGCAGCACGTCCTTGTTCTGCCCGTTGCCCTGCGGGTCGCCACCCGAACCGCCATCGCCCACGCCTATATAGAGCAGGCCATCAGGCCCGAAGCCGAGCCAGCCACCATTGTGATTGTCGAACGGTTGCCTGATCGTAAGGATGGTCTTGGCGGAGTCGCGATCCGCCGCAATCTCGTCGGCCACGTAGGCGACGATCTGTGTATCGCCTTCCTTGTCCGTGTAGTTGACTAAGAACCGGTGATTGGTCTGGTAGTTCGGATCGAACGCCAATCCGAGCAGTCCCTGCTCGTTGCCGGTCGACACCAGCTTGGTGAGGTCGAGAAATACATCGACTTCCTGCTGGCCGGTCAGGATGAGAATGCGCCCGGTCTTTTCGGCGATGAACAGCCGCTCGTCGCCCGGCGGCGACATCAGTGCCACGGGCCGCTCCAACCCTTCGAGGACCTGCTGGAACCGCACCGCGATCCCATCGATCGTCGCCTGCTGTGCAAGGCCGGGGCTGGCGATGGACAAGACGGCGAGGGCCGCGAGAGCCGGGAACACATGACGAAGCAAATCGAATCTCCTGAGGGTGACGTTAGCCACTAACGACGCCACTGCTACCCCGTTGCATCGCCCATGCCGCATCAAGCCCCCGTGTGGCGCGCTTGAGGCGACTCCCGATCGAAACCGCCGCCCTTTAGGACATTGCGAACAAAACGGGAATAGTGCTGACTGGCCGTCCCGCTCCAGCCCTGCGATTCGCGCTTTGCTCGCCTCGATCGACTATCTTGACCGCCTCAATCCCGAGCAGCGCCGCGCCGTGGAGCAT
>JBEBHC010000267.1:0-2938 GCA_040081185.1 Devosia sp. | reverse complement strand
TCGGGCGCTGATAGCCGGTCTGCGCGGCGACCATGCCATAGACCGAGCCGTGCTGCTGGCGTGAGTCCAATTTCTTGTCCGGCTGTTTGCGCGCGCCGTAGTAGTTCTCGTCGATGATCTGCACCTCGGTCATGCCGTCGTAGGCGGCGTTGCCCTTGCCCGGGTAGCGGATGGCGAGGCCGTTGTTGCCGCCCGGAGGAATCTTGAACATGACGCGCGCCACGAAGTCGCGCAGCTCGGTGTTCCAATACGGCGTGCCGCCCTTGCCGTCGCGCCAGACGAGCGTGCCTTCCTTAATCTCCATCACGTCGCCCGGTGCCTTGACTGCGGCCTGCGTCTTGACGGCGGCCTTCTCCTCGATGGCCCAGCCGTCGAGATTCTTGCCGTTGAAAATTTTCTCGAAGCCCGCGGCGTCCTTGGTCGCGAGGATTTTGTTCGACTCTTCGGTCCCGATTTCGCGGAGGAAAATATTCCGCCAGTGGGTCGCGCCGCCGTGAGTCTGCAACTGGATCGGGCCGCGCGCGGGAATCGGCCGGCGCTCCTCGGGCTTCAGCTTCTTGTTGGCCTTGTCGTAGAAATTTTCGAGGACGACGTGATCGACCACGAGCTTGGTGTTGAGCCACACGCTCACGCGGCTGCCGACCATGACGACGCGCAACGCGTTCCATTCGCCGACCGGCTTGTCGGCCTTCACGAGCGGATCGCGGCCGGGTGTGCCCTTGGTGTTGTTCCAGAGACCGCCGGAGCCTTTGGCGTAGCCGATGTCCTTCGTGTCGGGGATCTCGAAATCCCAAATCTGCACCTGCGGCACGCCGCGCAGGTAGACGCCGGAGTCGGCGCCCTTCGCGAGCTTGAAGTCGAGGCGCAGCTCGAAGTCGCCATAGTCTTTCTCGGTGGTGGCGTAACGGCCGTCGCCATCGTTGAAGAGCACGTCGCCCTCGGCACGCCAGTGGGGCCTGCCGTCCTTGAGTTCGGTGAGGCTCTTCGTCCACTCGGCGATTTTATTCGCGCGATTGTCTGCACTCATCTCAAGCAGCGCGCGGTGATCAAAGGTGTCGCCGCCGCGCCAGCCGGCGAGGTCCTTGCCGTTGTAGAGCGAGACGAAGTCCTTGGGCGGCTGCGCGGCGCGCGTAAGCAGGGCGAGACTGAGCCAGACGAGCAAGGCGAGGAGGCGGAGATCGGTGAGGCGCATACTTAGTTTGAGGGGGACGGTGGACATAGGGCGAAATGTAGTGGGATGCGGGGCAGGGAACACCGCGATCACGGGGCGGCGTTCGGAGCGCTCTTGAGGTAGGCGATCAGCGTGGCCAGCTCCGCCTTGGTCATCGCCTGTTCGAGCCCGTCCGGCATCAGCGACACACCGGAACCACTGAGGGATGAGATGCTCTCACGCAGGACCGTCTCCTCGGTGCCGAAAGCTGTTCGCAAGGTAATGCTGCCAGCGGTCTCGGCCGCCAGCCAGCCGGAGAGCGAGCGCCCGTCGCGCGTCGTGACAGCCATGGCTTGATAGCCCGGGGCCACCTCGTAATTCGGCACGAGAATATGGAGCAGCAGTGCGTCGGCCGGTTGATGGCGGAACCCCGTGAGGTCGGGCCCAACTTTGCCGCCGACACTTTGAAACGTGTGACAGGCCGAGCATACCCGGGCGAAGACGGCAGCGCCCGGCGCTGGGTCCGCTGCGGTCGCCAGAATTTCGCGATGGGCCCGATAGACCGCCATGCGGTCGCCGCCTTCGAGGGACTGGAAGAGTTCGGCCGCCTCTGCGCGCAACTCGGGATTCGCGTGCTTCAGCAACTCCGCCCGGCGGAGCGAGGGCACCTCCGGCGGCTTGATTTCACCGCGCCTGATCGCCGTAAACAGCACGCGCACGAGCGCCGGTTTGGCCAGGAGCGATGCAATCACCGCCCCGCGAATCTGCGGAGTGTAACCGCTCCAATTTTCTCCCTGCACAAGCAACTCGCCGCCGCGGGGATCACCGGCGCGCTCAAAGGCGCGCACCGCCTGCAACTGTAGTTCCGGTGGTTGGCGGGCGGCGAGCAATCCGCCCAGGCCCGCCGCGCCCTGCGCATAGTCCGTATGCCCGAGCAGCGCGACGGCCGCGTTCCGCTGCAGAAGCGTCGCGCGCTCGTCGAGTGCCGTGGTGGTCGCCTGGAGAAACAACTCACGAAGAGCGGTTGCGTTGACCTCGTCCGGCTCGGCCAGCAAAGCCGCCAGTGGCGCGCCGGGTGTCCGTAGCTTGAAATCGGCCCGGCCGCGCACGCCCTCGGCCAACCCCAGTGCCGCCGGAACGCGCCAGGGCGCAGCGGTGCCGACGGCGAGAATCTCGCGCAAAAATTGCTGTCCGGCCTTCGCGGTGTCACCCGCGCCGATCAGCCGGCCCAAGTCTTCCATCACTGCGTCAATCGTAGGCGTGGGCTCGCCCTGCCGCCGAGCAAACTCCCGGAGAAACGGCTCCAGCCTCTGGCCCACGCCACTCAACACGGCAGCGCGCACCCAACGATCTTGGCCATCGCGGGCGGCGATTTCGGCGAGCGGCGCAACGGCACGCCCATCGGCCCACGAACCGAGCGCGAGCGCGGTCACGAATCGCACCCGGGCATCCCCGTCGCCCGCCATCGCCAGCAGAGGCTCAGCCAACCCGGCGCGCTGCGGCAACAATTCCGCCGCCAAGGTCACCGCCTGTTCCCTCACGCCTGCATCTGGATCGCGCAGCGCGGCTTGCACGACTTTGGACGACAAGGCCCCGAAAGCCCGCAGCGTCCACAGCGTCCTCACCCGCGTCGCCGCCAGCGGCGCGGCCGCCGCACTTTGTTCAAGGGCGGGCACGGCGGAAAACTCCCGTTGCTCGACGAGGAGACGCTGCGCACGGGCTCGCCACCATTCATCGGCGGAGTGAAGCCCGCGCACGAGTTCGGCGGGAGTGCGCGCAAGCGACGGA
>JBEBHC010000266.1:0-2945 GCA_040081185.1 Devosia sp. | reverse complement strand
GTTCGTGAGCGGCGTGATGGTTCCGTATTCCGACTGACCGATCACCAGGGCCACACCGCGCAGCGCTTCCTGCGCGGAAGCGGGCGAGATCGCGAGCAGGAGCAGCGCCATGGCGACAATGCGGATCAAGACGCGGCCTCGAGCCACGCATCGATCTGCGCCAGCCGGTCATCGAAATATTCGGCAGAGCCATCATAGTCGCGATAGTAGTCGTAGGCTGCCTGCATCGCCGAGCGGCCATCGCGGATCATCGCCGCGTCACCCTTACGTGACCCCAGCATTGCCAGCGCCCAGCCCATATTGTCCTGCACATCGGCCCAATCGGTCGGCGTCTCGTCGGCACCATAGACGTCGAGGCTGGCCTGAAAGCTGGCCACCGCTTTTTCCAGCGCGCCTGTGCCTTCGTCGAACTCGGCGAGGTCGATGAACACAAGTCCCAGATTGTAGTGCGTCGACGCCCAGTCCTGCGGCTCGCGGTCCACGGTCCGCTGCGTCAGGCATGCCTCGTAGGCCGCGACTGCGTTCCCGAAACTCGCTTCGGCTGCAGCCCCCTCTTGCCGGCGCCCGAGGGTGGCGTAGGCGGCACCGAGATTGTTCTGGGCCGTCGCCCAGTTTAGCGGCATGGTATCGGGCGTCCAGACATCGAGCGCCGCCTCGAAGGCTGCGATGCCCTCGCTGTAGCGCTCCAATCCCGGATCGTACTTAGCAAGATCGGTCAACGCATTGCCGAGATTGTTCTGCGCGATGGCCCAGTCATACGGCACGCGCTCCCGGGTCCATTCCTTCAGCGCGTCCCGGTAGGCTGCAACCGCCTGGCCAAGACGATCGGCATCGGCTTCGTAGTTACCGATAGCCCGATAGACTGTGCCGAGATTGCTGTTCGCCCTCGCCCATTCCAGCGGCTGGTTGTCGGGTGACCACACTTCGAGAGCCGAACGATACGCCGCTATCGCCTGCCCCCAGCGGTCCGAATCCTGGCTGCGGTCACCGAGCACCGCATAGGAACTGCCTAAATTGTTCTGGGCCCGCGCCCAGTCAACCGGCTTGCTGTCGCGCGTCCAGATGTCGAGGACCTGCTGGTAAGCCGAAATGGAGTCGTTGAGATACTCGTCGTCCTCGCGACGTTGCCCATACATTCCAAGTGCATTCGCGAAATCGTTGGCCGTCTCAGCCCAGATGTCGTCGTCCGCTTGGCCATCGTAGTAGGTGAGCGCAGCGTCATAGAGGGTCAGCGCCTCATCGAACGCGCTGTCGTCGCCGTTGAACTGGCCGATGGCCGAAAGGGCATCGGCCTGCAATTTGGTGTAACGCGCCGCGAGACCCTGATCGAACTCAGCAACGAGTCCCCGCGCCTCTTCGTACTGAGCTGCTGCCTTGTCGAGCTCGAAAAGGGTCCAGTGCGCCTCGGCAGCCTCACCGAGCAGCGCGGCAAGCCTCGCTTTGCCGTCGTTGCTCGTCGCATCGCCGCGTGCGGCTTCGATCGCGCGATCTCGGAAGCCGAGCGCTTGCTGCCAGGCGCCTTCGCCTTCGGCCTCCGTGGCCAGCGCGACCAGCCGAGCGGCTTCCCCCTCGACGGCCGGCGCCGGCTCGGGCCGTGCTTCGAGCTTCGACAGCCGTTCCGCTGCAGCTTCAATCCGGGAGTTGATCTCGGCCGGGTCGGTCGATCCGTCCAGGCCCAGAGCCGAGAGCAAGCCGAACAGCTTCTCCATCGGCACGGCGGATGCAGCGGCGACCGTTTGCACATAGTCGCGCGTTGCGGACGGCGCAGTTGAGATCGACAGCAACAGGTCGCGCCGGCCTGTCCGGATTGCGGCCTCATCGCCCGAAGTGTCTTCGACGGGCGTGCCGAAGTTCAGGATGCGTCGCAGCGAGGAATTGGTCCAGGGCAGCTGTCTGGACCTGGTCTTCAGATAGACCTCCTCGGTCACCAGAGTCATGAGATCGCCGAACGAGTAGCCGCCGGCAGAGAAGTGTTTCAGCAGCGCAGTCGCATAGGGCGAGTTGCCGCCGGGCTCGCCGTCGAGCGCCGGCATGCCGGGGCTTGCGGCAAAGCCGATCACGAGTCCAAGGCTCCGCGGGTCGGTCCCCGGACGCCCGACCGGCGTCGGCCCGCGCATCTCGCCGAGCCCGCTCGCCACGGCTTCGACCGGTTCGACGGCACCCGGTGGCTGGATCATCGTTCCAGGGGGAAAGGCGTCGGTTCGACAAGCATCGAGCAGGACGATCGTCACTGGCACCGCCGCCGTCAGGCGATCCAGCAACTCCCCCACCGGCACCAGGCTCGCGCCCGCGGCCTGCGGCGATGACAAGTCGGCATCTACAGGCACCAGATAGTTCTGCCCCCCGGCTTCGATGCCGTGGCCCGAATAGTAAACCAGCGCGACGTCAGCCTCGGCGGCATCTGCGGTGAACGTCGATATGGCTGCTTCAAGACCGGCACGATCGGCATTGGTCACGGTGGTGACTGCAAAACCCAGCCGTTCAAGCAAACCACCAACAGCGGCAGCGTCGCGCGTCGTATTGGCCAGCGGCGTGATGGAGCCGTACTCCGCCTCACCCACCACGAGTGCAATACCCTTGAGCGGCGCCTCCGCGGCGGCAGCACCGGAAAGCGCCGTGAGGACCAAGAGCAGCGCAGCGATAATCCGGCGAACGCCCATGTCTTTCCTGCGCAGAATAGTCGGAGGCAATAGGCGACCATAGCGGCCCGGCCATGGCAAGGTGGGGCGCGTTTCGTGGTGATTTCGCGCTCACCGGAGCTGGACACAGCGCGGCTTTCGACCGACTCGTGGCTCGCCTGCCACGGTCAACCCCGGCGCTGGTCTATCCCCGTTATCCCCCGTCTCCCCACAATTGACCAAGGGTGTCCGGAACACACAAAACCAGCGTGCAAAAAACCCGGCTTGACACATTTTGGTAATGTTCGGCCGCCGCCGATCCCCAGT
>JBEBHC010000265.1:0-2966 GCA_040081185.1 Devosia sp. | reverse complement strand
GCAGGCGGAGCGACACACCGTAGGTGCGCGGCTCGTTCGGGAACACAACGCGCGAGTTTTGCAGCGGCGGCGCGAAACCACCGACAAAGTAGAACTCGTCCGTCAGGTTCTGACCGAACAATTCAAGCGACCAGCGCTCGTTCTCTGGGCCGATACCGATGCGGCCATTGAACACCGCGAACGAGTCTTGGTCCGTCACGGCTTGGCGGTTCAGCGTTTGGGTCGTGTATTCGCTGTTCCAGCGGCCATCGACATAGAACAAGGCGCCGAGGTTGGCGCTGAGCGGCACGCGGTAAGCGATCGCGCCGGTCACAACCCATTCCGGAGCGAACGACAGCGTATTGCCCGCGACGATCGTGTTCGGTCCCGGATCCAGCTGGTTGAAGATCACCGTGCTGTCGTAATAGGCGTCGGTGTAGGTGACGCCCGCATTGAGGTTCAGGCCCTCGAACGGGTTGGTCGCCATTTCCAGTTCGAAGCCTTGGCTGATCACTTCCGGCACGTTCTGCGTGAGGAAGTTGAAGCCGTTGAAGTTGTTCGACTGGTAGTCGTGGATCTGCTGGTAGAAGCCCGTGACGTTAAACGTCGTCGAGCCGCCAAACAGCGTCGTCTTCACGCCGGCTTCATAGGAGTCCGTAAATTCTGGTTCGAAACCGAGTTGATTTACGTTGAGCGCCGCAGCGCTGGTCGTCGACGGGCGAAGGCCCGTGAAGCCTGAGCGATCGATGTTGAAGCCGCCCGCTTTGTAGCCGCGCGAGTAGCCGCCGTAGATCATGACGTCGTCGTTCAGGTGGTAGGCGAGCGAAGCGGTGCCGCTGAACTCTTCTTCGTCACGGGTGCCAGCCCACGTGCCGTTCGCGATTGGATTGACCGCCGGGTTGCACGCCAGCGTCATCGCTGTGGCGCCGCCAGACGTGGACTCGAGGAAGCGCACAATACCCAACGGGAAGCCTGGCGCCGCCGCGTTGTTGGTCAAGAGACCAGTGGTAGCCGCTTCCAGCGCCTGCAGTGATGTACAGGCCGGGTTCACGGCGTTCAGGTTCGCCGACAGATCCTTGCTTTCGTCGCTGTAACGCAGACCCAGCGTCAGGATGAGGTCATCCGTCAGACTGATTTCGTTGTGCGTGAACACCGAAATGCTCTGCGTTTCGACATTCCAAACGTCCGCCTGTTGGCCGGTGCCAGCGGCAGCCGGGGTCAACGGGTTGAGAGCGATGGCTGTGTTGGCCGCCAGCAACTGCGCCGGCGTCATGGTGCCGACGAACAGCGCTGGGTTGCCTGGGCTGCCCGGATTGTTCAGCACTGCTTGGAAGATCGATGGCACGCCGCCGCCGCAGAAGTTGAAGAGCTCGAAGGAGCCGGCGCAACCAGACGAAACCGCCGAGTTGGCAAACAGCGAAGCTTGTGCGCCTTGGCGGATCGTATCCGTCTGATCGATCGACTCGTCAGCGTAGAACACGCCAACCAGCCAGTTCAGACGGCCTGCTTCGCCTTGGAGACGGATTTCTTGGGTGAAGTTCTCGATGCCGACTTCGAGGCCATCGCGGTAGGCGATGTCGGCCGAGGTGAAGTCGATGTCTTGATCGCGCACGGCCTTCCAGTCGCGCACGGCGGTGATCGACGTCAGGTTGACGCCACCGAGGTCCCAATCGAGTTGGCCAGAGAAGCCAATTTCTTCCGTCGTTTCGCCGAAGCCGCGGCCCGGGGTTACGCTCATGAGGCGCGCTTCCGGGTTGATCGGGGGCACGCCGCCGTTGGCGCTTGGCGTTGCGCCACCGCCACCGGTGAGGGCCGAGATGATCGCCGAGGTCGAGCCGTAGCTGACGTAAACGGCGCCGCAGCAAACAGAGTCGCTTTCAGCGGCGTCGAGGATCAGGCGGAGCGAAGCGTCTGGGCTGATGTCCCACAGCGCTTGGCCACGAGCTGACCAGCGGCTTGAGCTGTTGATGTCCGGACCACCGGCAGTGTCGGTAATGTAGCCGCCGCGATCGCGCACCACGCCGTCAAAGCGAAGCGCCAGAGAATCGCTGACCGGCATGTTCACGCCAGCTTCGAGGCCGACTTCTTCGAGGTCGTCGAGGCCGTAATCGCCTTGGATATACATGCCCGGTTCGAAGCGCGGACCAGCCGACACGACGCTGATGGCGCCTGCCGAGGTGTTGCGGCCGAACAGCGTGCCTTGCGGGCCGCGCAGAATTTCGACGCGCTCAAGTTCCGGAAGGTCGGCGAGGGCCGCACCAGCGCGGGCGCGATACACACCGTCGATGAAGATGCCGACGGCGCCTTCGAAGCCCGGGTTGTCAGAGCCGGTGCCGATGCCGCGAATACGCGCGATCGTGCCGGAAGAGTTCGATTGGCCGGTGCCCATTTGCAGCGACGGCGCAACTTGCGTCACGTCGCGAAGGTCTTCCACGCCAGAGTTCTCAAGTTGTTCGCCGCTCACGGCCGTAACGGCCAGCGGAACGTCTTGGATCGCAGCAGCGCGACCCGTCGCCGTCACGACGATTTCATCTGTTACTTCATCTGCATCTTGCGCCAGAGCGGGCGACGCAAGCGCGCCCATTGCCGCGAGCGAAGCGCCCGAAAGCAGAATCCGACCCCAATTTGACTTCTTGCTCATCGCCGTCCTCCCAGTGCCCGGAGCGCCTTCTTGTGGGCGTCCGCGGCAGACCAATGGCGTAGTCGGGCTGACGAGCGGGTACTCCCCCCGCGCCCTACCTGTCCGTGTGCGCTATAGCAGGTGCTAACCCTATGTGTGTCAACGGGTGGGCTCGGTATAACTTGACGCCAGCGTCATGCCGGTCCGCCCCTGAGGCGGCGCAGTCACACTCACCTCACGGCAGTGTAACAGACGCCTAGTCCGTTTGGCCTAGCGGGCACGGGCACGCTCCCTTTGACGCAATCTTTAATTGCAATTGACGTAAGGTAATGCGCGTTTTGCGTGTTGTTGAGTCGCTTATCTGATC
>JBEBHC010000013.1:0-38179 GCA_040081185.1 Devosia sp. | reverse complement strand
CGAGCCCGGTCGCCGCCGTGCCCCGCTTGCCTCTGCCGATGCCATCGCGGACGAAATGATCGCCACTATCACTCGCGACTTCGGCAAGGTGAGCGGCAAACAGGCTCTGCTCTTCGTCAACGGCTTCGGCGGCACGCCGCTGCTGGAACTCTACCTGATGTACAACAGCGCCCGCTTGCGCCTTGAGGCCACAGGGCTCACGATCGCCCGATCGCTGGTCGGCAACTACGTCACCTCGCTCGACATGGCCGGCTGCTCGATCACCGTAACCCTGCTCGACGACGAGACGCTCGCCCTGTGGGACGCCCCCGTCCATACCGCCGCCCTCAGGTGGTGAGGGTGCTGTGTGCGCGACTATAGGCTCGAACGTCTATTGCTCGGCGACCCAAAACGCCACTCCCGTGAGCGATTGTGAGCGAATCGGACACCGGTGCCTTGAGACTAGGCAGTTTGATCTGCAATAGCATGCGGTTTTCGCTGAAACGATCATGAACGAGCAAATTTCGCGCAACGCCGTGATTGACAGCACTATCCCTGACCCCTAGCGTTCACGGCAGGGGAGGGGAGCGTTGGGGATCAACTTTAATTCGGTGCTTGCGCGCAGTGATTACCTGCTCGCGGGGCTGCAGACGACGCTCCTGATCGCAACCTGCGCGATTGTGCTGTCGTTCGCGCTTGGCACGCTGCTGGCCATTTTCCGGATTTCTTCGATCCGCGCGCTGCGCATATTCGCCTCGATCTATATCGATGTCTTCCGCAACACGCCTTTTCTGATCCAGCTCTATTTCATCTACTTCGGCTTGCCGGATATCGGCATCCCCACCGAACCGGTGACCACCGGCATTATCGCGCTGGGATTTTGCATCGCTGCCGGCAATGCCGAGATCATCCGTTCCGGCATCGAGACCGTGCAGAAGGGCACCGTCGATGCCGCCCGCTCCTTCGCGCTCTCGACCGTGCAGATCTATCGCTACGTGATCCTGCCGCTTGCGCTGCGTGTCGCCTGGCGGCCGCTTGGCAACGCCTTCGTCAACCTGTTCCTCACCACCTCGATCGTCTCGACCATCACGGTCAACGACCTGACAGGCAACGCTGCCAACGTCTCGGCTGAGACGTTCAAGCCGTTCGAAGTCTATCTCGTGGTCCTGCTCGTCTACTGCGTGGTGACCTTTGCAGTCTCCGGCATCGTGAACGCCGTCTATGCACTGGCCTTCGCAAAGACGGTGGAGCGTCCTCTCCTGCGGGGACAAGCCTGATGATCTACCAGGATACTGACCTGACCGTTGCCGACATCTTCCTGCTGCTGCGCGGCCTGCAATGGACGATGCTGGTCTGGTCGACCTCCATGGTGCTTGGCGTCGCTCTGGGCTTCGCCCTCGCACTGCTGCGCCATGCGCGCATTCCAGTGCTGACGCAGGTCATCATCGTGTTCGTCGAGGTGTTCCGCAATTCGCCGCTGCTGGTGCAGTTGTTCCTGCTCTTCTACGGCCTGCCGCTGGTCTCTCCCTTCTCGCCCGGCCCGGCAGAGGCCGCGATCCTCACATTGACGATCAACACGGCCGCTTTCACTGTTGTGAACATGGTGGCGGCGCTCGACGCAATACCGCGCGGTCAGTGGCAGGCGGCCAACTCCTTCGGCCTCACCTACATGCAGGCCATGCGCTACATCGTATTGCCCCAGGCCATCCGCACTGCGATCCCGCCCACCATGAACCTCGCAATCAGCCAGCTGCAGACATCGTCGCTGATCTCGATCATCGGCGTCGCCGACCTGACGCGCGTCGGCACACAGCTCTATGTACGCACGCTCAAGCCGTTTATCGTCTGGCCGATCATCGGCGCCATCTACTTTATCATCGCCAAGATCCTGTCGCTGATCGCCGCGCGCATCGAGGCGCGCCTGCGTTCGAAGGTGACCTGGTTCGAGCAGGCGATGTAATGGATAGACCCAATGATTGAACTCGAAAAAGTCACCAAACACTACGGCGCAGTGCAGGTATTGACCGACGTGTCGATGCGTTTCGACGACGGCGAGGTCACCGCGATTCTCGGACCGAGCGGCGCCGGCAAGTCGACGCTGATCCGCTGCATCAATTGCCTTGAGACGATCTCTGGCGGCGATATCAAGGTCAATGGCAAGTCGGTGCGCGACAAGCGGGCCGTAGTCGAGATTCAGAAGCAGACCTCGATGGTCTTCCAGCACTTCAACCTTTACCCGCATCTGACGGCGCTGCAAAACATCACGCTTGCCCCCATGCACGTGCTTAAGCTCTCCAGGGCCGAGGCCGAAGCGCGCGCCGTCGAATTGATGACCATGGTCGGGCTGACCGACAAGGTGAAGCGTTACCCGGCCGAGTTGTCGGGCGGCGAGCAGCAGCGCGTAGGCATCTGCCGCGCCCTCGCCATGCGCCCGCGCCACCTGTTGCTGGACGAAGTGACTTCCGCAATCGATCCGGAGATGACCGCCGAAGTGCTGCGCGTCATCGAGGACTTGGCTGGAAGCGGCACAACCATGGTGCTGGTGACTCATGAGATCGAGTTCGCCCGCCGCGTCGCCGACAAGATCGCGTTTATGGAGCGCGGTGCGCTGGTGACTTGCGAGCCGGCCGAGAGCTTCTTCAACGCCCAGTCGGACGAACGCATCAATCGATTCATCCAGAAGATGAAGCACTGACGATCAACGAAATCGCAGCGGCCAACGCTGTGTAAGAGGCGCGCGTGGGAGGAACCGGCGTGCAAACCAGGAGAGAGAAAATGAAGAACTGGATCAAGGCGGGGCTCGCTAGCCTCGCTCTTTTGGCGGGAGGAGCCGCACCGGCTTTTGCCGAGGATCTCGATACGATCCTCAGCTCGGGCACGCTTCGCGCTGGTCTGTGCCTCACGTCCGAGCCTGCGGGATTTCGCGACGGTGAGGGCAATCTCAAGGGCTACGACGTGGACGCCGCCAACCTGATGGCAGAAGCCTTGGGCGTGAAGCTTGAGGTGGTGGAAGTCACCGGACCAACCCGCATCCCGATGCTGCTGTCCAACAAGATCGACGTGATCGTGTGCAACATCACGGCAACGACGGAACGCGCCCGCTCGATCAACTTCTCCTTCCCGTACCTCAGGACCGGTATCAAGCTGCTGATTCAGAAGGACTCGGGGATCAAGGGCTTCGAAGATATCGGCGCAGGCAAGAAGTTCATCGTTGGCCGCGGCACCACCGGCGAAGCGATGGCAAAGGCACGCTCGCCCGAAGCCGAACTCGTTTATGTCGACAATACGCCCGATGCCATCACGCTGATGCGCCAGGGCAAGGCCGACGCCTACATCGAGGACAGCCTCGGGGTCGACTACATCGCCAAGGCCTATCCGGACCAACTGGCGGCACTGCCGGACACCTACTCGTCCGACCCCATCACCTTCGGCGTCCGCAAGGGCAATCCGGAATTCCTGCGCTTCCTCGACTTGTTTGCCTCGATCTACGTCTCGTCGGGCAAGTATGGCGAGAACTACGCCAAGTGGTGGGGCGAAGCGCCGCCGCCGCTGACGCCTGTCTGGTAACTCCCGGCCGCATCTCGTCTCGGGGCCGGCTCCACGGGGCCGGCCCTTTCACTCTCACATCGCGGATTGCCACATGTCGTCCTTCAACGGTCTCGGGATGTCACTCGGAACGCTGTCGCGCGTTTCTTACGCACAGTCTCGCTCGATCAGTCCTGAGAACTTCAACGGTGCCCCGAATGGAGGAGCCCGTGCGACCGTGGGCACTGGTGCGATCCACGCGCGCGACCTGGGGGCTGGCTGGAAGATTTCGCCCTCGGTCGAGATAGCGCCCGGCACCACATTCGAGGTCGCCAACATCGACGGCATGGGCGCGATCCAGCAAATCTGGATGACCCCGGCACGCGTTGCCTGGCGCGACCTCATCATTCGCATTTACTGGGATGGGCAGGCACAACCCTCCGTTGAGTCTCCGCTGGGCGATTTCTTCGCCAATGGCTGGGGTACCTACGCTCATGTCAACTCGTTGGCCGTCTGCGTCAATCCGGGCCGGGCGTTCAACTGCTACTGGGAAATGCCGTTCAGGACTCGTGCCCGCATCACGGTCGAAAATCGCGATCCAACGCAGCTTGCCGTCCTGTACTATCAGGTGAACTACACCCTGACCGAGGTACCCGAGGACTGCGCATATTTTCACGCCCAGTTTCGCCGCACCAATCCGCTGCCCTACGGGGAGGTCTATACGCTGCTGGATGGCGTGAACGGGCAGGGCCACTACGTCGGCACCTACATGGCCTGGCAGGTCAACAACAACGGCTGGTGGGGCGAGGGTGAAATCAAGTTCTACATGGATGGCGACGAGCATCCCACCATCTGCGGAACCGGCACTGAGGACTATTTCTGCGGCGCCTACAATTTCGACATTGGCTCGATCGATCCCCGCCACAAGAGCCAGTACAGCGAATTCACCACAGCCTATGCAGGCATGCCGCAGGTCATCAAGCCCGACGGCGTGTACCAGAGCCAGCAGCGGTTCGGCCTTTACCGCTGGCACATCGTCGACCCCATCCGCTTTACCGCGGACCTGAAAGTCACGATCCAGGCTCTGGGCTGGCGTACCGAACCTCAGGACCGCCGCTACCTGCCGCTCCAGGACGACATCGCCTCGGTCGCCTATTGGTACCAGACGCTGCCCTCGGCACCTCTGGCGCCACTCCCCGGCCGCGACTATTGCGAGCTGATATGACTGAACCTGACCGGCAAGTACGTCATAAATAGCGCAACAAATTTGTGCCGGTCTGTCTTCTCAGGCCGCTGCTTGTTCAGCGCCTCGCTACAGTTCATCTCTGCCGGTGACGAACGCGACATCGCAGCGCGCAAAAACGGTGCGGCCGGCGTCATCGACGATATTCACGCCGCCCGCGGTCCCCACTATGTCCGCGACACGACCAAAATCGGCCGGCGCCGGCGCGACACCGAACATGTAGCTGATCAGGGTCGGGGCATCGGGCGTCATCTTGATAGCGGTCGGGCTGCCGCTGGCGGAAACCGGGTTCTCGGCAGTCGAGGCCGCATGACCCAAATGGAAGTAGCCGCAGATTTCCTCGAGCCCGATGGCGTTGCGGTGACGGCCGTTCCATGGCGCATAGTCGCGCCCGCCATTGCTGAACCAGATCAGCGTCTGCGGCAGGACGCGCTGGTTCTTGAGCGCGAACCAAACCCAGCCCTCCTCGGCATTGCTGGCTGCGGTCCAGCCGAAAGCCGGTGCAGGATCGGCCACCAGCATCCAGATGGCCTCGAACCCCTCGGGACTGGGAAATGAGGTGAGATCGACTGTGCTGCCGTCGGCGCGGCGCGCCCGCTTGAGATCGGCTATTGTCTGTCCGGCCTGAAGCAGGGACCGGCCAAGCGGCGCAACCTCGTCCGGTTTCGGCGTGCTCAGCGCCATCTTCCACGGGGAAAACGACAGCTTGAGCGGATGGTCTGCGTGCAGCATGGCGTGGTGGCCCACGGGTATGCGCCCCGAGCCCGAAGCGAGCGTGTGGCGCTGGTAGACCATGCGTTCACCCGCGCGCACTTCGACGTGCTTGGTGACTGTCGCACCCTGCACCGTCCCGGCAAGCAGTGCGTCGATGCTGTGGGCGTCTGAAGTGGTCAGGCGCCAATCGCCATTTGCCGGAAGGCCGTGAACGGCGTTCGCGTCCGGCAGGATGTCGCTCGATCCAAACGGTGCGCAAAAAAAGTCGCCACGCAGCACTTTGAGGATAGCCGGAGTGTCTTCGGCGAGGGTCTCACTCGCCCACGGGGCGGTGTGCATCGGGCGCACACGTCGACCGTCCGGCATGGCGAACACCACATCGGACAAGTGTCCCCCGGTGCTGGTGACCGCGAGCGAGACGAAATCCGATCGGAGGGGGAAGGAGGTCATAGCGCTTTCCGTGTTGAGGAGCGCCAACCGGCGCGTCTCTCGACGACGCGCCGGCCAGTTTGAGTCGGAAGCTACTTTGCGGCGGCTTCGACGTTGTCCTTGTTGTAGACCGAGAACGGCCCCATCAAGATACGCAGGCCGGCGGCACGCGTCGGATCCTTGGTGATGGTGTAGTCGCCCATCCGGCCGGCCGTGAACTTCGCGCCGTCTTCAGCCTTGAGAGAGCCGGTCGCGAGTGCATAGGCCGTCTGGTAGGTCAGGTAACCCAGGTCGACGAAGCTCCAGAGCGCGAACTCGGGCGCACAGCCGTTCATGGTGTAGGCCAGCATTTCGCTCGGCACGCCGAGACCGCTGATCTTGATCTTGTCGCAGAGGCCTTCGTCCTGCAGCGCCTTCGCGCCAGCGACGATACCGACCGAGGTCGGCGACATGATGAGCTTCATGTCCGGGTACTTGTCGAGCAGTGCCTGGGCCTGGTTGTAGCTCTCCTCAGACTGGTCATTTCCGTACACCGTCGCGAGATATTCGAGCTTGGCGTATTTCGGATCCTTGAGGGCTTCCATCATCGCGGCGATCCAGGCGTTCTGGTTCGCAGCATCCGGCGACGCCGAGAGGATGGCGAACTTGCCACCATCGGCACCGAGGATCGACAAGGCCATGTCGGCCATCACCTTGCCGGTCTCCGAGAAGTCGACCTGGGCGACGAACACGTCTTCGCCTTCAGCCGACGGGATCGGAGAATCCCAGGTCACGACCTTGATGCCCTTGTCGTGCGCGGCCTTGGCGGCCGGGACGATCTGGTCGCCGGAATTGTTCGAAATCATGATCGCCGCAACACCCTGCGTCGTGGCGTTGGTAGTGATTTCGATCTGACCGGCAACGCTGTTCTCAGGCGTCGGTCCGAGGAACTGCAGCGGCTTGGAGTTACCGAGTTCCTTTTCGGCCTCAAGTGCACCCTGGTGCGCCTGATCGAACGGCAGAATGCCGAGGAACTTCGGCAGCAGCACCATGTCGAGTGCGGTGCCCGGCGCGGCCTGCTGGGCCATCGCCGTACCGCTGATCGTCGTCATCAAGGCGAGCGCAAGGCCCGCTAGAACATATTTCTTCACGTCTCTCTCCCTTTGAGCTTTCTACTTATTGCTTGCGTCAGGTTCGGAACCAGGACTGACAGGATCAGCAAGGCTCCGATCACGCTTGTCTGGGTATTGCCTGTGATATTGGCCAAACCCATTCCGTTGCGGAGATTGAGGATTACCAGGATCGACAAGCCGACCCCGAGAAAATTCCCCGAACCTCCGAAAATACTTACGCCGCCGAGCAGCACGATGGTGATGATGTCGAGTTCGAACCCAACCGCCATGTCGCCGCGGACTGAACCGAGGCGCGCGGCATAGAGAATGCCTGCCAGCGCAGCCACCAGGCCGGACGCTGCGAACAGCGTCATCTTCACCAGCTTGACCCGTATGCCCGAATAGCGTGCAGCCAGCGCATTGTTTCCGATGACATAGACGATGCGGCCAAATGCCGACCCATGCAGGATGATCACGGCGACGACGAAGAGCAGGGCGAAAATCACGATCGAAACCGTGAGCGGTCCGATCAGCGTCTGTTGGCCGGCAAGATTGAACCACTCGGGGAAATTTCCGATCGGCTTATCCTCGATGAAGATGCGCGACACGCCGCGATAGCCAATCAATGTCGCGAGCGTAACGGCGAGCGAGGGCAGGCCGACAAAGGCCACCCAGAATCCGTTGAAGAGGCCGCCAGCCAATCCGACCGTCAGCGCGATGACGATCGCGATAGGCATCGGCACGCCCGCGTGGAAAAGTACGGCCAGCAGCGAAGCCGCGAGCCCCATGATCGAAGCGACAGAAAGATCGATCTCGCCATTGATGATGATGAGGGTCATCACGAGGACGATGATGACTTTCTCGATCGACAACTGGAAAAGATTCACGATGTTGCCGACACCGAGGTAGTAGGGCGAGCGCAGCACATTGACCGCCACAATGGCGATCAGCAGCGCAAGCAGCAGACCTTCCCAGCTCTTCAGGCGAGACAGCAGCGTCATAGGCTTGCTCCTTCCTTCTCAGGCGGAGTTCGCTCGATCTTCGCGTCGCTACGCGCCCAGATCTTCCGCAGCCTTTGAAGAATGACGGAGTCACTGGCGACGGCGAGCAGGATCAACAGCCCAAGCAGCGCATCGCGCCAGAACTCGCTGATCTGCAGGCGGAAAAGGCTTTGCTCGAGGATACCGATCATGATCGCACCGAGCATGGCTCCAAACACCGTGCCCGAGCCACCGAAAATGTTGACGCCGCCGACCACCACGGCCGCCACCACTTCCAGTTCCAGTCCACGGGCGGCCTCGACCGTGATGTTGCCGAACCGCGCCAGCGTCACGAATCCCGCCAGCCCGGCCAGCGCTCCACAGACCGTGAAGGCGGTGAAAACCAGGCGTGTTGCTGGGAGGCCGATAAGGGATGCGGCGTCGGGATTGGAGCCGATCGCGTAGATGCGCCGGCCGGTCCTGAGGTAGGCAGAGCCGATCTGGAAGGCCACGACGATCGCCAGTGCGATCATGAATAGGGCGCGGATCTCGAACTCGCCGATGCTGATGAAATTGAGGCGAGGCAAATCGACCAGCCAATCGGGCAGGCTGTCGGTGGTGACGGTTCGCGCGCCGGAGAGATCGACGAGAATGCCACGATAGATGGCGAGCGTACCAAGTGTGACGATGATCGAGGGGACCTTGCCCCAGGCAACGAGCACGCCATTGACCGCGCCCATCGCGGCGCCGAGCGCAACAGCGGCCAGCACGGCGACCAACGGGTGCAGGTCATTGTTGTTGGCCAGCATCGTGCCGACAAAATAAGC
Organism: Devosia sp.; assembly: GCA_040081185.1. Lineage (GTDB taxonomy): Bacteria > Pseudomonadota > Alphaproteobacteria > Rhizobiales > Devosiaceae > Devosia_A. The sequence goes on along the minus strand of JBEBHC010000013.1, from coordinate 29,391 downwards.
AGTGCAGCCGGCGATCGACCCAACCGACAGATCGATATTGCGCGTCAGCACCACCAGTGTCTGGCCGACCGCCACAATGGTAATGATCGTCACGCTTGCAGCGATTCGGTTGAACGTGCGCGAGGTGTAGTAGTTGTCGATCAACGTGCCGAAAATGATGACTGCAACGACAATCAGCAGCAGCAGGCTCAGTTCGCGCACCTGCTCTGGTCGGATATGGCGAAAGAACCGGTTCATGCCGTGGCGCGCTCCATAACCGTCGACGGCGCCTGTCCCATCGCCAGCGTCATGATGGACTGCTGAGTAGCGTCGTCGCGATCGAGTATCGCCATTTGCTGACCTTCGCGCATGACCAGCACGCGGTCGCTCGTCGCGAGTACCTCCGGCAGATCGGAAGAAATAAGGATGATCCCGATGCCTTCGGCGGCGAGTTCGGCGATCATGGCGTGAACTTCCGCCTTGGCCCCGACATCGACTCCGCGTGTGGGTTCATCAAGGATGAGGACCGAGGGCTTCGTGTTGAGCCACTTGCTCAACATCACCTTCTGCTGATTGCCGCCTGAGAGCTTGGCGACCGCCAGATCGACGGAATTGGTGCGGATAGCGAGTCGCTTGCGGAAAGACTCCGCCGTTTCACGCTCGAGCTTCGTTCGGATCAGGCCGAAACGATTGAGATAGCGGAGCAGTATCGGCAACGTGATGTTGGCCGAGATCGACATCGGCATGGTGAGCCCAAGCTGCCGCCGATCTTCCGATACGTAGGCTATCCCGAAATCCATCCCCTCGCGTGGCGTCTGGACGACGATATCCTTGCCACGCAAATTGATTGTCCCCGCCGTGGCCGGCTCGATTCCGAACAGGGCGAGCCCTACGTCGGTACGACCAGCGCCGATAAGGCCGGCAAAACCAAGTACCTCGCCGCGATGCAGATCGAAGCTGACGTCGCGGAAGGCGCCCTCGCGGCCCAGCCCGCGCACCGACAGAAGCTTCTCGCCGATGGCCGATTTCGGGCGCGGCTCGAGCAGCCCCATCTCGCGCCCCACCATATCGGCGATGGCGAGTTGCGGGGTCACGTCGGCGCGCGCGCGCGTCGAAATCAGTCGCCCGTCTCGAAACACCGTTACTTTGTCGGCGATCTCGAAAACTTCTTCCATGCGGTGGCTGACAAACAGAATCGCCACACCCTTGTCGCGCAGATCACGCACCAACCTGAATAGCTGCGCCACTTCGTGGGCCGAGAGCGATGCCGTCGGCTCATCCATGATGAGCACGCGCACATTCAGTGAAATCGCCTTGGCGATCTCGACAGATTGCTGCGCCGCGAGGGTCAAGCCGCGGGCTGAGCTTCGGACATCGATGCTTACGCCAAGCGAGGAAAGGATCGCTTCGGCTTCCGCGTACATGCTGCGCCACCCCACGATCTCGCCGCGGTTCTGGTGGCTGATGAAAATGTTCTCGGCCACGTTGAGGTCCGGAAACAGCAGCGGTTCCTGGTAGATTGCCGCAATTCCGAGCCGCTGCCCTTCAGCCGCGTTGCGCATCGACACAGTGTTGCCATCGAGGATGATGTCGCCACGGTCGGGCTGATGCACGCCGGTGATGATCTTGATCAGGGTAGATTTGCCCGCGCCGTTCTCGCCCAGGAGGGCGTGAACCTCACCCGGAAAAAGTTCGAGCGAGACGTCCTCGAGTGCCTGAGTCGCCCCGAAGCTCTTGGCGATATGGCGCATGGCCAGCACCGGACCCGTGCCGCGAACTCGCTCGCCTGCACCGGGTTGACCCGCGGCGCCCTTGGCATCGTCAATAGCTGGCTTCGTGTCCGACAGAACGCCCCCCGTTGTTCCAACGACCAAACGGTAGCCTTGTGGCCTTCTCGTCGTAGTCATTCACGTCGAATATATTGAAACGTTATCACAAAGAGCAAGCAGGCATTTTCGTCCCGCTCACGCACCGGGGCGAAAATCTGGTGAAGCGTGAAAAGCCAAGTAAGAGGCTGCTATCGCCGCGCCGGTGGCAGTTAGGACTGACCAATGACTTTCTTCTGAACACTGCACTTGTGTTTCAGCGAGTCCCGACTAATTTGGAAACGGTGCCAAGCCAATGAGCGGGGAAAGCCCGCCGCTTGGAATCGGCTGCTGAGCGTAAGTCCTGGGAGGGGCGATTGGATCGATTTGACGTCATTGTAGTGGGTGGTGGTTCCGGCGGCGGCGTTGCGGCCGCCCGCCTGACGGAGAACCCGGATTGCCGTGTTCTTCTGCTTGAGGCTGGGCCGGACTTTCCGCGCGAGGAAGTGATACCCCCGCTATTCACTGTCAGCGGCGAGCACAGCTGGAAGACGGCAGCGATCCCCGAACTCGACTGGGACTTCTTCAACGCCGACCGCTCGGGTACACTTAACGGCCGAGAGCTTTGGCTGCCCCGCGGCAAGCTGATGGGCGGCACTTCGATGGTCAACGCCACGATCGCCGCGCGCGGCGCGCCGTTCGATTTCGACCGCTGGGCAGCAATGGGCAATACCGGATGGGCCTGGGACGACGTGCTTCCCTATTTCATCAAGATCGAGACGGACCTCGACTTTGGTGACCAGCCGATCCACGGCAAATCCGGCCCCATCGTCATCCAGCGCTACAAGCCAGAAAGCTGGGCGCCCATCAACCGAGTGATGTACGAATCCTGCGTCGAGCTTGGAATTCGCGAGGCACCCGACCTCAATGCGCTCGATGCTCACGCGGGCGTCGTCGGCGTCATGCCGCATAACCGCTACAAGGAAGTGCGGCTCGGCACCCTCGTGACCTACATTCGCGCGGCACGCAAACGGCCCAACCTCACGATCGCCGCGAGGTCGGTCGTTGATCGTGTGCTGCTGAGGGGCCGCAGCGCGGAGGGCGTGACCTATGTCGACGCCAGGGGCGAAACGCAAACCGCCTATGCCGATCAGGTCATCCTCAGCGCCGGGGTCTATAGTTCCCCGGCGATCCTGCAGCGTTCCGGTGTTGGACCATCTGACTGGTTGAAACCGCTCGGCATCGACGTGGTGGCCGATTTGCCGGTGGGCAAGAACCTGCTCGATCATCCCGGCTTCGGCATGATCTTCAAGGGCAAGGGTCTCGGCATAACGACGGGGCGCTCATTCGTCGCCGATGTCCGTGGACCTGCAGGCCCAACAGGCGAACCCGCCTGGCAGACCCACCCCTTCCCGGTCGATGAGGAAGAGGGAATGGCCGGTTTCTGGACTTACCTGACCCATGCGCTTGCGCAGGGCGAGGTGATCATCAAGAGCCGCAATCCGCTCGAAGCGCCGCTGATAGATCATCGTTACAATACGGTCGCTCAGGACCGGCAGAACTTCGACGACGCGCGCACCTTCTGCAAGGAGATGCTCGCGAGTGCCACTTTCCGCCGCCACAACGCCGAATGGGTTGACGACATCAATCAGCCGATCGCCGAGGCGCTCGCGCAACGAATGGGCGCGGCCCACCACCAGTGCGGCACGGCGAAAATGGGGCCGGCGACCGACAAGACTGCGGTGGTCGATACGAACCTGCGCGTCCATGGCTTCGACAATCTGCGCGTCGCTGATACCAGCGTCTATCCCGACAATGTGCAGCACAACACCAACCTCACGGCCTATGTCGTCGGCGAGCGGGTGGCGGAGTTCGTAGCCGGATCTCTGGGGCTCTGAGGCAGCGATGGCGAAGGCAAGGATCGGCGTAATCGGCGCGGGGTGGTGGGCAGTGGCCAACCACCTCCCGCAACTCAAGGCGAACCCGGACTGCGAAATCGTTGCCGTCAACCGCCTGGGCGCAGCTGAACTCCACAAGGTGCAGGTCGCATTCGGTGTAGCTCAAGGCTTTGAAGACTATCGGGAGATGCTCGCCAAGGTCCCGATGGATGGCGTCGTTGTTGCATCGCCGCATGTCCTGCACTTCGAACATGCATCAGCCGCGCTCGAAGCGGGTTGCCACGTGCTGGTCGAACAGCCGATGACCACGACAACTGCCGACGCGCGGGCGTTGGTTGCGTTGGCCGCGCGACAGGGCAAGCAGATCGTCGTTCCATACGGCTGGAATTTCCAGCGTTTTGCGGGCGATGCCCATCGGCTCGTGGCCGGGGTTGGCAAGGTGGAGCACGTCGTCCTGCAGATGGCCTCCGCACTCGAGGACCTGTTCGCGGGACAGCCGATGCAGGAGACAGAGGGCGCCATGTTCCGTCCGCCCGCCTCGACCTGGGCCGATCCCAAACGCTCGGGAGGGTACGGCTGGGGCCAGCTCGTCCATGCGCTGGGACTGCTGTTTTATGTCGCCGATCTCGCTCCCGAGGACGTGTTCGCGGTCACGGGAAAGTCGCCCACAGGCGTCGATTACTACGACGCGGCCGTCGTGCGGTTCCACGGCGGGGCCACAGGAGCGCTTTCGGGCGCCTCCACGATTCCGAAACACCGTAGTGTTCAGATCGACCTCAGGATCTTCGGCTCCGAAGGTGTCCTCTTTCTCGACATCGAGCGCGGCAGACTGGAACTCCGCCGGCGCGACGGAAACGACGAGGTCGTGGCAGTGACTGCCGAGGACATGGGCTACTCATGCCTCGAGCCGGTCGATCGGTTCGTCGCAATCTGCCGCGGCAAAGCAGTCCACAACCCCGCACCAGGCCTCGTTGGCCAGCGCGCAGTCGAAGTGCTCGACGCGCTGTATCGCTCAGCCGCCAGCGGCAGGATGGAAGCCATCTAGTCGTGCGGGGTTCCGCCCGCCTTGACGCCAGCCCGCCCATGCAGCAAAAACGGCTCAGTGCGGGTGTAGCTCAATGGTAGAGCAGAAGCTTCCCAAGCTTACGACGAGGGTTCGATTCCCTTCACCCGCTCCAGTCGCCCAGTAGTTTAGGGTCTTCACCAGCGTCGCCCAAGCCGAGCGTGCTGTTGTAGTTTGCCCGGCTGTTGCCTGCAGCCTGAATAATCTGCGCATCATGCTGAAGGCTAACCCGTCGACGGGCATCCCATCCGGCAGTCGAGAGGGCAGCGGTCGAGCCGAAGGTCAGGCGCCGAACCAGCCGTCCTTGAGATAGCGCATGTATTCGAAGATCATCCCGTGCTTGCGCACGAACACCACCTCGAGGAAGTCGCCCACTACAAAAGGGGCGATCAGGATCTCGACACCTTCGGCGTTCAAGTGCGGGGCCAGATCGGCAACGCGATAGGCGACATGCGGATTGTAACGCACTGCATCGGGCACGGTACTGTCCTCACGATACCGTAAGAACTCGATGTGCTCCGGGTGATTGCGCGGATTGGTCACCCAAATCTTGCTGGCTTCGACCCAGTCCTCGTTCGGCTGCATCTGCGTTGTCGTGATGCCGACGTGATCGAACACATAGTCGTCGTCCGCCATCAACCGATCCTCACCACGTTGCCGGTTCGAGCCGATTCTTCAGCGGCGAGTGTAGCTTCGAGGGCCGCGGTCGCATCCTCCGGCGTGCCGATTGTCACGGTGCCCCCGCGCAGCGCCGTGCTCGCAAAGTAGTTGAACTCGTCGCGCAGCGCCCCGCCGCGAACGCCATCGAACATCGGCCAATACGTCGTGTCGGGCGAATGCAGCTTGTCCTTGTCGACAATGCCGAGGTTTGGAAACGTGTCCTGCACATGAATGATGCCCTCGGTGCCGATGATCGACATGCGCTCGTCGATATCGAAGGGCGTCTTGTCGGGCATGCACCACACGGTTTCGAGCGTAGCGGTAGCGCCGCCCTTGAACCGGTACATGGTCTGGCCGATGTCGGGGTGCTTCAGTCCGCGCACGTCCACCCATTGCGCATAGGTCGAGGCGACGGTGTCGCCGGTGAACCACAGCATGATATCGGTGTCGTGGATGGCGTCGCCGACGACCGGTCCGATCTTATTGAGGATGGTCGGCGTCCAGGCCGCGGGAATGTTGCGACGCGACGAGAGGGCCACGATCTTGCCGATCCGGCCTTCGTCGATCGCCTGCTTGGCCATGCGGTAGCGTGGATTGAACCGCACGACGTGACCGATGAAGAGAATGCCCTTGGCGCCCTTGGACGCCGCGGTGATCTTCCTGGCATCCGCAACAGTCGAGGCGATCGGCTTTTCGAGGAAGACGTGCTTGCCGGCCTTGAGCGCCGCAATCGCCGGCTCCGTGTGCTGGTCCCACATGGTGCAGATTGACACCGCATCGATATCGGGATCGGCGAGCAAATCGTTGTAGTCGCGATAGAGCTTTGTGACGCCGAACTTCTCGCCCATTGCCGCAAGCCGCTCTGGCGTGCGGGTGCAAAGCGCCGCCAACTCTAGGTTGGGTACGCCGACGATGGTCTCGGCGTGGATCTCGCCGAACCAGCCCAGCCCGATCACCCCGATGCGCAAACGGTCCATGTTCATCCCTCCTAGAAGTCTTCCAGTGTCAGTTCCCGTGCCATGACGATGTTCCCGGCTGTCAGGCCGCAATCGACCGGGATGGCAGCGCCGGTAACGGCACTCGACGCGTCGGAGGCGAGAAAGGCGATCACCCTTGCGACCTCGTCGGGCTCGACGATGCGACCGAGCGGATACCAGCGCTCGAGCACCTTCAGCACATTGGGGTCCTTCGCCTTGCGCTTTTCCCAGAGGGGTGTGCGCACAGTACCGGGCAAAACGATGTTGCAACGAATTCCATAGCGCCCGTATTCCTGCGCAATGGAGCGGGTGAGCGAAATCATCCCGGCTTTGGCGGCGCTATAGGCAGGATCGCCGAGCGCCCCCAACCCATTGACCGACCCCACATTGACGATCGTGCCGGATTTGCGCGCCACCATCTGCGGGAGCACGGCGTGCGCACAGGCGTAGGCGCCGTTGAGATTGGCCCGGATATCTTCGTCCCAGCCAGCGGGGTCTGTCGCCGCGAGCGTTGGATGGCGGGAAATGCCGGCATTGTTGATGAGGATGTGGACATCGCCAAAGGCCGTGAATGCGGCTCTCACGGCTGCCGGGTCAGCAATATCGGCAACGGCTGGCTTGACGACGATGCCGGCCTTGCCGAGTTCCGCCACGAGTTCCTCGACTTTGTCGCTTCGATCGAGAGCCGCGATGACCGCGCCCTCCATACCGAAGAAGCGGCAAAGCCAGCGGCCGATGCCGCCTGCGGCGCCGGTAATGGCGATAGTCCTTCCGGCGAACGCTCCGCTCATCTCATCCTCGCAACGCTTCGCCGATCCACGCGAGATTGGCCCGGCGCAGATGTCCCCAATTGTAGAACGCGAGCTCTTCCACTCCACCCTCACGCAGTGCCTCGACGGCTGCGAGGAATTCGCCTTGGGTAGCAAGGTCGGGGTGGGAGGGACGAAGAATACCCCGCAGCGTGGAGCCGGTACCGCGCAGCCGCCGCCGAATATCGAACAGGTCGGCTTTAACGCGCATGGCGCTCGGCTCATAGAAGCAGGCCTCGATGATACCCGCAGTCTTCCCCAGCGCGGCAAGGTCGCTGCCCTCGTACCAGGCGCCGCCCGTCGGCCGCGCTACCGACGGGATCACCGCAACATTTGCATCCTTGCGCACCGCAGCGCGAATGTCCTTCACAAGCGAGGTCACCACGCCGTTGCGGAAGTCGAGATAGCGCCTGAGATCGCCGTCCGCGACAATGTCGGCTCGCCAGAAGGCCTCGGCCATATCCGGCGGATAGTCGATGTCGCTGTCGAGATAGGACGCGATATCGGACGCCACCTGCGCCCTGAGCCGCTTCGCGTCGATGCCCGATTTCTCGGCTGCAGCAACGCAGTGCGCGCAAAAGCAGAGGCCGAGCTGGCTCTCGAGCCAGGGGTTCGACTTCATCAAAGCGAACTCGTGATGATAGCCATGCGCATATGACGTGAAGCCCGGTGCTTCCAAAGAGATTCCCGCGATGGGATAGCTCTCGGTGACGTCGCGGGCGAGCCCGATGGCATAGGCACGCGCCTCCGGGGCCGATGGGCAGAGGTTGTAGTAGTACGGGTCCCCGAACGCATTGCGGACCACGCTGTCGGGATGTGCCATGCCGAGCGCTGTGTTGTGCAACAGGACGAGCCAGGCATTGACTGCCATGCGGCCGTCGCTCGTCAACTCCTGCAGCACGTCGCGTCCGGCAAGCAGGCCGTTCGGCAGGGGCTTGATCGCTCCGTACCGTGATGGGTCGCTCTTGAAGTAGCTCGTGCCGTCCTCAGGGAAATAGACTTTCCCCGCCTTGCCGTGCGGGCGCAGGAACTTGCCGGCATGGTAGGTGCCCGCGATCGTTACTGTATCGAGGGCGAGCTCCAGAAACTCGTCGATCGCGGGGGCTACCCCCGCTTCGGCGAGGTCCCATGCGTAGGTGTAGATCGCCTTGTAGGTCATTGACGCGCCCTAATGGTGATGACTGGCGAAAAGGAAGGCTTCCTCGAAGGGTCGCCGGCTGACTTCCATCTCGCGTCCGCCAAGATAGACGGCGACCGGCTGCAACAGCGTCGACCCTGCACGCTGGGTGCCCACCACGTCCGAGAACACGTAGTTGCTGTCGTATTGCTTGATCACCGTGATATCGGCTGGGGCGCCGACGCCGAGATGGCCCAGGTCGGGACGACGGATGGCCAGGGCCGGCCGGCTCGTCGACATGTCGATCACTTCAGCCAAGGTCAATCCACAATTGAGCAGCTTGCTCATCGTGTGCAGCAGGTCGTAGCCGGGCCCCTCCACGGCGATCACATGCACGTCCGATGAGATCAGGTCGGGCTTGAAGCCGTCGCGCAACGCCGCCTCCGCGGTGTCGTATCCGAACGCACCCATACCGTGGGCGATGTCGAACAGGACGCCGCGCTCACGTGCCGCCCAGACGGCATCCAGCACCTTGCCATTCGCGCCGATGGCCGAATTAGGCTCGGGCCTATAGCAGTGGGTGAGGATGTCCCCGGGCCGCAGCATATCGACCACATCGGAGTAGCTTGGTGGCGGATGCCCGATGTGGGTCATCAACGGCAGCTCAACGGCGTTGGCCGCCTCGAGGGCGAGCTCCAGCGCGCCGAGCCCGAGTTCGCCGGTTACGATGCCGCCTATGCGAACCTTCACCCCGATGATGCGGTCGCGATTGGCCCCGATCTTTTCGACGCAACGATGCACCGGCAGCATCGAGCGCAACGTCGCCTCGCCAATCGACACGTCCTTGTCGAAGCCGAAGATACCGGGGAAGGAAATGTTGAGGAACGCGAAGATCCGATACGGGGACTGGATCATCACATAGTCGCGGAAGCCGTCGTAATTGCCGGCTCCGGCACTACCCGCATCGACGAGCGTGGTACAGGCCGAGCGCCGCGCGATGAAGCCGGGATCGACGCTCAGAGACGTCGCTTTATGGTACACATGGGTGTGGATATCGATGAGCCCGGGAGCAACGACCGATCCGCTGACGTCACGCACCTTGCTCGTCGCCGCATCGAGGCCGGAACCGACTGCAGCGATCGTGCCATCCTTGATCGCGACATCCATATGAGCATCGACCCCGTTGCGGAGGTCGATCACGCGTCCACCCTGGAGGACGAGATCGTACTGGGGCTGATTTCCAGATTGGGACATCCGGTGTCTCCGGCACGCGGCTTCGGCGGCGGACTAGCCCGTCACCGAAACAATTGCGTCGTTGATGTTTCAGGCGAGATGTACGACCCGCTCTTCGTTGATGCTCTGCTCGGCGGCCAGCACGATGCGCAGACTGTTGACCGCTGCATCCATTGAATCGGACAGATCGAGATCTTCGGTGATCGCCTTGAGGAAGAAGGCCTGTTCGCGATCACACAATTCCTGATGGTTGGGCTCGTCCGTCATCGTGAAAATCTCGTCCTTGCGAACGAAGCTCTTGTCGCCTGGCGACACCTCGGCGTGATGATACTGGATGGCGTCGGTCTTGGTGTGCTGATCGATGTCCGAGGAATCCGACACACCGTCCTTGTGCGCCTTTGGATTGGGCACGATGGACACCGCGCCCTGTGGGCCCACGACGTCCTTAACGAAGTACGCGACTTCGCTCATCATCGGGCCCCAGCCAGCTTCATACCAGCCGACTGAACCGTCATCGAAAGTGACATGCAGGTGGCCGTAGTTGGGCTTGTCCGCTTCGGCCCACAACTTGGCGCCGATGCCGTGAACACGCACCGGCTTGGCGCCGGTAAGCTGGCACATCACGTCCACATAGTGGACCCCGCAATCGACGATCGGGATCAGCGAGTCGATGAGGTTCTTGTGCCAGTCGTAGGTCGGCCCGCCCGACTGCTGATTGAGATTGAGGCGCATCACGAGGGGCTTCCCCAGCGTCTGTCCCAACTCGATGAACTTAACCCAGCTGGGGTGAACACGGAGAATGTAGCCTAGCACCAGCTTGCGGTTCTTTTGCCGGGCCAGCGCGACAACCTTTTCGGCATCCTCAACCGTCGTGGCGATCGGCTTTTCCATGAACACGTGCGCGCCGGCGTTGAGCGACTTGATCGCGTATTCGGCGTGGGTGTTGGGCCATGAGTTGATCGACACCGCATCCGGCCTGGTCGTTGCCAATGCGAGATCGAAATCTTCGAACAGCGGATACCCGCTGAGTTCGGCGGGGATCTTCTTGCCCTTGATTGAGCGGCTCATCAGACCGACGATTTCGAAGCCTGGATTGCGATGGTAGGCGCTTGCATGGGAAGACCCCATATTCCCCAGTCCAACGACCAGCACCTTGACCTTGTCGGCCATTCTCGTTTCTCCCAGCATGTGATTGGTGACGTGGACGGCGCAGGGCCGCCCACGTCAGTTCGATATCAGGCGATGGCTTGATCGAAGAGGTGCGCCTTCACATCGTCGACGTTGACCGCAGCGATTTCCGCCGACAGGTCGAGCGCCAGGGCATCGGCTTTGACCTTCTCGTGGTCGAAGTCGTTGGCGGCGGCAATGCACGCATTGGTGCAGACATCCTCTGCCTTGATCGGGTTCTTGACCTGACCGAGTTCGTGCACCTTGTCGAAGAACGTTTGCCACGCAGCCATGTCGTGCCAGCCCCAGCCCTCGCGCTTCGACATGTCGCCACGGACGACGTTGAGGTTCTGCAGCAGCGACATGGTGCCCTGCACCGGGCCGTTAGCCGAAGCGACCGACGGGAACTGTTCGAACACGGCCTGCACGGCGGCCCGGGGATTGTGGTAGGCGGCTTCGAGGCCCATCGACCAACCGCGCAAATACTTGTCGAGATACGCCTTCTTGTCCGGATCTTCGAGGTCCGCGGCGCGCACCACGTAGGTGTTCGCGAACAGCGGCGACCGCTGCACGCCGAGCCAGTATTCGAAATCGAGGCCGGTCGAGATCCATTCGGCACGGAGACCTTCCCAGGCAAGGGCAGCGTCACCCTGACCCGCAGCGAGGGCCGTGCCCCATGTGGGCCAGCCGGCTTCGACATACTTAACTTTGGTGATGTCGACGCCGTTCACGGCGAGCATCGGATCGACGATGGACTGCCAAGCGGCTGAGCCGAGAAGGATGGTCTTGCCTTCGAGCTTCTTGAGATCGTTGGAGCCCTCTCCCTTGCGGAAGGCGAGGCTGAACGTGTCGAGAGCGCCCCAGTGGAAGGCCGACTTTAGCTTCATGCCGTTCTCGAGAGCGAACGTGAAGATGCCCGGCGAGGGGAAGCCCATGTCCGCCTGGCCAACATCGACGAACTTGACCGTCGCGGTACCATCCGCGGGGCCAGGCTGCATATCGGGGACGACCTCGAGCCCTTCGAAATAGCCCAGCTTCTTGCCCATCCAGAAGCCGAAATCGTCCATCACCTCGAGCGTGCCGCGCGGCGAAATCCAGGTGAACTTCGAGTACGGCGCGGCGCTGGCGCGACCGACCCCGCCCAATGCGGTGGCAGTCACGACACCCGCGGCCGAAACCTGCAGGAAAGTCCGGCGGCTCATGCCGCCCATCATCGGAAGTCTGTTCATTTTCTACCCCTGTTGAAAGTCGTTCTAGTTTGTTCCTGCCGTTGCGGCGGCAGACCGTTGTCTTAGGCCTCCCAGCTCGCGAACTTCTTTCCGAGGAGAAAGAAGAGCACGTAGATGAGGATGCCCAGAATCGAGAGAATGAGCACCACAGCAAAGAACTGCGGCATCTGGATCATCGACGAGTAGGACGTGAGGCGATTGCCGAGCCCGAACCCGCCGCCCACCATTTCCGCCCCAACGGCGGTGAGCAGCCCGAAGATCGAGCCCACCATGAGCCCGACAAAGATCATCGGGAGCGCCATCGGCGCGCGCACTTTCCAGAAGATCTGCAACGTCGACGCGCCATACGAACGCGCGAGCGCGATCTTCCCGCTGTCGACCCGGCGGAAGCCGGTCGCGGCGTTGATCATGACCATCGGTCCGGACGCCAGCGCCACCGCGATGATGCGCGGCTCATAGCCGAAGCCGAACCGAAGGATAAGCAGTGGAACGAGCGCCAGCATCGGAGTCGTCACGAGCAGCAGGATGTAGGGCGTGACGATCTTTTCGGCGAACGGGAACTGGGTGATCACGGCCGCCAGCACCATGCCGACGCTGGCGCCGATGGCAAAACCGCCGAACAGCTCAACCAGCGTATGACCAAGGTGCGGCGCAATCAGATGGAAATCGGTAAACAGCGCCACCACGATCTCGGTTGGCTTCGGCAGGATGTATTGCGGGACCTGAAACACGGTGAGCAGCAGCTGCGTGCCTCCTATGATGATTACCGCAACCGCGATGATGGCCAGCACCTCGCGCATCGAGCGAATGCCGGGGCCCGCGGTCAGTGACGACATCCCACCCGCGATGCCCCCCTCGCCGGCTGCGGAAGCGCGCTTGAACTCGGGAATGGCGTCCGTTTCGCTCAATTGGCCATCACTGCGTTGGGGGAAGGCTTGGAATAGCGGCTCTGCTGTTCCCCGACGATTTCCTTCTTGATCGCGTTGGTGAGGTCGAAAACCTCTTTCGTCGCCATGATCTCCAGCGAGCGCGGTCGCGCAAAAGGAACATCGTAGATGTTCGCCACGCGCCCGGGCCGTGCGCTCATCACGATGATCCGGTCCGATAGAAATATGGCTTCGTCGATCGAGTGCGTGATGAGGACGATCGTGGTCCGCGTATCGAGCCAGAGTTCCTCGACCATCTGGTTCATTTCTTCGCGCGTGAAGGCGTCGAGCGCGCCAAACGGCTCATCCATCAGCAGGACCGACGGCTTGAACGAGAGGGCGCGCACGAGCGCGGCTCGCTGCTGCATGCCGCCTGAAAGCTCGCGCGGAAAGCGCCCACCGAACCCCTCGAGGCCGACACGGTTGAGCAGTTCATCGATCCAGACACGGTCCGGCCTGTCGCCCTTGATCTCGAACGGAAAGTTGATGTTTGCGTCCAGGTTGCGCCACGGGAGGAGGTTCGCGTCCTGGAAAACCATTCCGATTTCCGGGCTCGGACCGGCCACCGGTTTGCCGTCAAGCAGCACGTGCCCCGAACTGAGCTTGTGCAGCCCTGACATCGACCACAGCAGCGTAGTCTTGCCGCATCCCGATGGCCCGACGATCGAGACGATTTCCCCGGCCGCGACATCGAGCGAGCATCTGTCGATCGCAAGCAGGTCGCCGGAACGGGTGCTGTACACCTTGGTGGCGTCGCTCACCCTCAGTTTGGGATGATTGGTGGCTGCCGCGATCATCGCCCCTCACTTGCGCTCAGCGTCGCCAAACCTGTCTTCCCCCACTGACATGTCAGCTTGTGACTAACTTACATGTGTGTCAAGCGGTCGTTGGGACGTCGTTATCCCGCCCGCATATGCGCTGGAATTATGGGGGTTTGAGCGATTGAAAATCGTGTAAGTTTCCGACATGCTGATGCCCGGAAGTATTCGTTTGCCACTGAAATTCTTGATGTCCCGACCGGACACTGAAGAGCGTGGCGTGAATGCTGTTGGCAGTGACTGCAACTGCAGGGAGTGATTATGCGCTCGCATATCCCCACCGGCCCAGGGGGCGACGGCTACTCAAGGCCGATCCCCGACATCCTTTCCATTATCAAGGATTCATACGCCGAGCTCCGTCCAGCCGAGCGCCGCGTTGCGGATGTCGTCCTTGCCGATGTGACCTTTGCCGTAGGCGCCTCTAACGGCGAGATCGCCCGGCGCGCCGATGCCAGCGAGCCAACCGTAACCCGCTTCTGCCGTGCCATAGGCTGTGACGGCGTCCGCGACTTCAAGCTCAAGCTGGCTCAAAGCGTTGTCGTAGGGCGGCTATATCTCTCGCCGGGAGATCAGCCGCTACCAACCACGGACGGCTCGCCACTTTGGAGCGTTGTATTCGGTGAAGCACGCAACGCGATCGCTGCTGTCGAACGAAGCGTCGATCCGGCCGACATCCTGCGAGCCGCCGAACTCATCGCGTCGGCACATCAAGTTGTCGTGTTTGGACTGGGTGGGAGTTCGACAGCGCTGGCGCAAGAGACTCAGAACCGCCTTTTCCGCTACGGCGTGGTCGCGCTCGCGCATTCGGACCCCTACGTCCTCAAGATGACGGCCGCGACTCTCAAGCCAAACGACCTGGTGATCGCAATCTCCGGCACCGGCCGGACGCGCGAGGTGATCGAGGTGGTGGAACTCGCAAAACACTATCGCGCCAAGACGATCGGCATCACGGCACCCGATTCCGAACTCGCTGCAATCTGCGACGTCAAGCTCACGGTCGAGATTCCGGAATATCCGGATCCTCTGAAGCCGACGGCGTCACGCTATGCGTTTCTCCTCATCATCGACTTGTTGTCGTCAGCCGTTGGTTATCGGCTCGATCCCTCCGCCCGCGAGACATTGCGCCGCATCAAGTACACGGTGCTGAACCATCGCAAGGGGAGGGTGCTCGAGCCTCTGGGGGACTGAGGCAGGCTGCGATGGTTCTTGTCAGGGTTCGATTTCCTTCACCCGCTCCAGCTGCAAGTCGCTACTTCTTCGGGTTGGCCTTGCGCCACTCCTCATACTCGCCCTGCGCGTCGGCATGGAGCGGATAGTAGCGCTGAAGTGAAGCCCCCTGCATCAGCTTCATTCGAGAGTACTCCTCCCAGTCGCTGTGTTTTTGCGCTTCTTCGATAACACGGTCCGCCATTGCAACTGGTAACACCACTGCACCGTCGTCGTCGGCAACGATAATGTCTCCTGGGATGACCGTCACGCCACCACAGGCGATAGGCACGTTCACGGCGTTCGGAAAGATGCTCGTCTGCACGTGGTAGTTCGGGGTCCAGCCCCGCAGCCACAGGGCAAGATCGAGTTTTTGCACGTTGGGCCAGTCGCGCATGCAGCCGTCGATGATGATGCCTGCGCCACCCCGACCCTTGAAGTAGGTCGACATCATGTCGCCGAATACACCCGAACTCATGTCGCCGCGTGCATCGACCACCACCACGTCGCCCTCCTGCACTTCGTACAGTACGTGTCGATGGAGTTGGATTTCCGGATCGGAGTATTCGCCCTCGTTGAAGAGGTCTGGGCGCTGGGGAAGGAATTGCAGCGTTAGCGCAGGCCCGACAATCGACTTTCCCTTGTTCTGAGTTACTGGTCCGACCATATGAGGGTTGCGATAGCCCATATGGCCCAGTGTTCCCGCGACCGTAGCGGCGCCGATGTCTCGCAGTGCATCGATCATTGCTTTGGGGGGGCGGATAATCTCTGTCATTCTGAGTTCCTGTGGATCATCAAGCATCGAGCTACCAATTGGTCACTGAACCATCGCGACGCACGAGGTGCGGGGCTTCCCAGAACTTGAACGAGTGCTTCTGGATCGCCGCCTCGTCAACATCGATGCCGAGGCCGGGAGTGTCCTTGACCCGATACACCGCGCCTTCAAGCGAATAGAGGCCGGGGAAATATTCGGGATTGTCGAAGCCGTGATAAAGCTCGCCGGGTGATGCGCGCGTTTCGAGCCAGCTGAAGTTTGCAGCCGCTGCCGCGAAGTGGATGGTCGCCGCTGTGCAGATCGGCCCCAGCGGATTGTGCGGCATCATGTCGACATAATGCGCTTCGCTCCATCCCGCGACCTTCATCGCCTCGGTGAAGCCGCCGACATTGCAGATGTCGATGCGGTTGAACTGGTGGATGCCGCGCTCGATGTAGGGGAGAAACTGCCACTTGCTGCCGAACTCCTCACCGATCGCGAACGGCACGTCGGTCAGCTTGCGCAGCGACTCGTAGGCTTCGGGAGTCTCATCGCGGATCGGCTCCTCGAGAAAGTCCAGCGTGCCCGTCGGCATCTTCTGGCAGAAGCTCGCTGTCTCCGCGACCGACAGCCGATGGTGATAGTCGATGCCGAGCACCACTTCGGAGCCTGCCGCCTCGCGTGCCTTGACGCACCATTTGGCCGTCTCGGCGATCGACTCGCGCGGCTCGAACACGCCGCTGGCGTTCTGCCCCTTGCCCATGACGCGGATGGCGCTCCATCCCTGCGACATCAGTTCGAGCGTCTGGTCCACCATCATCTGGCCATCGGCCGGAGACTTGGTCGTCGCGAAGGTAGGGATGGTGTCGCGCTGCTTGCCGCCGAGCAACTCGTACACCGGCACGCCGAGCGCCTTGCCCTTGATGTCGTGCAGCGCAATGTCGATAGCCGAGATCGCCGCCTGCAGCACACGACCTCCTTCGAAATACTGGCTGCGATACAATTCCTGCCAGATACGGCCGATCTGCATCGCATCCTGCCCGATGAGGAATTCGCGATAATGCTCGATCGCACCGACCACAGCCTTCTCGCGGCCCGATAGCCCGCTCTCACCCCAGCCATACACGCCTTGATCGGTCTCGATCTTCAGCACGAGCTGGTTACGCGTGCCCACCCACACCGGATAGGCTTTCACCGCGGTGATCTTCAGTTTCTGTGTCATGGGGACTCTCTTCAGGCCACGGCGAGGGCTAGTTCGGTTTCGCCGTCGAAAATGTGGATCCGATCCTGGTCGAACTCCAGCCAGACCTTCTCGTCGGGCGCAACGATCACCGACGGTGGCACGCTGATATTGACGATCGCGCCCGAAAGGAACGCCTGGATGAAAGTCACGTCGCCGGTCGGCTCGACCGTGTACACCTTGGCCGGCACGGTGCCCGCAACCGCGGTTTTGTGCAGTTTGATGGTCGAGTGCCGCGCACCGAGCACCACCTTCTTCGATTTCGCGCTTTGGACCTTGCGAGCATTGGCATTCGATAGCGGCAGCGCCCAGCCCTCGGGGCTCGACAGCGCGGTGTTCCCCCCGGCGCTCGTGGCCTCGAGCGGTACGAGACTCATCGCCGGGCTGCCGATGAAGCTCGCAACGAACATGTTGACGGGATTGGCGAAGATGTTGGCCGGGGCATCGTACTGCTGGAGGTAACCTCCATTCATCACGGCCATCTTGTCGGCCATCGTCACGGCCTCGAGCTGGTCGTGCGTCACATAGATGATCGTCGCCTTGAGGTCCTGGTGGAAGCGCTTGATCTCCGAGCGCATCTGCACGCGCAGCTTGGCATCGAGATTGGAGAGCGGTTCGTCCATCAGGAACACCGCCGGATCGCGCACGAGCGCTCGCCCCAACGCCACACGCTGTTGCTGGCCGCCCGACAGTTCGCGCGGTTTGCGATCGAGTAGATGCGTGATGTCCAGCACGCGCGCTGCGTCGCGCACCTTGGCATCGATCTCCGAATTCGGCAGCTTCCGCATCTGCAGCGGGAAGGCGAGGTTCTTGTACACCGACTTCTGCGGATAGAGGGCGTAGTTCTGGAACACCATCGCGATGTCTCGGTCCTTCGGATCGAGGTCGTTGACGACGCGATCGCCGATGATGATATCCCCGCCGCTGATCGGCAGCAGTCCGGCAACCAGATTGAGTGTGGTGGTCTTCCCGCAGCCGGACGGTCCGACCAGCGCGACGAATTCCCCGTCGCCGACGGTCAGCGACACGTCATTGACCGCATAGACCGTGCCATAAGTCTTGACGAGGTTCCGGAGCACCACCTGAGCCATGTGTCGTCTATCCCTTCGTACCGGTCCGCCGGCCTAGTGTTTGACCGCGCCCTCGGTGAGCGCGCGTACGAAATAGCGTTGCAGGACGAGGAACAGCACCACCACCGGTACGCTCATCATGAATGTCGCCGCCATCAGCCCCGGCCAGTCAGTTGCATTCTCCGAAAAGAATCGCTGGATGCCGACGGGCAGTGTGAGCTGCTCGTCCTTCTGCAGGAACGTGTAGGCATAGATGTACTCGTTCCAGGCGCCGATGAAGCTGTAGATGCCGGTGGCAATGATGCCCGGCGTCGAGAGCGGCATGACGATGAAGAGGAAGGCCTGGAAGCGTGTCGCGCCATCGATTCGCGCCGCCTGCTCGAGCTGGATCGGGATATTGTCGTAGAAGCCCTTGAGCAACCAGATGGCGAGCGGCAACCCGAACGTAAGATAGGTGATCAGCAGGGATCCGTGCGTCCCTGCCAGTCCAAGCAGCCGCATCAGGATGAACAGCGGTACGAGGAAAACCACCGCCGGGAACATGTTGCGCAACAGCACGGAGAAGAACAGGAACGTGCGGCCCGGGAAGCTGAAGCGCGAGAACGCATAGGCCGCCGGAACCGCGACGAGGATTGCAAAGATCGTCGACAGCGTCGACACCCACATGCTGTTCCAGAAGTAGCGCAGGAAGTCCTGCCCGACGGGTGAGCGCGGGTCGATGAGGCGCCAGTAATTGTCCAGCGTCGCTTCGGTCGGCCACCATTGCGGTGGATACTGCATCGCCGCAAAGCCGGTCTTCAGTGATGTGATCAGCATCCACGCCATCGGCATGATCGCAAAGATCAGCAGCATCACGAGGAAGATACGGCCGCTCCAGCGCCAGCCGTCGAACTTGCGCCGGCTCACAACCCGATCGCCTGCGGTGCTCGCCACGCTCATGTTGCCCTCGACGAGTCGCCGCGTGTGAGGGCCCGTACATAGAAATAGCCCAGCCCCATCATGATGAGGAACAGAAGCACGGCATAAGCCGCGCCGCGTCCCCACTGCTGGCGAAGGAACGCGAACTCATAGATGTGCGTGATCCAGATATGCGTCGATCCCACCGGTCCTCCCCCGGTCACGATGAACGGGATGATGAATGAATTGAAGTTCTGCACGACCAGCAGGAGGACCGTGACCATCGTCACGCCCGACAGGTGAGGGAACGTCACGTGCCAGAACCGCTGCCATGTATTGGCCCCATCGACCTGAGCGGCGCGGAGCAACTGCTCTGGGACAGTCTGCAATCCGGCCATCAGCATGATCATGGCGAAGGAAAATTCCTTCCAGATGTTGATCACAATCAGCGAGGCGAGGGCGGTCGACGTGTTATCGATGAAATTGATCGGTTCTTTCGCGAGGCCGAGTTGAACTGCAAGGGCGCCGATCGCGCCGAAGTCGGAGTGATAAAGCCACTTCCACACATAGGAAGCGGCTACCGCGCTGATCACCCACGGAATGAGCAGGAGTGCCCGCAGCAGGCCGCGACCGACGAACTCGCGGTGGAGTGCAAGTGCGGCGCCGAGGCCGAGCAAAAATGCGAAGAACGTGGAGGAGACGGTCCAGACGATCGTCTGCCACGTCACCTTCCAGAACGAACCGTTGCCCAGTAGGTAGGTGTAGTTGTCGAGCCCGACCCAGATCTTGTCCTTGAGTTGCAGGCTGGCGGGGGTTTTGAAGAACGACAGTTCGATCGTGTAGTAGATCGGGTAGCCGATCACCACGAGCATGACCACGATTGCCGGAAGCACATAGAGGTAGTCGGAGCGGTGGTTCCAGACACGCTGGAAGAAGCCCGCACGTTTAGGCGGCCGCGGTGCCGGCACGTCGGTAAAGATAGCCTGGCCTGTTGCGGTACTCACTGGCGCCCCTCGATCTTGGAAAGAAGTGGCCGGCGGCATGGCGCCGCCGGCCTTGGCGTGAGGAGCCTTACTGGCTGTCCTTCAGTTCCTGGACCTTCGCAGCGGCATCGTCTGCCGCTTGATCGACGGTCATCGTTCCGGTGAGCGCATTCTGCATCATGTCGGGGACGATGATGTTCATGATCTCTGGAGCGTAGGGCAGGACCGGGAAGGGGATGCCGTTCGGCAGCATTGAGGTGGTCACGTCGAGGAACTTGATGGTGTCCAGACGTTCTTTCATCCACTCGGTCTTGAAGCCACCGAGGTTGCCCGGGTTGGAGCCGACCCAGCTGAGTTTGGTCGACCATTCCGGGCTGGTGTACATGCAGATCAGCGCCTTGGCCGCCATCTCGTCGCTGCCGCCATCGACATATTCCGGCTTCACGAGATGAATGTTCGAACCGCCGAACACAACGGCACGGCGGCCATCGGGACCGGCGGGGATCAGGCCGTAGCGCATATTGGCCACCACTTCATCGGCGACCGCTTTGTCGGCGCCCGTCGCTTTGGAAGCGAGGTCGTTCATGCGGGCAAATTCGGCCGGATGCGCGATCATCATGCCGAGTTGGCCGGCGATGAACGGCGCCTGGTTCTCGGCCTGAGTGTTCGTCAGGGCCGAGGTCGGCACCGACTTGTCGCGCACGTACATGTCATAAGCGGCTTGCAGTGCTTTCTTGGTGCCGGCGTTGTTGAGCCAGACTTCGCCATAGGTTGGCGAGGAACTGGATTCATCGAACGCGCCGCCACCGTAGGCCCAGATGGTGGGCATGAAGCGGAACGGCGTGTTGCCGGCGTTCTGCTTGGCTACGAGACCGTAGCCGGGGATGCCGAGCTTGTCGTGGATCTGCTTGGAGTAAGCAACGACATCGTCCCACGTCGCCGGTGCTTTCTCGGGATCGAGGCCAGCATCCTTGAACACCTTAGCGTTCCAGATGAAGCCCATCGTCTCGTTGTTGGTCGGGATGCCGTAGGTCTGCCCATCATACGTGACGGACTTCAGCGCGCCGCCCCAGAAGTCGGCAGTGGTGTAACCGACATCTTCGGGCTTCAGCGGCTCGAGGTACCCCTTTGCCGCGAACTCGACGCCGCCCAGAATCTGCAGACGGATGACCATCGGCGCCGCGTTGCCCAGCAGGGCGGTGCGGAACTTGTCGAGCAGGTCGTTGTAGACGATCGACTGAACGTCGGTCGTGATGTTCGGGTAAGCAACCTTGAACGCATCCCAGAACGCCTTGTCCTGGTCGTGTGCAATCTGCGGGTCGGCTTCGAACGGGCCCGTGTACCAGTATGAAACGCGGCCGGTGTAGTCGTTCGGCACAACTGCGCCGCAATCCTTGGCGGTGTCGTAAGTGGCGGTACCGGCAATGCTCTTCACATATTCGGGCGACCATTTGCTGAGATCGACGTCCTGCGCAAACGTGGCGCTGGTCGACATCAGCATGGTGGTGCTCATCAGGGCAGCGACCGCAACAGCGGTGCCACGACCCGTGACTTTGGTCATTAGAACGTCCTCCTCGTTCGCGGGTAGCGCGACTGCGCTCCCCGTCCATGTGCGGTAGTGCTGTGTCTCTCCCTACGGGCTGGCCGGTTCACCGGCTCTTTGGGCCCCGCCGTCTGCTGGGTGCACCAGCCCCACGGTTACCAAACAGTCACAGACTCCAAAATCCATGTCAACTCTCTCGCGTTTCGTACACAAAACACAAAATCCCGCGTGTAGTATCCGGCAGATCGGGGATTGGCTTGCCAATCGAAACTACATAAGAAGCTCAGCCGCATGGGAGCCGCCACGACCATCGATGATACTGAAGCCGCGACCTCCGGTCCCGCCGCCTCGATCTATGAACTGATCCGCGACGAGATCATTTCCGGTCGCCTGGCTGCCAGTCAGAAGCTCGTCGTTGCTGAACTAGCCGAGCGCCACGGCACCTCCACTAACCCCGTTCGCGAGGCACTGCACCAGCTGCTCGGCGAAGGCTTCGTGCTGATGACGCCCAATCGCGGCGCCCGTGTGCGACCGATGGACGAGGACTTCATCCGCGACATCTACGAAATCGAGACACTGATCGAACCGATGCTGACGCGCTGGTTTGTGCGGATCGCCACTGATGACGAGATCGCCGAAGTGGATGCGCTGGCGACCCGGATGGAAGAGATCAACTACTCCGATCCTGAGGCGCATGGCGAGCTCGACACGCGGTTTCACCACACCATGTACGATCGTCACTACAATCGCCACGCCGTGGACCTGTGGTGGAAGCATCGTGAAATTTTGAAGGCCGTGAGCCGGCGCTTTCCGACCTCCATGGCGCGCCGCGTTGCGGTGCTCAAGGAGCACCGCGATCTTGTCACAGCAATCAAGGCTCACGACGAGGGGACGGCCGCCGCTGTCATCACTCGGCACGTCGAGGGATCCGGCCAGCACATCATCGGCCAGATGGGCGCAGCGGCGCGTCAGTCTGGCCGCGTTTCGAGGATCAAAGCCGTCGTCTAGAACGGCACTCTGTAGCGACATCGAGGGGAAGCATTATGAAAATCACCGACCTGCGCTGCGCCGTCATCGGCCGCCACCCGATCGTTCGAGTCGTCACTGATGAGGGTATCTATGGTCTGGGGGAAGTAGAATACACCAAGACCTACCTCAAGCCGTGGGTGCTGCATTTCCGCGACGCGCTGGTCGGCGAGGACCCGACTGATGTCGAGCGCTGCATGCTCAAGATCCGCCAGCGCGGCTCGTTCAAGCCTTACGGCGCGGCCGTCAGTGCTATCGAACATGCGTTGTGGGACATAGCTGGCAAGGCCGCAGGCGTCCCCGCCTACAAGCTGCTGGGCGGCAAGGTCCGCGACAAGGTACTCTGCTACAACGGCAACAAGCGCCGCAAGCGTACCGGCGACACGCCCGAGGACTACGCCGAAGACGTCAAGTGGATGATGGAGCAGCCCGAAAAGTTCTTCATGGTGAAGCAGGGCATCGGCTTCCACTCCAACATGAAAGACTCGATCGACGGCTTCCACTACGGCCCGCGGCAAACCAAAGCCGGTTACCACGGAGCCATGGACCAAGGGCAGATCAGCGAGCGTGGCATGGCCCACATGCTCGATTGCGTCGCTGCCATGAAAGAAGTTCTGGGCGACAAGGTCTCGCTCGCCCTCGATTGCGGCCCCGGCTGGTTCCTCCCCGATGCCATCCGCTTCGCCAATTCCGTCGAAAAACACAACATCATGTGGCTCGAGGACATGCTCACCGGCGACTACGTGCCGTGGGTCAATCCGCAGGCCTATCGCGAGCTCACCGTGTCGACCACGACGCCGATTCACACCGGCGAGCAGATCTATCTGCGCCATAACTTCAAGGAGTTGATCGAGACGCAGGCCGTCCGCGTCATCGGTCCCGATCCTGCCGACATCGGTGGTATCGCCGAACTCAAATGGGTCGCCGAGCACGCCTACATGCATTCCATCATGATGGCCCCGCACGGCACGGCCAACGGTCTTCTGGGCCTCGGCGCCTTGATCAATGTCTGCGCGACACTGCCCGCCAATTTTATCGCCTTCGAGTATCCCACCGCTTCCGATCCGTGGTGGACCGATATCGTCATCGGCCTGCCCAAGCAGATCGTGAAGGACTCGATGATCGATGTTCTCGAGGCTCCAGGCCTCGGCCTCGACATCGACGCCGACGGAGCCCGGAAATACCTCGCCGAGGAAGATCGTAGCTTCTTCGACAAGTAGCCGCAGACCGGCTGGAACGGTCTGAATGCCGTTCCACTCGGCCCCCCCCGCCGCCGCAATTATGGTTAAGCCCGTCTTAAGGGCTGCTCCCGTATCGTGACGCTGCCACCGGTGCGTCGCCAACGCTTGCCTTGTTGGATCCGGTGGAGTGGCGGGTATCGGGGACGTCCGAATGAAGTACGTGCGTTTGGCGCTTGCGCGCGGCCCTTTGGCTGCCGGAGCGAAACGGCTTGCAGCTACCCTCGTGGTGCTCGCGGCCACAGTCGGCTCAGTCTTTGCCCAGAGCACCACCACCAACCTCACCAGCGACGTCAGCCCAAGCGTTTACGGCCAATCCGTCACCTTCACGGCGACCGTGCTCGATGACAGTCTCGGCGGTACGCCCGCGGGTTCCGTCAGCTTTGTAATAGACGGCGGCGCGCCGCAGAACGTGGCCCTGGACGGTTCCGGCGTTGCCACGCTCACGACCTCGACGTTAACCGTCGCAACGCACTCGGTCGTCGCGAACTACGGCGGTGGCGGGCCGCTCGATCCCAGCACGTCGACCCAGCTCAATCAGGTTGTCAACGAGGCGCCGACCACCACCACCGTCGTCGGTGTCCCCAATCCCAGCGTCTGGGGCCAACCTGTCACAGTTACGGCAACCGTGACGGCAAATCCCCCGAGCTCCGGTACACCGACCGGCACTATTACCTTCACCGATTCATACGGCCTCAACGTCATCGTGGCGCTCGTGGCCGGGCAGGCGAGCGCCACGGTTACGGCCTCGTCAGGCATTGTCACAGCCACCTACAACGGCCAGGATCCGCGCTTCCTCTACGGGTCGGGCACCGTGCTGCTGACGGTCAATCCGGCCAACTCCAACGTTGCCGTGTCGGTCTCCCCGAACCCCTCCGTGCTCGGCCAGTCCGTGACGGTCACCGCGGCGATCGCAGCGGCCGCGCCGGGCTCCGGCACACCGGCCGGCGGCAGCGTCACCTTCACTGGCCCCGGCGGTCTCAACACCACGGTCGCGCTTTCGGGCGGCACTGCCAGCTTCACCTCGACCACGTTGCAGCCGGGCATCATCACGGCCGCCTTCACCAGCGGCGACACCAACTTCAACAACGGTAGCGGCACGGCCACCTTCGCCAACGCTATTGGCGACAGCACGACCACCTTGTCCACATCGCCAAATCCCAGCGTGACGGGACAGAGCACCACCTTCAGCGCCACGGTGGCCCCGGTCGCACCGGCCAGCGTTGTGCCCACAGGCACGGTGACCTTCACTGGGCCCGGAGGGATCAACGCGACAGTGCCGCTCGACGGTAGCGGCGTCGCCGCGCTCACCACCGCTGGTGGTACGACGGGCACCGTCACCGCCACTTACAACGGCGACACCAACTACAATGGAAGCTCCGACACCGACGCTTTCACACGCAATCCGGCTGACACCACCACCAACGTCATTGCCTCTCCCGACCCGAGCGCCGGCAACGAGAGCGTAACGCTTACCGCTACTGTGACGGCTGTCGCACCGGGCAGTGGCACGCCGACCGGCACTGTGACGTTCACCGGCCCCGGCGGCGTCAGCGCGACAGTCCCGCTGGATGGCAGCGGCATCGCGACGTTGACTTCGTCGACCCTGACCTCGGGTACCTTCAGCGCGACCTATAACGGCGCGGTTGCCTATAACAGTTCGAACGACAGCGTGGCGGTGACCGTCAACGACGCCGGGACGACCACCGTCCTCTCTGCCTCACCCAATGCGACTGTCGCAGGCGAAAGCGTGACGCTCACTGCAACCGTCACGATCGATTTGCCGGCGACAGGAACACCAACTGGCACCGTGACCTTCACCGGGCCCGGCGGCTTCGCCGCCACGGTGCCCCTCAACGGCAGCGGTTCCGCAAGCACCACAGCTTCTTTCATCACAGGTGGAACGGCCACCGCGACCTACAATGGCGATGTCGGCCTCGGCGGCAGCAGCGACAGCCTGCCCCAGGTGGTCAACGCCGCGAACACGACGACGGCGGTGACCGCCTCGCCCGAGCCGAGTGTCACCGTCCAGGCCGTAACACTGACCGCCACCGTCTCGGCAACGGCGCCGGGCAGCGGAACACCCACTGGCACTGTCACCTTCACCGGCCCCGGCGGCTTCAGCCAGACCGGTACACTCAACGGAAGTGGCGTCGCCACTTATACCGGCACGACCATCCCTGCCGGCACCATCACCGCAACCTATGGCGGCAGCGCCAGTTACAACGGCAGCGCCGGCACAACGTCGACCAGCGTCAACCCAGCCGACACCACCACCAATGTCGGCGTGTCTCCCGAGCCGAGCGTTTTCGGCCAATCCGTGACGATCACCGTCACCGTTGCCCCAGTCGCACCCGGCGGTGGCGTTCCCGGCGGCACCGTGTCTCTCACCGGCCCCGGCGGCTTCAGCCAGACGCTGACCCTGTCCGGGGGCTCCGCGACGTACACCACTTCTGCGCTCGCTGCAGGCACCTACATCGCTACATATGGCGGCACATCGAGTTACAACGGTTCGAGCGACACTAGCGATGTGAGCATCGGCGAAGCCTCTAGCACGACGGTCGTCACCGCATCGCCTAATCCCCACGTAATCGGCGACACCGTTGCGCTGTCGGCGACGGTCTCGGCCGCCGCGCCCGCCAGCGGCACGCCGACCGGTACAGTCACTTTCACCGGTCCCGGTGGCTTCACGCAGACGGCGGCGCTCTCGGGCGGCATTGCCAGTTACGTTGGCACCAACGTTCCGGTGGGCACGATCACCGCGACGTACAATGGCGAAGTTGCGAACTTCGCAGGCAGCTCGGGCACCGTCGCCGTGACCAGTGGCCCTGCGAGCACCACTACAACAATCACTGCATCGCCGAACCCGAGCGACTGGGGCCAATCAATAACCTTCACCGCGACCGTAGCCGTCGTCTCTCCGGGCATCGGCACGCCCACCGGCACACTGACCTTCACCGGCCCGGGCGGAACGTCGCTCATAGTCGCGCTTGACGGGGCCGGTGTGGCAACCGCAACTACCTCGTCTCTCCCTGTGGGTACGGGCACCGTGACTGCCACATACAATGGCAGCTCAGGGTTCAGCGGTAGCGTAGGCACCGTAAGCCAGGTCGTGGGGCAGGGCGGCACAACTACCGCAATCGCGTCCTCGCTGAACCCAAGCAATGCCGGCGACAATGTCACGTTTACCGCTACGGTGTCGGTTGTCGCGCCGGCAACGGGCACAGCGAGCGGCGACGTCGAGTTCCGCGATGGCGCCACCGTCATTGGCACCTTCACCCTGAGCGGCGGAGTCGCGAGCTTCACCACAAATGCGCTGGCGGCCGGAAGCCATGCGATAACTGCTTTCTATTTCGGCGATGCCAGTTTCGGTGGCAGCACATCTTCGGTGCTCACGCAGGTCGTGGCCGACACCTCTGACAGTGCCCTGCTGCGCGGCATGCAGATCATCGGTACGCGTACCGCTGCATTGGTCTCTGGAGACGCCTTCTCCGGCGCCGCTGCAGCCGCCATGACCGATGGGTTTGGCGCCGCCGACGATGACAGCGGATTCGGCGGCGACGGGCTGCGCCTGAGCTATCGTCTCACCGACGGCACTGACGCTTGGCTGAACCTTCGCATCACCGGTACTGGCAATCTCGACGGCACGAGCGATCTCGACGGCATTCAGTTCAACGGCTACGCCGGCATCACCCACCGCATCACACCGGACATCGCCGTAGGCGTGCTCGCCGGCTACGAGGCCTTCGGCTACAGCTCAGTGCTGCTCGATGGCGACATTACCGGCGACGGTTGGACGCTGGGTGGCTATGCCGGCGTTGATCTCGAGGGACTACGCTTGTCGGGCGCTCTCGGCTACTCGCGGCTCGGCTATGACGTAAGCGCCGGCGATGCTACCGGCAGCTTCAATGCAAATCGCTTCATGGCAACCGCCGGCGCAACAGGCGACGTCGAACTCGGTGGCGGTTTCCGCCTAAAGCCTGCAGTCAATGCATTCGGCATGGTTGAAAATCAGGACGCTTACACCGATAGCGACGGTACAGCCCAGGGCACTCGTCAGATGGCAAATGCCCGTGTGGCCGCCGGAGCCGAGGTCAGCTATCCTATCGCCGTCGAAGGCGCTCTCGTCACGCCGCACGCCGGCCTTTCCGCTGAAGTGACGTCTGCGGGCGACGCCGCAGGACTTTCCGATCCCGCAATCGATCCGAGCGTCACAGGCTCCGTGGCCGGCGGACTCACGGCGCGCGCTTCCGCCGGTGTGAACACGGTCTGGGGCGGCGGCGCGCAACTGAGCGTGAGCGGCGAACTGGGCGGCATCGGCGGCAAGAGTCAAAACTGGTCGGTCGACGCTCGCCTCGGCGCTGGCTTCTGAGCACGAGCACCGCGACGTATCCAACGCAGCGGAACTTCTGCCGAAAATTATTGACCGTTTGGTCAAACGGCATCACTCTCCCGGGATGAAAGTCCTCGTCCTCGGATCGGGCGTCATTGGCGTCACCGCCGCCTACTTTCTGGCCAAGGCCGGAAACGAGGTAACTGTCGTCGACCGTCAGCCGGGTCCGGCGCTGGAGACCAGTTTCGGTAATGCCGGCGAGTTGAGCTACGGCTACGCCTCGCCCTGGGCAGGGCCGGGTATTCCGGTCAAAGCCATCAAATGGCTGCTGATGCCGGATGGCCCGCTCGTCATTCGCCCGATGCTCGACCCGCGCATGTGGATCTGGGGTATGCGGCTGCTCGCCAACTGCACCGAGCGCGCTTACGCGATCAACAAGTCGCGCATGGTGCGGCTCGCCGAATACAGCAGCGCACAGATGGTTGGGCTCCGAAAGCTCCCCGGCCTGAAATTCGATGGCCGCGAGCGCGGCACGTTGCAACTGTTCCGCACGCAACAGCAGCTCGATCACATCCACGGCGATGTGGAGGTGCTGAAGCAATACGGCGTTCCCTTCGAGGTGCTTGATCCTCAAGCCTGCATCGCCGTCGAGCCCGGACTGGCAACTGCAAAGGTGCCTTTCGTCGGCGCCCTGCGCCTGCCTGAGGACGATACTGGTGATTGCAAGCTGTTTACCGAAGGCATGGCGAAGCTTGCCGCCGATCTTGGAGTGACGTTCCACTACGGAACCACTATCGATGGCGTCGACACCTCTGCCGGCAAGGTCACCGGCGTACGTACGAGCCGCGGCCTGCTGACGGCCGATACCTATGTGGCCTCGCTCGGCAGCTATACCCCCTTGCTCGTGGCGCCGCTTGGCATTGCGCTGCCGGTCTATCCGATCAAGGGCTACTCTCTCACGGTGCCCATCACCAACGAAGCTGTCGCGCCCGTCTCCACCGTGATGGATGAGACGTACAAGGTCGCCACGACCCGCTTCGACAATCGCATCCGGGTTGGCGGCACAGCCGAAATTGCCGGTTGGGACATGACGCTGCGACCCCATCGCCGCGGTCCCCTCGATCGTTCGCTTCGCGATCTCTTCCCCGAAGCCGGCGATCTCGACAACGCCACCTTCTGGTGCGGACTGCGCCCGATGACGCCCGACGGCACGCCGGTGCTGGGCCGGGCCAAGTTCGACAACTTTTACCTCAGCACGGGCCACGGTACCCTCGGCTGGACCATGGCCGCGGGCTCGGGGAAGGTGCTCGCCGATATGATCTCCGGGCGCCCACCCGAGATCGACACGTCCGATCTCGGCCTCAGCCGCTACGGCTCTTGACCGGCCGTCGCGCCACCCCGGCGACAGGCTGCTCGGTAG
>JBEBHC010000001.1:0-103796 GCA_040081185.1 Devosia sp. | reverse complement strand
CGCCGGTCACCGGCGCAAGCTAGTGTCGCGCCAGCAACGGAGCGCGTCATGCCCAGCATTATCGACCTCACGGCGGCAGAGCCGATCAACGTGCTCGCGCCGGGCGAAACCCTGGTCGCGGAGGGCGCCAGCGGCGGCACGCTGTATGTGCTGATCAGCGGCACGCTCAGCGTCGAGCGCGACGGCGTCAAGCTCGCCACGCTGACCCAGCCGGGCACGCTGATCGGCGAGATGTCGGTGCTGCTCGGCACGCCGGCCAGCGCCAATGTCCGGGCCGATAGCGAGGCCCGCGTCCGCATCATCGCCGATGCCGCCAAGGTGCTCGCAACCGATGCGCATCTCGCCACCAAAGTCGCCGCAACGCTCGCCAGCCGGCTCGACGCCACCTCCGCCCTGCTCGTCGCGCTGTCGGCCGAACATACCGGCAAGCCGCACGAGGAAGGGCTGCTGAGCCGCATTTTTCACGCGCTCACCGTCACCGACGACGCCACAGTCGCCCGCTCGGACCTGTTCGGCAGCGATGCCTGGCCGCGGGCGATGTAGGCCAACAAGCGCCCTTCCAGCCCGGCAGCGCCCGCGCTAGTCTGGCCGCCTCGAACCCCGGAGCCAAGCATGGCCAGCCTCGTCACCCTCACGTTTTCGCAGCCCTCGCGCTCACTGGTGCCCGGCGAAGAACTGGTCACCGAGGGCTCGCCCGGCGGCACCCTCTACGTCCTCGAGGAGGGCCGGCTGGTGGTCGAACGCGGCGGCGTCGCCATCGCCCATATCTCCGAGCCCGGCTCGCTGATCGGCGAGATGTCGGTGCTGCTGGGCACACCCAACAGCGCCACCGTACGCGCCGAGAAAGCCAGCGGGGTGCGCGTGGTGCGGGACGCGCTCAAATATCTCGAGCGCCAGCCGGAGGTGACGCTGCGCGTCGCCACCCTGCTCGCCGCCCGGCTCGACAAGACCAGCCGGCTGCTCGTCGACATGCAGGGCGAGCACCACGACAAGCCGGAACAGGCAGGCCTCCTCGGCCGGGTCATCGGCTCGATCTTCTCGCACGCACCGCACAAGGACTGAGATTGGCCACCCTTCTCACCCTCACCAAGGGCCAACCCACTCGCCAGCTCATTCCCAACGAGAGCCTGCTCACCGCGGGCGAACAATCGGGCGAACTCTACATTCTCGAAAGCGGCAGGCTGAGCGTGGTGCGCGACGGCGTCGCCATCGCCAGCATCACCGAGCCCGGTGCGCTGATCGGCGAGATGAGCGTGCTGCTCAATATCGAGCATAGCGCCACAGTGCGCGCCGAGACCGAAGCGGTGGTCCGCGTCATCGACGACCCGATCGGCTTCATGGAGCGCTCACCACTGGTCGCGCTGCATGTCGCTACCCTCGCCTGCGCCCGCCTCAACACCACCAGCGCACTGCTGGTGGAACTCAAGCGCGAGGCCGAGGGGCAGAGCAAGCAGCAGGGGCTGCTCAGCCGGATTTTCGCCTCGATGGTGGTCAGCGAGCCGCGGCGCGAAGCGACCCCCTGGACGCACGAATAGCCGGAACCCGCCGCCTGCCGCAGCGTTGACACGACCGTCAACTGCCGAACGGAGGCGTCAGATGCTCGGCCTGCTCATCACCCTCGTCGTTATCGCACTGATTGCCGGCGGCCTCGGCTTCACCGGCATCGCCGCAGGTGCCGCAACGCTGGCGCGGATCGTGTTCGCGCTTATGCTCATCGGCATCGTGGTGGTGATCGTCCTCGCCGTCATGGGCATGGTGATCCTGTTCTAGTGAGCTCGAACGGCGCCTAGTTGGTCGCCATGGCGGTGCACAGGCCGGCGATCTGGTTCAGCGATTGCTGCTCGGCTTCGCTGCGTGGGCTGGCAGCGATTGCCGACCAGAGATCGTCGCGCGTCACCACATCCAGCGCACACTGGCAGTAGGCGGTGCAGAACTTCGCCTCACCATCGCAACTGGCCGTGCAGGCTCGCGTGAACTCGGCAGCCTGTACACTGGCGTCGTCATTCGGCTTGAGCAGCGCAACGCCGTAGAGCGCGCCCCAGATGAGCGGCTGGTGGACGATGTAGAACACCAGGCTCCAGCGACCAAGCAAGCGCAGAAAGCGCGACGGGCGGGCTTCGAGGCGGAACGCCCTCACTCTCGTGAGCACTGGCCGAGCGAGGCGCATGGCGACTAGCCCCAGCAGCATCACGCCGAACCACGGGAATACGGGCACGAGGTCGGTGGTGGGCGGCGTCTCGGTGAAAAAGCCGATCCAGCTCAGCGCGCGGCTGTTGAACAGCGGGTTGCCGTAGAAAGCCACCAGTAGCGCAGCAGTTGCCGCTGCGATGGTAGAGGGAAGCGGCGCGCGCAGGAGCGGCAAAGCCAGGATCGAGAAGAGCGCGATGGCGTGAAGGACGCCGAAATAGGCGACGTAGTTGGGTAACAGCAGATAGGTGCCAAGCGTCACCAGCGCCGCACCGCCGACAACCGTTAGCCAGCGGCGCCAGAAGGGGCGCCAGCGAATACGCTCGCCATGCGCCAGCACCAGGCTGGCGCCGGCCAACAGGAGGAAGACAGTGAGGATTGCGCGCTGGAAGGCGATCCAGCCCGGCGTGACGCCGATGCCGATATCGATGAGGCCGAGGTAGCTCGCGTCCCACAAGCCATGGAACAAGGCCATGGCGAGCAGGGCCATGCCGCGGCAGAGGTCGATCAGCGCGATGCGGCTTGTCGCGTCACGCCGGGGCACTTGCGCAGTTATGTCTCCGGCCGTCGTCATGGGGGCGATCCCTAGCCGAAGGCGAGGGTCTCGGCTAGCATCGGCGGTGAGGGAACAGGTGGAAGAATGGCCGAAAGCTGGCTCAGACGCGACTGGATCGCACCGGGTATGGCGCTGATCGAACAAGGTGGCCTGACGGGCGCGCTCTATGTGCTCAAGGACGGCGAGCTCGAAGTCGTGCGCGACGGCAAGTATGTCACTTCGATCAAAACGCCCGGCTCGGTTATCGGCGAGATGAGCGTGCTGCTCGAGCAGCCGCAAACGGCAAGCGTGCGCGCCGTGACCGAGGTCGATTACTTCGTCATCGACAATGCCATCGAGGTCTTGCGTACGCATCCCGACTGGCTGCTGCAGATCGCGCGGTTGCTGGCGCAGCGCGTCAACAGCACGACGGCGCTGCTCACCCGCGATCGTTCCGACGAAGCACCCATGGTGCTGCCGCAGCAGTTCATCGCGAACTGGGGCGACCCAACGGTATGAGCCACGGCAAACCGGTGCTGTCGATCACCTATTGCACGCAGTGCAACTGGCTGCTGCGCGCCGCCTGGATGGCGCAGGAAGTGCTCTCCAGCTTCTCGCTCGAACTGGGCTCGGTTGAACTGAAGCCCGGTACCGGCGGTATCTTCGAGATTCATATCGATGGTGCCCTGATGTGGGAGCGCAAGCGCGACGGTGGCTTTCCGGATGTGAAGCAGCTCAAGCAGATGGTGCGCGACCGGATCGATCCGGAGCGGGACCTCGGTCATGTCGATCGAGCCAAGGATCGAGCGCCGATCTCAGATTGACAAGGCACGGGCTCAGAGCCGCATAGTCGCGCTTCGCGGGAGCATCGCAATGCAGCAGGTCGCCCAGACCAATATCCAGCTCTTCAACCAGATGTACGCCCAACAGCGGTCCGACCATGATCTGCGCCTGGTGAAGGCTGCCTACGATGCCTCGACCGTTTTGTCGGCTGGCTACTACCAGGCCGACGGCAAGCCGTTTGTGTGCCACGGCGTGGGCGTTGCGTCGATCATGTGTTTCGCCGGTATGCCAGCGCGCTACCTGGCCTTTGGCATCTTGCACAATATCTATCAGAATGGCGATTTCGGTGGCGGGCTGAAGACCCCTGTCACCCCCTACAAGCGCGCCTTCATTCGCGAGCGGGTGGGGGCCGAGGTCGAAGAACTCATCTATCGCTTTCGCGACATGCGCGTGACGACCTCGACGATCGACCGGATCGAGGCCGGCTTGCCCGGGTATGACGAAACAGAGCGCTTGCTGATCGCGACCGATCTTGCAGATCACATTGAGAAATATGTCGACGCAGGTGTGCTCTATTTCGGCGACGGCAGCTGGATCTCCAATCAGACCAGCGCCCATGGCGACCGCCTCATCGGCCTCGCTGAAAGGCTGGGGCAGCCCGTGCTTGCCCGGATGATGCGCGAAGCTTTCGCGGCAGTCGATGGAAAAGCTCCAATGCCCGAGGCAGTGCGTCCGCCGAAGAACCGCAAGTATGTTGCGCTGACCCTGCCTCTTTCGGCGCGACCCAAATTCCTCGCCCGCATGCGCGGCAAGCTGGAACGCAGCCTTCACAAAATGAAGGCCAGAAAGTCCGTTGCGCCGCAGGCGCCCGCCCCCGAAATGTCGAGTGCACCGGTGCCGAAGACCTAGAGCGCTGGCAGCGGCCTTGAAGCGACACTCAACTACGGTCTTGCGCACCGATGCAATGGTCCCCACATGCCGTCCGTCTCTGGTTCTTGCTCGAGGATGATCCCGATGCTCGCTTCCGTCTTGCGCGTTACCGCCGTCGCCGGCCTGGCCCTCACGCTCGCAGCCTGCGGCAAGGGCAATGTGCAGGGTGTCGGCTCGATCAATGTCGACTGGACTGGCAACGACATCGCTATCGAAGCGGTGGCCGATCCCGAAGTGCAGGGCGTCGTGTGCCACGTCGCCTATTTCAACCGTAGCCTCATCGACCGGCTGCAGCAGGGCAACTGGTTCGAGGACCCGTCCTATTCCGCCATCGACTGCGCAGCGACGGGGCCGATCGTCGTCGGCGACATATCGCGGTCGCTGGGTGGCGAGGAAATCTTCAGCCAGCAGCGCAGCCTGATCTGGAAGAGCCTGCGCGTGACGCGGGTCTATGACGCCGTCAACAACGAGTTGGTCTATCTGGCGCATGCGCGGCAGGTACAACTCGGGTCCGGCAAGATGTCGCTGAGTTCGGTGCCGCTCAACGGCCTCGACGTGACCTGGAAGAACGGCGCACCGCGGGCAGCCGCACAGTAGCTTCATCACAATTGTCTTCAAACGCGAGCAGGTCGCGCAAGGCTGCAGCAAGGGCGCGGGGCGAAAGCTCCGCGCGCGTATGCTAAAGCGAGGCTACCATGAATCCGCTGTTCGACTTTTTTTCCGGTGACACCGCGCGCTTGATGGCGAGCGTCGTGGCGTTTGCGGCGTTTTTCCTGATCGGCCGGATCATGCATGCCCGGCAGAAGGTGGCCTTCGCCTTTGCCTTCACACCGCTGGTGCTGTTCGCGGCCGTGCAGACCGCCGCCGCGACGGGCCTGATCTAACGCCGGCTCATACCGGGTGACGGAGCGCCCGGTTGATCGATCCCAGAAGGATCATGATGCGGGCAAAGCCCATCAGCAGCAGCCCTCCGAGGAACGGGCCCAGCGCCCAACTGTAGCTCGTGGCGATGCGGCCGATAGCGGGCAGCACGTTCGGCAATCCCGAATTGTAGGCGCTGAGAACGCTCGTATAGATCGCCTGCCAGTCGAGGCCGACCACGACCAGTGTGACGACGGCCGAGATCAGCCCGATGAGATAGAGCAGAAAAGCGATCATCGCTCAGAACCCCCGAAATGGTGGGCCGAATAGAGGCCGGAGCGCGCCACACGTCAATCGCCGGGGCGCGAGTTTCAGCCGATCTTAACGGCGGCGCGTTAGTGATGGGAAATGTCCACATCCGCCGCCGCCGACCGCAATCCAAAGCTCTGGCTGTTGCTCGCGTCCTGGGCGGTCACCGCCGGGATCTTCGTCGTCCGCTCGATCACGGGGTCGGCCAACACGCCGCTGATCCTCGATACCGACGATGCGATGCGCCTCACCGTGGTGCACGATTTCCTCAACGGCCAGGGGTGGTATGACCCGGTCCAGCACCGGCTCAACGTCCCTTATGGCGCCGAAATACACTGGTCACGGCTGATCGACCTGCCGCTGGCTGGGCTGCTCTGGGTGCTGCGACTGTTCCCGGTGAATGCCGATGTGGCGCTCGCCTATGTCTGGCCGTTGTTCCTCCTGCTTATACTGCTGTGGGTCTGTGGTCGCCTCGCCATCCGCCTCGGCGGGCCCGACACGGCGTTACCGGCGATGCTGCTGCCGGCCTTTTCCATCATCACCATGGCCGAGTTTGCGCCAGGACGGCTCGATCATCACAGCGTCCAGATCATTCTCGGCTTCGTCCTCGTGATCAGCGTCATCGAGGCACTCGAGCGGCCACGCGTGGCGATGGTTGCCGGGTGCGCCGCAGCACTCTCGGTTGCCATTGCCATCGAAGGTCTGCCGATGGTCGCCGCGGCAGCGGTGGCGTTCGGCCTCGCCTGGGTCGGCGCGCGGCGCCATGCGGTTGCGCTGCGGGATTTCGGGCTCAGCTTTGCACTCGCTTCATTGCTGGCACTTGCGGTCAGCCTGCCGCCGGAGCGCTGGTTCCTGCCACTCTACGACCAGATTTCGATCGTCTATGTCGGCGCGGCGTTGTGCTGCGGCGCTGCCTTCTTGGCTCTGTCCGTTTTGCCGCTCGAGCGCTGGATGGCACGGCTGGCCTGCGGCGTTGTCGCTGGCGGGCTCGTCGCCGGCATTGTGCTTTATGCCTGGCGTGGACTGCTGACGGGGCCCTACGGCGCCCTCGATCCGTGGCTTCAGAGCAACTGGATCGATCGCATCTCCGAGGCACAGCCGTGGTGGGTCAGCCTGATGGGCGATCCCACTTACCCTATCGGTGTGCTCGTTCCCGTCGTCACCGCCGCTGGCGTCATCGGTTGGCAGGCCTTGCGGCGGCAAGGTGCCGAGCGGGGCGTGTGGCTCCTCTACGGGCTGTTCCTCGGGGTCGCGCTTGCTGTGATGCTGCTGCAGATCAGGGCGGCCCGTATGGCGACGCCGCTGGCTATTCCGGCTTGCGCGGTGCTGATCGTTTCGGCCCGCGCACTTTACGTTGCCCGACCGCGCCCCCTTCCCACCGTCGGCCTCCTTGGGAGCTGGTTCATTTCGGCCAGCATCGTCGTCACCCTTGCGGCGGGGCTCATCGTCATGGCGTTCCCGGCTTATGACGAGGCCACCACCGACAATTTCCGCGTCAGCCGGCAGCAGTGCCTTCAGCCCAAGGCCTTCACGGAACTCGCTGCCCTTCCGCCGGCGCGCCTGATGACGCCCATCGATCTTGGATCACACGTGCTGCTTTACACACCGCATGCGGTGGTTTCGGCCCCGTACCACCGCAACGCGCAGGGTGTTCTCGACACCTTTCGCTTCTTCAACCAGCCGATCGACGATGCGCGCGGCATCCTCGACGCGCGCGACATCACCCTTCTAGCCATTTGTCCGAGTATGGCGGAGGTCCGCGGCATGGTGGACTACACGCCGGATTCCTTCGTCGCCCTCTATGCCCAAGGCAAGCTACCTCCGTGGCTTCAGCGCGTGCCGCTGGAGGATAGCCCGATCGAACTCTACCGCGTATCGCGCTAGGGCCCGATTCCGAGTTCGGCGCGCAGCTTGCGCGTTAGCTTGCCCGCAATCAGCCGGTGCGCCTCGGTGATATAGGCTTTGATGTCGGCGTCCGGCAGCTCGGCGCCTTTGTCGACGCTCACCCAGCTCCGCTTGGCGAAATAGGCTGCCTGCCCGATCCCGTCCAGACTGGTCAGCCCGTCGAAGGACAGTTCCGAGACCTTGAAGACGATCGGCGTGCCGTTGTCGCCGATCACCGCGAAGACCTTGCCGCCGACCTTGGCGACATGCGCCTCCCATTGCCCGGAGACTATTACGCCTGGCAGCGCAAGAACGAACTTGTCGAACGCCTTGAGGCCATGCAGCGCCATCGCGCCGCCTCAGATCTGGTCGCTGCGGATGAACACCCGCTCGCGCCGCGAGCGACCGGCCCAGGCCAGAAAGATGCCCGGAAGCCCTATAACTGCCCAACCGGGAAAATTCAGGATCGCGGAGGCGACTGTCTCGAGCACGGCTCCGAAGAAGCGCGAAGCGAGGAAGGTACGGAATTGCTCGAGGCTCGCGGCGTGAATTTGCTGCCAGCTATCGTTGAGGGAGGTCGTCACAATGGTGTTGGCGGCGAGCGACTTCGTGCCGTCGATGATCAAGAGGATCATCGCGACGGCAATGAGGAGTGTTCCCAGGGTCCTGAGCAGAAGCCGCATTTCGGGCTCCTTGTCGCATGCGCTGATTGGGCGGCACAAGCTGCTTTTCCCGCGCTTTGTCAGGGTTTGCGCCGTGTGCCCAACGCGGCCTTGCGGTGGGAGCCGCGATGAGTATATTGCGCGCGCCTTCGGGGTGTTCCGCCCCCGTGCCGCCTGAGCGGAAAGGCTCAGCGCGCCGCTGCTTGCGGCGCCCGCCCAGCGCGGAGAGATGGCCGAGTGGTCGAAGGCGCACGCCTGGAAAGTGTGTAGGCGGGTAACCGTCTCAAGGGTTCGAAT
This sequence comes from Devosia sp., assembly GCA_040081185.1. Classification (GTDB taxonomy): domain Bacteria; phylum Pseudomonadota; class Alphaproteobacteria; order Rhizobiales; family Devosiaceae; genus Devosia_A. Next base: position 95,348 of record JBEBHC010000001.1, on the reverse strand, counting down.
CCCTTTCTCTCCGCCACCTCATGCGATGACCTCCTGTTTGTACATATGATTAGTATTGCTCGTTGGTGTGCCTCTTGGTGTGCATCCCGGAATTCGCGTTGGAGGTCTTTGGAATGTGCCCCGTACGAACGGTTCACCTTCCATGGGGTGTTACTCAATGCTTGAGACGACCATACATTCAGCACAATACCCGCGCTCACCAATAGAACGACATTCCTTCCGCGGCGTGTTGGCCTCTCGGCAGTACTGCAACCGCCCAATCTCCAATTTGGGGTCTCGGGACCTGTCTCTGGTCGGCAGTCGCCAAGCGACGAGCGCGAACTTCACCGTGTCCCGGCTACTCTGCGAATAGAGGCAGGGATCGGAAGATACGCAACAACAACCGCTTAGAGTTGAAATTGCAGAATCGGAGTTGCGACGGCTTAGGAATGTTCGTAGCAGCAGTCTTGCGCCACTAGCGAACTGCGACTTGGCTGGGTCAACATCGGCTCAATTGACCGGGGACCCGCGTGACCTGGAATGTCCTAGGTCGAAGCGGTCGCTTAAGCTGTCTGCCCCCGTTAGAATGTGGAATCACATGTTGGTTTCTGAGTACACGATACCTGGACTGCATGTCCGCGATCTCGTCCTCCCAGTTCCACTCGACTGGTCCGACCCGCAAGGCGAGAAGATCGAACTGTTCCTCCGCGAGGTTGTTAATCCTGCCAAACGGCATGATGACATGCCTCTGCTTTGCTACCTCCAGGGCGGGCCGGGAGGCAAATCGCCTCGGCCCACGAAAGGCAGTCCGAGCTGGCTCAAGGAGGCGCTGGAAACACACCGGGTCATTCTACCCGACCAGCGCGGCACAGGTCGCTCAACGCCGGTCAATGCCGCGACGATGGCCCGCTTTTCGAGTGGCGACGCCGCCGCGGACTACCTCAGTCACTTTCGTGCCGACTCCATCGTCCGCGACTTCGAGCATGCGAGATCAACACTCTACGGGCGAAAGTGGGAAACGCTCGGGCAGAGCTATGGCGGGTTCCTGACGCTGACCTATCTGTCTCAGTCGCCCGATGCACTTGCCGCTTGCTACGTGGCCGGAGGCCTCGCGAGCCTCGAGCCGTCGGCGGCTGAAGTGTACGCCCGCACCTATCCGCGCGCCGCGGCGAAGACTGTGCAGTACTACTTGCGCTACCCCCACGACGCAGGTCGCATCGGGGCGCTTGCCGACTTCATCGATGGCCGGAACGTGCTGCTGCCCGACGGCGACCGGCTCTCCGTCCGCCGGCTTCAGACAATCGGTATCGACCTCGGGATGGCGCCGGGTCACGAGAACGTCCACTGGCTGATCGACGAAGCATTCGCTGCGCCCGATCAACTCTCGGACCATTTCCTCGCAGGCGTGATGACGCTGACCAACTACGACTCCAATCCCCTCTTCGCCGTCCTGCAGGAGAGCATCTACGGCCACGGACCGCAGAGCCCAACGGCTTGGGCGGCCGAGGCCGAGCGTGCCCGTCGCCCCGAGTTCGCCCCCACTGCCCGTCCGCTGATGTTTACCGGGGAGATGATGTATCCGTGGATGTTCGAGGAGATCAGGTCCCTAAGGCCATTTCGAGCCGCAGCCGAAGCCCTCGCCCGCCGCGAGGACCATTCGCTGCTCTATGACGCGGCACGGCTCGAGGCGAATTCGGTTCCAGTATCGGCCGTCATCTACTTCGACGATCTCTACGTCGACGCGGGGCTTTCTTTGGAAACGGTCACAAGCGTTGGCAACCTCACACACTGGGTCACCAACCAGTACGAGCACGACGGTATTCGTCAGGACGCTGCCGTATTCAAGCGGCTGGTGGAGATGGTCGGCGAACGTGGCGGGCCGCTGAAGGCGTAAGCCGCGCGTACTTCAGTCGAACTGCAGGCCGCCATTCATGTCGATGACCTCGCCGGTAATGAACCCAGAGAGCGGCGAGGCTAGGAATGCCGCCGTATGGGCGACCTCCTCCGGCGTACAGAAACGACCGACAGGCAGCGCCGCCATCTGGGCTCGACGCTGTTCTTCGGAAAGCCGCTCGGACGTCATGGGCGAGACCACATAGGCCGGCGCAATGGCGTTCACCGTCACGCCCTCCGATGCAACTTCGCGTGCCGTCGAAAAAGTGAGGCCGATCAGACCGGCCTTCGACACCGAGTATGCCGTGCCTGCGGTGAGCCCACCGGACTTTGCCGCGTAAGACGACATATTGATGATGCGGCCCCAGCGCTGGCTCCGCATGTGAGGAACGAAACATTTCGTCAGCGCGAAGGCGGCTTCCAGATTGACGGTATGGACGGACCGCCATTCGTCGAGGTTGGTGAGGGCAAGCTTGTTGTTGGAGAGAATGCCCGCGTTGTTGACGAGAATGTCGATGCCGTGGACACGGTCTGCGAGATCGCTGCCAGCTTCCAATATGCCTGCCGTCTCACTTAGGTCGATCTGCCAGATCGTGCAGGCATCGCCGAGCGCTTCGGCGACCGGTCCTAGCGGCGATGTCGGGAGATCGACGAGCACCACATGCGCGCCCTCCTCGGCCAGACGCCGGGAGATAGCCGAGCCGATAGCCCCTGCTGCTCCTGTCACGAGTGCCGTTTTTCCAGACAGGTCACGAGCCATGCGATATTCCCAGCCGGAAATTTGTCCGGTAACGACGCTGAACGGGGGCAGGCGGACGATTTTTCGGCCCCTTGAGTAAACCGATATATTGGTATGTAATTATTGCTGTCAACGTGGTGGCGGCTTGACACACATGCCCGATCACTATGGGGGAAACAATGCCAAGGCCCAGGAAGGTCGCCATCGATGCGACCCAAGACTCAGCGTCGTTGCTGCTTCCGGTGTCGCTCGTCAACCATATCGAGCCATCGCTGCCCAAGACGGCGCAGGTCTACGATGTGATTCGAAGGGCGATCGTAACGCTGGCATTGCCTCCCGGCAGCGTTCTCAACGAGAAGGCCATCTGCGACCAACTGGGCATCTCGCGGACCCCGCTGCGCGAGGCGCTTCTTCAGCTGAGCGCCGAGAACCTCGTTTCAGTCGTGCCCCATATGGGCACCTACGTCACGCGCATCGACCTCCAGACCGTGTTTGACGGCCAGCTGGTCCGCGATGCGCTCGAGGTAAAGGTCGTCCGCCTGGCCGCCGTGAAGATGACACCGCAGTTCGCACGCAAGCTCGATTTCAACCTGCAGCAGCAGAGCCGGCTCGCCAAGGAGACCGAGTACGACGAGTTCTACGAACTCGACGAGGAATTCCACTCGATGATCTGCGAGTTCGGCGCGTCGACGCGCGTCTGGAAGATCGTGAACGGCGCCAAAGCGCAGCTCGACCGCGTTCGGCGCCTGGCTTTCCCCGTACCCAAGCATCTGCAGGTGATCCTCCGGGAACATGTCGCCATCGCCAACGCGCTGAAGGCCGGAACGCCGAACGCTGCCGCAGCAGCCATGCAGCTTCATCTCGACCGGGTGTTCGACACGATCCGTCGCCTGATGGTCGACCAGTCCGACTTCTTCGCGCCGTTCAAGCCGCAAGAGCTCGATCGCCTGGAAGCGTCGCTCCGGGAGACAACTGCGAGCTGACCCGCACGCTCCGGGAAACCGTTTCGCATTGACTCATTGCCGCTCACCGATATACCGATATATTTGTTATCGCGGTAGCCGTACCGGCTGCCCGATACGGCTCTTACACGCTCTTCGCAGGTGCAACATATGCGCGGAGCCCGCCCTCCTGATGTTGCAAGTATGGGGAGACGCTTATGCATCGAGACATGAAGGCCTGGAGTGTCGGACTGCTGGCCCTGGCCGCGGTCGGCTTGGCGACGTCCACGCAGGCCGCAGACCTCAATTGGGCACTGCGCGATTCACCGCGCGCACTGTTCGCGCCCGTCAACTACTCCGGCGACGTGATGATCATGTCGCTCGTTCAGGACCGCATCCTCAAGTTCGGTCCCGATGGTTCACTACAGCCCGACATCGCCAGCTCGTGGGAAGCGCCCGACCCGCTGACCTACGTCTATACCATCCGCGCCGACGCCAAGTTCAGCGACGGCAACCCGGTCACGGCTGAAGACGTCGCCTACTCGCTCAATCTGCACCTCGACCCCAAGGTCGGCTCTCAGGAAGCCGCGCTGCTGGGCAGCGTCGACTCCATTACATCAGAGGGCGACAAGGTCACGGTGAAGCTCAAGGAGCCCTCGTCGCTCTGGAAGTTCATGCCCGCCAGCATCGTCGGCTACGTCTGGGAGAAATCCTCGGTCGAGGCCAACCTCGCGAGCTACGGCACGCCGCAGGCACTGCCCGTCGGCAGCGGTCCGTACAAGGTGGCTGAGTTCGTCGCCGATTCCTACGTCAAGCTGACCGCCAATCCCGACTATTGGGGCGACAAGCCGCAGTTCGACAACATCACCTTCAAGGTGATACCGGATGACCAGACCCGCCTGCTTGCCATGCGATCTGGTGAAATCGACGGCACGCTCAACGTGCCTAATACTGCGCTGGCGCAGTGGCAGCAGACGGCTGACGTCGTCGACTTCTCGTCCTTCATCTGGCGCGGCCTCACGGTCGATATGACCGAGGCGCCGTTCGACGACATCCATGTGCGTCGCGCTCTCAACTACGCCGTCGATCGCGAGGCGATCGCCAACGGCCTGCTCGCAGGCCTCGCTGTGCCGGCAAGCACGGTAAACGATCCGGGCGTGTTCTCCGGCGCGCTTACGCCTGAACAGGTGAAGGCCGGTTACGACAAGATCGTCTCGTTCCCGTTCGATCTCGAAAAGGCCAAGGCCGAACTTGCCCAGTCGAGCGTCCCGAACGGCTTCAAGGCCACGCTCAATGTGCCCGAGGACTCGGCCACGATCAGCAAGATCGCGCAGGCCCTCAAGGATCAGTGGTCCAAGATCGGCGTCGACCTGACCCTCAACATGATGCCTGGTGGCCCGCGCTTCCAGATCATCCTCGATCACAAGCCAAACCTCGGCATCCAGGTGATCGGTAACGTTCCCGACGCGCCCGATCCGGCTCAGATGGCGTTCCAGTACTTCTCGTCCAAGCAGGCGGTCGTCAACGGCAACAACTCGTCCAACTTCAAGGACGCCAAGGTCGATGAACTGATCGATCAGGCGATCCAGTCGACCGACCCGACGCAGGCAGCCCAGCTAGTGCTCGATGCACAGGCGCTCGCCTCCGAACAGGTCCCGCTGGTCTCGCTGATCTGGCAGAAGTCCGTCGTTGCGCTCAAGAAGGGCTGGACCATCGATCCTACCTTCAACGCCTTCTGGAACATGACCCACTGGGTCGACCAGATCAACGTAAAGTAGCGGAGTGACACGATCGGCCGGCGCGGCCAAGATGGATTGAAATGCATCGCCAACAGATCATTTTCCATCTGCTGCGCCGGCTCCTTATGCTGGTCCCCCTGGCGCTCGGCGTCACCGTGGTGGTCTTCCTCCTCGCCTCGCTGATCCCGGGTGGCCCGGTCGCCGCCCTTCTTGCCGGCCACTCGACAGACACCGCGACGATCGAGGCCCTGCGCGCCAAGTTCCATCTCGATGAGCCGCTCTATATGCAGTACGGCTATTGGCTGACCGGCCTCTTTCGCGGCGATCTCGGCAATTCCATCGTGACCGGCCAGCCTGTCGCCTCTGCGATTTCCGAGCGCATTGGAACGACGCTCGCCCTCAACATTTCCGGCGTCATCGTGGCGCTCCTGGTCGGCGTCGGCATGGGCATCCTCGCGGCCACCCGGCGTGGCAGCACGCTCGATCGGGGGGTGGTCGGCGCGACGCTGCTGCTGAGCGGCGCTCCACCCTTCGTCCTCGCCATCACGGCACTCTTCGTCCTCGGCTTCCAGCTCGGCTGGTTCCCGATCTTTGGGCTGGGCAATGGCGGCTGGGACACGGTCTGGCACCTCATTCTGCCCGCCGCCGTCGTCGCCATCGGGCCACTGTCCTTCATCACCAAGATCACCCGCGCCGCCATGATCGATCAGCTCGAACAGGACTACGTCATGTTCGCGCGCGCACGCGGCATCCCGTTCCGATCAGTGCTGTTCGGCCACGCCTTCCGCAACGCGCTCGTGCCGGTGTTGACCGCCGCCGGGCTGCTTTTCGTCGGCCTGCTCACAGGCACCGTGTTCGTCGAGACCGTCTTCGGCCTTCCCGGCCTCGGCCGGCTTCTCGTCACATCGGTGCAGTTCAACGATTTCCCGGTCACGCAGGGGATCGTGCTACTGGTCGCAGCGTGGATCGTCTTCACCAACCTCGTGGTTGATCTGCTCTACGCTATCGTCGATCCGCGCGTCGATTTCGGGCGGGTGGCGCGGTGAGCCCCGTCACGGCAAGCGCCGAAGCCCCGCCTGCGCAGCGCCGCCGCTCGTCGGTGCCGTTCACGGTCTGGCTCTCGTTCCTTTTCATCGCAGCGGTGATCGTGCTCGCCGCCTTAGGGCCGCTATCCACGCTGTCGGCTACCGACCAGGATCTTTACGCCATCTCCGCACCGCCGAGCGGCGTGCACTGGCTGGGCACCGACGAGCTCGGCCGCGACGTCCTCGCGCGACTCGTGGTCGGCGCCAAGACCGCCATCATCGGCCCCTTCATCGTCGCCTTCGTCGGTCTCGTTGTCTCGAGCCTCGTGGGCATTTATGCCGGATACATGGGCGGCCTCGCCGACAATGTGATCATGCGCATCGTCGACTTCATCGTCGCACTCCCCGGCTTGCTGATCGCAATCGTCCTCGTCTCGGTACTGGGCGGCGGCTACTGGCTCGCCATCGGCGTCCTGAGTCTCCTCAACGTCCAGGGCGACATTCGCATCGTCCGCGGCGCGGCCCTCAAGGAGCGGCGCCTCACCTATGTCGAGGCCGCACGCGCCGTCGGCGTGCCGCCGGGTCGCATCATGTACTGGCACATCTTCCCCAATCTTCTCGCGCTGCTCGCATCGAGCTTCGCAATCGACTTCGGCGGGGCGCTCGTCGCCTTGGCTGGCCTCGCATTCCTCGGGCTCGGCGCCGAAATCGGCTCACCCGAATGGGGCTCGATGCTGGCCGAAGGCCAGGCCCTGCTGTTCGGCAATCCCGCGGCTGCACTGGCGCCCGCCACCGCCATCATCCTTCTCGCCATTGCCGTCAACCTGATTGGTGACTGGGTTTACGACCGGTATACGGGCCAATGACGGCGCTGCTCGAGATCGACAATCTAAGCATCGTCCACGATGGACCTGCCGGGACGAAGACAATCTTGTCTGCCGTCGACCTTTCGGTGGGCGAGGCCGAGACCGTGGGCATCGTTGGCGAGTCCGGCAGCGGCAAGTCCATGACCGCAAAGGCCGTGATGAACCTCCTGCCACCGCATGTGACGGCGCGGGGCAGCATTCGCTATCGCGGCGACGACCTGCTGGCCGCCGGCGAACGACGGGTCGAGCAGCTGCGCGGCCGCTCGATCTCCCTGCTCATGCAGGACCCCTTCACCATGCTCGACCCTCTCGTGCCCTGCGGCGCGCAGGTGGCCGAAGGGTTGCGCCTCAGTATGCGCGGCGCCTCACGCCAGGCGCTTGCGGATGAGGCCGTGCACCGGCTGGAAGAGGTCGGCATCCGCGATCCCGATGTGGCGCGGCGCTACCCCTTCCAATTGTCCGGCGGCATGCGGCAGCGCGTGGCCATGGCGGCCGCCCTCGCCAGCAACCCGGAGCTGCTGATCGCCGACGAGCCGTCGACAGCACTCGATGTCACCACACAGGCCGAAGTGCTGGCTTTGCTCAAGTCGTTGCAGGCCGCGCGCGGCATGGCCTTGCTGCTCATCACCCACGATTTGCGTGTGGCCTTCTCGGTGTGCAGCCGGATCAACGTGTTCTACGCGGGACGCGTCCTCGAGCGCGCGCCGGCCGTCATGCTCAGCGACGATCCGATGCACCCCTATTCGCTGGGCCTCCTCATGTCGGAGCCCGCCGTCGACCGTCGCCTCGCTGAATTGACCGCTATCCCGGGGACCGTCCCGACCCCGGACTCCATCGCATCGAGCTGCGCCTTCGCCTCTCGCTGCAACTGGCGGCAGGAGGCATGCGTCGCCGCTCGACCTCCGCTGCGTGCCGTCGACGCCGACCGTTCGACCGCCTGCATCCGGGTGGAGGCTATCCACGACGAGATGCGGGCGCGTCGCGCAACCACCGATCGCGCGATCGCCGTCCAGCCGGCGCAGACAGGTGCGATCCGGCCGCTGCTCACTGTCAAATCTGGCCGCAAGGAGTTCGGCTCGCGAGGCGACGGCACCGCTGCTGTGGTGGCGCTCAACAACATCGACATCGTGATCGGCGCGAACGAGAGCGTCGGCATCGTCGGCGAGTCGGGATCGGGCAAGACGACACTGGGCCGTTGCGTCGTCGGGCTCGAGACCCTGACATCGGGCCGCATTACCCTCGACGGCATGGACACGAGCCGCCTCGACAGCATCGATCAGGCAACCCGCAAGAAACTACGCCGCACCGCGCAGATCGTCTTCCAGGACCCCTACTCCTCGCTCAATCCCCGCCACACCATCGGCGGCGTGCTGTCCGAGACCCTGGTGGTCAACGACGCGCCGCGCGAAACCGTCCGGCGCCGGGTCAACGAACTGCTCGACATGGTCGGGCTGCCTCACACCTACGCGAAACGCTTTCCCCGGCAGCTCTCGGGAGGCGAGCGGCAACGCGTCGCCATCGCCCGTGCCCTGGCGGTCGATCCCAAGCTGCTCGTCTGCGACGAGCCGGTGTCGGCGCTCGACGTCTCCGTACAAGCGCAGATTCTCAGCCTGTTCCGCGACCTGCGCGAGCGCCTCGGGCTGAGCTACCTCTTCATCACGCATGATCTGGCGGTGGTGCGACAGGTCGTCGACCGCGTGTACGTGATGTACCGCTCCGAGATCGTGGAAGCGGGACCTGTCGGCCAGGTCCTCGACGCACCGCAACACGACTACACCCGCAGGCTCATTCGCTCGATTCCAGGAACCGACGCGATGCGGCCTGATCACGAACATCATTCCAATTGATCGAGGCTGAGATGGACGACCTTTCAATGTGGTACAACGCGCCCGCGCCCAAGTGGCTGTCGGCGCTCCCCGTCGGCAATGGCCGGATGGGTGGCATGGTCTTCGGCCGTGTCCGCAAGGAATGGATCCAGCTCAACGAAGAGTCGCTGTGGACCAAGGACGGCCAGAGCCGCCTCAACCCCCTCGCCCTCGAAAATCTTCCCAAAATGCGCCGGCTGCTGCTCGAAGGCAAAGTCCGCGAGGCGCAGTTCCTCGGCGAGAACACGATGTTCGGCACCCCGCCGGGCCTCACCACCTACGAGACCCTCTCCAATCTCGTGCTGCTCTTCGCCGACCAGTACGACGAGGACGCCAAGGACTATTATCGCGACCTCGATTTGAAGACCGGCATCGCCACGGTGCGCTTCCGCATCGGCGAGACCACCTTCACGCGCGAAATTTTTGCCAGTGGCCCGGCGGACGTCGTGGTGATCCGACTGACGGCGGACAGACCCGACGCGCTTAACTTCAGCACGGCGTTCTGGCGGCGCTACGACAACAACTATCGCAGCTTCACCGTCGCCGACGACCTGCTGTCGCTCAAGGGACGCGCGGGCGTCCACGGCGTTTCCTACGAGACGCTGGTCAAAATCGTCAACGAAGGCGGCACCGTCTCCGCATCTGCCGACCATCAGGTGGTGAAGGGCGCCAACGCCGTCACCATCATCGTCGGCTGCGCCAGCGACTTCCGCCAGGCCGACTACGGTACGGAAGTGCGTCGCGTCGTCGAGGCGGCAGCCAAGGTCCCCTACGACCAGTTGCGCAGCGAACACATCGCCGACCACCAGAAGCACTTTGCCCGTTTCAGCCTCGAGGTCGACCTGCCGGCGGCCGAAGCCGATCTGCGCAAGCTGCCCACCGACAAGCGCGTCCAGCGCATGCGCGAGGGCGACGAGGACAATGGCCTTCTGCTCACCATGTTCCACTACGGTCGATACATGCTGCAGGCGGCCAGCCGCCCCGGAACCCTGCCGACCACCCTCCAGGGCATCTGGAACGACACGATCGCGCCGGCCTGGGACTCGAAGTTCACCATCAACATCAACGAAGAGATGCACTACTGGCCGGCCGAAACCACCAACCTCGCCGAGACCCACCACGCCCTCTTCGACCTCATCGACCGCATGCGCGTCACCGGCGCCGAAGTGGCCAAGGTGCACTATGGCGCGCGCGGGTTCGTCGCGCACCACAACACCGATATCTGGGCCGACTGTGCCCCGCTCGACAACGTGTTCTGCGGCCTCTGGCCGTTCGGCGCGGCGTGGCTCGTGCTCCACATGTGGGAGCACTACATCTTCGCTCCCGACGACGCCTTCCTGCGCGAACGGGCCTACCCCGCCATGAAGGACGCGGCGCTATTCCTTGTCGACCTTGCCATCGAAGACGAGCAGGGACGCCTGCTCCTCGGTCCCTCGATCTCGCCCGAGAACGCGATGAAGGGGCCCTCAGGCGAACGACTGGCGCTCTGCATGAGTTCGACGATGGACGTCCAGATCACGCGGGCACTGTTCAACCATGTGATCGAAGCGAGCGAAATTCTCGGCATCGACAAGGACTTCGCGGACGAGCTGCGCGTCCTGCTGCCCAAGCTGCCACCGACCCGCATCGATCCCAACGGCCGCATCGCCGAGTGGCTCGAGGACGGCGAAGAGTACGAGCCCGGTCACCGGCACAACTCGCACCTGTTCGCGCTCTACCCCGACGACCAGATCACACCGGAAGCAACGCCTGACCTCGCCGCTGCTGCGCGTCGCTCGCTCGAACACCGCATCGCCAGCGGCGGCGCAGGTCCGTGCTGGAGCCGCGCGTGGATCGCCGGCCTGTGGGCCCGGCTTGGTGACGGCGCGGAGATGCACAAGCACTTCAACGCCTTCATCCGGGAGAGTACCGATCTCAACCTCTTCAGCATGCATCCCCCGCAGGGCAGCAATCCCGTCTATGTGTTCCAGCTCGACGGCAATCTCGGCTTTACCGCCGCCTTGGCCGAGGGTCTTATGCAATCGCATGGCGGCACCCTCAAGTTCCTGCCCGCACTGCCCGAAGCCTGGCCGTCAGGACGTGTCAGCGGCTTGCGCGCGAGAGGCGGGTTCGAAGTCTCCTTCGAGTGGCAAGCCGGAGCTCTCGTCGAGGCAACAGTCGTATCGCACAGCGGTCGACCCGTTCGATTGGGAGACAAGGGCCTTGCGGTGACGGGTCCTCAAGGCCCAGTGACTACGCAACTGGAGAACGACAAGCTCGTCTGCGAGACCGTCGCAGGGGCACGATACACGCTCCGGCCAGCCGGCCGGTAGTGCGCATCCGTAGCACGAGAATGCAGGCGGCAATCAAGTCGCAGGTCAAGTTTGGCTTGCCGTGCCTCGTGCCACCGACCTCAAGTGATGCTGACTATACCACGGAGCATGCTTCCTGCGCGCAGGCGATCAAAACCGCTGTTGATCTCGGATAACGGCATCTCGGCCGTGAGCAGGCGGTCGACGGGCAAGTGGCCGCGTTGGAAGAGGCGGATGTAGCGTGGAATGTCGCGGGCAGGGACGGTTGAGCCCAGATAACTGCCCTTTACGGATTTCTCCTCGGCGACGAGTCCCACGGCCGGGATCGCAAGGGACGTCGTCGGAGGGGGCAGTCCAGCCGTGACCATCGTGCCGCCGCGGCGCGTGATCTTGTAGGCAAGTTCGAGAGCGGAGGCCGAACCGGCGAGTTCGATCGCCTTGCGCACGCCCCCCTTGGTGGCGTCTCGGATCGCCTCGGCAGCGTGCGGATCGGTCGCGAGAAATGTGTCGGTGGCGCCGAGCTCACGCGCCCACTCGAGCTTTTGGGTTGCAACGTCCACCGCAACGATGCGCTCGGCGCCCGCGGCCCGAGCCCCCAGCAGCGCGGCCATGCCGACGCCACCAAGCCCAATGATCGCAACAGTGTCGCCGGCAGTGACAGCCGCCCCGTTGAGCGCGGCGCCAACGCCCGTCAGTACCGCGCAACCGAAGAGCGCTGCGTGACGAGGATCGAGGTCCGGGTCGACCTTGACCAGCGACTGTCGTGCCACAGTCGCATATTGCGCGAAGGCCGAAATGCCGAGATGGTGATTGAGCGGGTCATGGTGCTCGTTCCAGAAGAGGCGGCGATCGCCCGAAAGCAGAGTCCCCTCCCCATTCGATGTAGCGCCGGGAACACAGAGGGCGGGTCTACCCTCACAGCAGTATTCGCACGTTCCACAACTCGGTACGAAGACGCAGACGACATGATCGCCGGGCCGAAGGTCGGACACACCAGGCCCGACCTCTTCGACGACGCCGGCCGCTTCGTGCCCAAGTACCATCGGCAATGGGCGCGGACGCGTACCCTCGATGACCGAGAGGTCGGAGTGGCAGAGGCCGGCGGCGACGATCCGGACGAGCACTTCACCGCTGCCGGGACCATTGAGATCGACCGTACGGACCTGCAACGGCCTGCTGTCGGCGTAGGGCGGTGGAAGTCCGGACGCCTCGAGGACTGCGGCCATGATCTGCATGCTGGGCTCCTGCGGCCTATCCGATGTCGGACGTCTCACGTCCGCGGGTGAGCTGCGAGACCGTCACCGCGAGGATCAGAGCCGCGCCGTTGAACACGTTGGTCACCCAGAGCGGGATGCCCAGCATAGACAGACCGGTGATGCCGGTGCCGAGGAAGTAGACGGCAACGATTGTGCCCCACGGGTTGAAGCGGCCCGGCTGAATGGTGGTCGCGCCCAGGAAGGCCGCGGCGAAGGCCGGCAGCAGGTAATTGAGACCGGAAAACGGATCGGCCGATCCGAGCAGGCCCGCATAGAGAATGCCCGCGGCGGAAGCGAGCATTGCAGAGGTGACCAGCGCACCGACACGGACGCGGTCGACGGCGATGCCGTTGAGCCGTGCAACTTCGCGGCCGCGCCCGACGAAGAGGAGCCGGCGGCCAAGCGGCGTGTAGTCGAATACGTACCAAAGGATCAGTGCCGCCGCCAAGGCGTAGTAGAACGCGTAAGGAATGCCGAACAGGCGATAGCCGACCGTCGCCATGATGAGGCTGTTCTCGATGCCGCCGATTGTCGTGGAGTTGGTCATCCACTGCACGATGCCACTCATCAGCGACGTGGAACCGAGCGTCACGACAAGCGAGGGCACGCGGAAGTAGACGATGAACAGTGAGTGGACGAGCCCTACAACAAGACCAACACCAAGCACGATCACCAGTACGAGCAAGATGGGCAAATGCTGCCAGACGTTTAGCACCCCGATGGTCGAAGCGGCGAGGGTCAGCGTCGCGCCGACCGAAAGGTCGTAGTCGCCGGCGGTGAGGGGAATGATGATCGCGAGGGCCAGCAACGCCGCGGGTGCGTAGGACGCAAACAGGATCGAGAAGTTGCCCCAGTTCGCAAAGGAGCGGGGCATCGCGAGGCTGAAGGCGGCAATCAGGATCGCCCAGACGAGGAGGACGGCAACCCGCTCGAACGACCGCGCGTAGTTGAATCGTCGGGCGGAGGCAGGGGGCGTGGCCTTGGAGATCGTGTCGGTCATGCTTGGGCGTCCGTCTGCGAGTTGGATTGGGCGGATTGGTAGCACGCCGCGGAAATCTCATCCTTGGTGAGTTCGTCGCCGGTAATTTCGCGTACCACGCGACCCTTGGCAAAGACCAGGACACGATCGCAAATGGCCGCAAGCTGCTCCGCTTCGGAGCTGGCACAGATGACCGTCATGCCGCCTGCCGCGGCTTCTCGCAGGGCGGCGAATATCTGTTGCCGCGTGCCTACATCGACGCCCTGGGTCGGCTCGTCGAGCAGCAGCAGCGAGGGTGAGCGATTCATCCAGCGCGCAATGAGGACCTTTTGCGCGTTGCCACCCGACAAAGCCGACAGCTTCAGCGAAGGATCATTCGGGCGGACTTCGAACTTCTCGCCCAGGGCCAGCGCGGCACGAGCCATCTCCCCATTGCGCATTCGCCCACCACGAAAGAAGCGGCCGACGTCCGGCAGCAGCATGTTGTCTGCGATAGGGAGGCTGTCGACACCGCTGGCGCCCTGGCGATCGGCCGGCAGCAGTGCGAAACCTTGCGCGATGGCCTTTGCAGGAGACATCGCATCCTGGGGCGTTGCCGCGGCATCGTCGACGGCGATTTCGCCGGATCCGGTGCGGGCCCCGAAAATCAGATAGGGCACTTCGTCGTAGCCTGAGCCGATCAAGCCAGTCAGCCCGAGGACCTCACCGCGCCGCACATCGATAGAGACGCCGTCGAGCATCGTGCCGGTTAGATTTCGAAGCGAGGCAAAGGTCTTGCGGTCGGCCGTGGTCGAGGACGCACGGGCTGGCGCGCTGTCGAGGCTGCGCCCGACGATCATCTCGACGATGCGCGCATGCGTCGCCTCGCTGCGCGCCAGATCACCCGCGCCTTCGCCGTCTCGCAGCACGGTGATCCGGTCGGTGATTTCAAGCACCTCATCGATGTCGTGTGAAATGAAGATCACCGAAGAGCCGGATGCCGTGATCGACCGAACAAGGCGGAAAAGCTGTTCGACGCCGGCGGCCGGGAGGAACGGCGTCGGCTCGTCGAGCAGCACGAGACCAGGCTTGCCGGTCTCGGCCCGTGCCAGTTCGATCTCCTCGAAAGCGCGCACGATGGCGAGCAGCGCTCGCTGGACCGGTGTAATTCGGTCGACGCGCTCTTCCGGATCGAGATCGAGGCCGAAGCGCTCGAGCGCGGCCCGCGTGGCCGCTTTCTCGTCGCGCCAGTTGATGAACGCCTTCTTGCCGCTTGTGAGTTGGACGAGGCGGAGGTTTTCGAGCACCGTCAACGACGGCACGAGCCCGAGATTCTGATGGACGAACGACATGCCGAGCCGGCGATAGTCGCCAGGCTTGAGGGGGAGCGACGCTGCCTCGCCGTTAAAGCGCAGCTCACCGCCATCATCGGGCGCGTGGAAGCCCGCGAGAATCTTTACAAGTGTGGACTTTCCGGAGCCGTTCTTGCCCAGAAGGCCATGCACCTGGCCGGGCATGACGTCGAAGCTGACATTGCGCAGGGCACGTGCGCCGCCGAATGACTTGGAGAGATTGCGAACAGAAAGGACCGGGAGCACCTCAGGTGCCCCCGATCCCGATTTCATGGGAATGACGGTCTCCGTCACGTCCTGTTACTCGATGCCCCAGAGTTTGCGGAAGCCCGCCTTATAGGCGTCACCGTAGCCGGTGTCGAACTGGGCAGGCGTACCGGCGGTCGCGGCATTCGACTTGTCGAAGATGTAGAACGGCACGTTGAGCGCCGTCGGCGTGGGCAGGCCGCAGGCATCGCGAAGGTGGCCGTCGACTGTTGCGTAAGCGATCCAGTCCAGGCTCTCGCCGATGTCCATATCGACTTCACCCGACTGAATGTAGTCGAGGACGAACGGCGTTCCATTGAAGGTACCGACCTTGACCTGCCCTGTCTTGCCGACAAGGCGGATGGCGGGAACGACGAACTGGGACATCGAGTCGTAGATCGGGATCACGACGTTGATGTCCGGGTTGGCTTGGAGAGCGGCCTGGACGCCCGGCTGGATCTTGGTGCCCCATTCGGTGACGCCGACGTTGATCTCCTGGACGATCTTGCCGTTCGGCGCGACCGCTGCAAGTTCCTTGGCAAACTCCTCGGCCAGAGGAATTGTCGGCGGCACGTCGCGAGAGACGACAATTGCGATCTGCGGATTGCCATCTGTGACGACCGTGGCCCAGTCCGCGAGGATGCGGCCGATCTCGCCGAAGCCGATGGTCAGCGAGCTCGAAACGACCGGGTTCTGCTCGAAGGTCGGGTCGTAGAAGTGCGACGTCATCACCTTGACGCCCGCTGCCTTGGCGGCCTGCAGCGATGGCTCGATCGCGCCGGGGTCGATACCCGAGATCAGGTCGATGATGTCGTACTTGTCGCGTGTGGCCAGTTCGACCTGCTGCACCCACTCGGCCGGCGTGCCCTGGTTCTGTCCTTCGACGACGGTCAACCCCACTTCCGCACCGGCCGTTTTCATGCGGTCGATGATTCCCTTGAGAAACGGATTGGCCGAGTTGTTGGGGATCGACATCTGTTTTTTGCCGGCGGCACAGGCCTTGGCATCGAACGGATCGCCGGGCGCCACGAACTGCGGCAGCGCCGTGTACTTGGCCAGATTTTCCTTCGCCTTTGCGAGTCCGTCGGACACGGCATCAGCCATGACGGACGTGGTGGCGAGCCCCAAGGCGAGCGCCGAGGCGACCGCTACGAGATATGCACGTTTCTGCATTGCTTTCTCCCTGCTTCGCTGCGCTGGCCCTCGCGATTTCGTCGCGCCATTCCGCCTTTGCATGCGCATTCATTGTTTGCGCATGCAACGCATTGAGTCAATCACGAGTATGGCTAATTTCGGCGCCAAGGCTGCCCAATGATCGCGCACTCTGACTTACCGCTGCGGCTCAGTTGAATCTGAAACCATTGGAGGCTATGCAAGTCGAAGCATACGCTTGCATACGCATTCCCGATCTCATGTTGATTGAAAAGATTATCGATGGCTCGGCAGGCATCCCGATCGACTTCTTTTGACGTGGCGGCACTGGCCGGCGTCTCGCAGGCGTCCGTATCGCGCGCGTTTGCAACCGGATCGAGCATCACCGAGGAGACGCGGCAGCGGGTGCTCGAGGCGGCCCGCAAGCTCAACTACGTGCCCAATTCGATCGCCAGCAGCCTCACGACCAAGCGCACCAACATCGTGGCGCTGATCCTGGGCAACCTCGGCAACCCGTTTTACGTGCACGTGCTCCATCGGTTCAGCCAGCGCCTCCAGGCGCAGGGGCGGCAGGTTCTGACGTTTACCGTCGATCCCGGCGCGGAGTCCGACGAGGCCATCCTCCACCTCCTCAAGTACCAGGTGGATGGCGTCGTGCTCGCCGCTGCTCAGCTCTCGACCCGCATGACCAGCATCTGCCACGACCGGGGCATTCCGATCGTGCTGTTCAATCGCTACATACCCGGCAGCGATGCATCCGGCGTGCGTTGCGACAATGCTGCGGGTGGTCGCCTGATCGCGGAGGCCTTCCTCCGCGCGGGAGCCAAAAGCTTCGCGATGATCACGGGCGACCCCAAGGGCACCACGAGCCTGGATCGTGTTCGCGGGTTCGTCGAGCGGCTGCTCGAAGAGGGTATCCGACGCGGCGACGTGATCGAGTTGCCCGGCCTGTCGTCCTATGAAGGCGCGGCCGAGGCGACCTATCGACATTTCGGCGAGAAGAAGGTGCCGCTGCCGGACGCGCTGTTTGGGATCAACGACATCATGGCGATGGGCGCCATCGATACACTGCGCCACCGGCTCGGTGTACGCGTCCCTGAGGACCTGATGGTGGCAGGCTTCGACGATATTCCAGAGGGCGAGCGGCTGCCGTACCAACTGACGACAGTTCGGCAACCGATCGAGGAAATGGTCGATGAGGCGCTGGCGATACTCCACCTCGACGATCCCTCCCGCCCCATCGAACTTGGCATCGACCGGCCCATCGCCGGCGAACTGATCATGCGCGGCACAATCAAGCCGGCCGAAGCACGACGCACCCGGTCGACATGAAGAAGGGGCCAATCGGCCCCTTCTCCTACTCAGCTGCCTCGCGCCGTTCCGGCGGCGTGTAGCCGAAATCGAACTGCGGTGCTGGCCCCCGTTTCGTGCGCATAGCGTCGCGCTTGGCGGTCGTTCCCGCGACGTCGGCCTCGTTGTCTGAAGTGAGCACGACGCCGTAGCTCTCCTCCGCCTGTTGGCGGGAGACGAGGCCGTACCGCACATCGCGCGCGACGATCGAGGGATCGCGATCGAGGGCGTCGCCCCATCCGCCCGAGCCGGCGGTCTTGTAGATGATGCGATCGCCCGGCTTGACCTTGAGATTGTCGATCTTGGACGGGATGCGTTGCGGCGCACCGCCGTCCCGCTCGATCCACTTGCTGGACGTGCCCCCATGCAGCCCGCCATTGATGCCCCACGGCGGCACCACTTCGCGGTCGTCATGGATCGACACCTGACCGGCCTCAAGCAGGCGATAAACCTTCTCGATGCCGGCACCGCCGCGATGAAGGCCCGGGCCGCCCGAGTCTTGTATCGGTCGATAGCTTTCAACCAGAACGGGATAGTAGTTCTCGATGTACTCGATGGGTGTCGCCGAAAACAGCGGCCACCAGGCATGCCCGTCAAAGCCATCGCCCTTGGGGCGACCGGGCACGCCGCCGAACAGGAGTTCCATCAGCTGGAAGTACTTCCCGTTCTTGTCGGTGCCCGAGAAGATGAAGTGCGGGCTGGTGCCGTAGCCCGCGGCCATCGAGAGCTGCGGCACGAACTTGCCGAGCGCTCCGGCCTGGCAATCGAAAAAGCGCGTGTGCGTGTTGAGCCGATTGGAGAGAGCCGCGGGAAAGCGCGGGTTCAGCAGTGAGCCCTCAGGCAACACTATCTCGAACAGGTCGTAGAAGCCCTCGTTGAACAAGATCGACGGATCGAAGGACATGATGAGATAGACGCCGAAGAAGAGTTTGCAGAGCCCCTCGTGGATGTGGAAATTGATCGGCCCTTCGGCTTGCGGATCGGTGCCGGTCCAGTCGAACACCGCAACGTCGCCGCGCCGCGAAATAGTCAGCGTCATCTTGAACGGACCATTGCCCAAACCATCGTCGTCCACCCAGTCGGTGAAGCTCACGGCCTGTTCCGGAATGTACTGCCGGATGACGACGCGCATCGCTTCGCGCGTGCGGTCGAGCAGCATGTCGCAAGCCGTCATGTAGGTCTGCCGGCCAAAACGATCGCAGAGCTCCCGGACGCGCGTCGATGCAGTCCGGCAACCGGCAATGAGGGCCATCAGGTCGGCCCGATTCATGTCGGGCGTGCGCGTGTTGTTGAGCATTATGGCGAGGACGCCCTCGTTCAATTTGCCCTTGTCATAGATGCGCACCGGCGGGATGCGCAGTCCCTCGTCCCAGATAGTGCGCGCATTGGCCGGCATCGAGCCCGGCACCATACCGCCCACATCGACCATGTGGCCGAAGATTGAGGAGAATCCGACCAGCACCGTCTCGTGGAAGATCGGCATCATCACGCACCAGTCGTTGTTGTGCGAGATCGAGCCCTTGCACGCGTAGGGGTCGTTCCAGACGAAGATGTCGCCGTCATTGATGTCGCCCTTGAACTGGTCGACAATGGCGGGGATGTAAGAGCCGAACTGACCCACGATCATCTGGCCACGCTCGTTGCAGATCATCGGGAACTCGTCGTGCTGTTCGCGAATAACCGGCGATAGCGAGACGCGGATGACGACGCCATCCATCTCGAAGCGCGCGTTCTTGAGGGCGTTCTCGATGATGTCGAGGGTGATGGGATCGACAGTGGTAGCCATGCTCAGTTTCCCCTCGAGGCGGGCCAGATCAAGATATTGCCGTGTGTATCGATCTCGGCGTAGTGGCCGGGAAGGAGCACGGTGGTGGTATCGTACTGACGGATGATCGCCGGCCCGTTCAGGCGTGCGCCGACGCCGAGCTTGCCCCGGTCATAGTGTGGCGTGTCCTGCCAGGCGCCGTTGAAGTAGGCCTTGTTGGTTTCAAGCACCGCAACGCTCGCATCCTTGCCGGCGCCAACCGGAGCGACTTCATCGACCGACGGCGTTGCGCCACGAGCGACGACGCGAAGTGCGACGAGTTCAACCGGCACATGGAAGCGCACGCCGTAGGTGCGTTCGTGAACTTCGTGAAAGTCGTTGAGGGCCTTGTCGATGCCGCCCTGCTGCCTGACGTCATCGGCACTCACGGGCACCGAGACTTCAAAGCCCTGCTGTTCGTAGCGCAGGTCGAGCGTGTATTCGATCGAGGCATCGGCAGGCTTGACCTCCTGCTCGTCGAGCCAGGCCTGGGCCTTGCCTTCGAGCACGGCAAATCGCGACCAGATCTGCTTCGGGTCGAGCCCGCTGGTTGAGCGGATATAGGTCTGGACGAACTCGTTTCGGAAGTCCGCTTCCAGGAAGCCGAGCGCGCAGAGCACACCCGGATTGGGCGGCACCAGAACCGGGTAGCAGCCGAGCAACTCAGCCAGGGCATTTGCGTGCAGCGGACCGGCACCGCCGAAAGCGACGATGCCGAACTCGCGGGGATCGAGGCCACGCTGAACGGTGATGACACGCAGCGCGCCCAGCATCACTTCGTTGGCGATATCGATGATGCCCTTGGCTGCGTCCTCGGGCGACAGCTTCAGCTGTTCGCCGATCTTGGCCACTGCCTTGCGCCCGGCTTCAACATCGAGCGACATGTCGCCGCCCAGCAGCACGGGCGGGAGGTAGCCGAGCACGACATTGGCGTCGCTGACCGTGGGTTCGGTGCCACCGCGACCGTAGGCGACCGGGCCCGGCCGCGCGCCGGCGCTGCGAGGACCGACGCGCAGCGAGCCGGTGAACTCCGAAACGTCGGCGATCGAGCCGCCACCGGCACCGACCGACCGCACGTCGAGCGTCGGCACCTTTGCCGGGAACATCCCCACCTCGGTGGAGCGCGATATGGTCGCCTGCCCGTCGATGATCACCGAGACGTCGGTCGAGGTTCCGCCCATGTCGAAGGCCAGCAGCTTGGGAAAGCCCGAACGCCGCGACAGCATCATCGTGCTGGTCACCCCACCCGCCGGCCCGGAGAGCACCGTGTGGACGGGCCGCTCCGATGCCGCCTGAGCACTCATCAGGCCGCCGTCCGAGCGCACGATGTGGAGGTGTGCCGTCACTCCGTCTTCCTTCAGGCGGTCCTCGATGCGCGACAGGTAGCGCTTCATGATCGGGCGGACATAGTCGTTCATCACCGTCGTGATAGCCCTGTCGTACTCGCGGAACTCGGGAAGGATGTCGGAGGACAGCGACACCGGAATGTCGGGGAAGCGCTTGACGACAATGTCGCGCAGCCGCCGCTCATGGTCTGGGTTCGCATAGGAGTGCATCAGCGAGATGGTGAGCGCCTCTATCCCAGACGAGCACAGCCCGTCGATCGCCTGCGTAGCAGCAGCTTCGTCAAGCTCCACCACGACCTCGCCCCGCGCATTCATGCGCTCGGGCACGCCGCGCGTGTCGGCCAGCGACGCCAGTGGATCGGGCTTGTCCATATTGATCCAGCCAAACAGCGGACCGGGCGTCCAGGCCTTTGCGAGGTGCAGCGTGTACTCGAAGCCCTGCGTCACCAGCAGGCCGACCCGGGCCCCCTTGCCTTCGAGAACTGCATTTGTCGCAACGGTAGTGCCGTGCAGGATGAGGTCGACGTCGGAGGGGGAGATGCCGGCCTTCTCGCAAATCAACTTGACGCCTGCGGCCACGCCGATCGACTGGTCCTCGGGGGTCGAGGGCGTTTTGGCCTGATAAGTCTTCCTGCCCTTTTCGTCGTGCAATAGCAGGTCTGTGAAAGTGCCGCCAACGTCTACGCCAAGCCTCATCGTTCAGCCCTCACGACACACTCCTGCTCACGTCTTCGCATGCCATGTTGCATGCGCATTCATTGGAGCATAGATTTGGATCGTTCGCCTCCGCAAGCTCAAAGATTGCAGGCGTCTTGAGATTCTTGCGAAGACGGCGGAATGGTCCGCCCTGTAGCGTTCTTGCATAGGCTTTCTTTGGCGGTTAGGCATGGTTGGGCGCACCCTCTACGACAAGGTCTGGGATCAGCACGTCGTCAAGTCCTACGAGGACGGCAGCGTGCTGCTCTACATTGACCGCCATCTCGTTCAGGAGGTGTCCAGCCCACAGGGTTTCGCGGGCCTCATCGACGAAGGACGAAGCTTGCGCCGGCCGGCGGCCCATATCGCCCTCGCCGACCATGCGGTGCCAACCCGCTTCCGCGACCGTCCCCTGCCCGACGGACTGGCGGCGAAGCAGCTGACGCGGCTCGAACAGAACTGCGAGCGGTTCGGCCTCCACTACATTCCGATGAACGACGACCACCACGGCATCGTGCACGTCATAGGCCCGGAGCTTGGCTTCACCCTGCCGGGGGTCACGCTGGTCTGCGGCGACAGCCACACCTCGACGCACGGCGCGTTCGGCGCTCTGGCGTTCGGCATCGGCTCGAGCGAAATGGAGTGCGTCTTCGCCACGCAATCCATACGCCAGCGCAAGCAGAAGACGATGCGGGTGACGCTCAACGGCGCGCTGCCGGAGGGTGTCGCGGTAAAGGACATTATCCTCGCGCTCATCGCCAGAATCGGCACCAATGGCGGCGTCGGCTATGCGCTCGAATACGCCGGGCCAGCCATCGCGACGCTGTCGATGGAGGCACGGATGACGCTGTGCAACATGTCCATCGAAGCGGGAAGCCGCGTCGGCATGGTGGCGCCGGACGAGACCACGATCGCCTATATCAAAGGCCGGCCGCTCGCCCCTGAGGTCACCCAATGGGACGCCGCCTCTGCCTACTGGCGCAGCTTGCCCTCCGACGCCGATGCCGTGTTCGACCGTGAGGTGGAACTCGATGTCTCGGTCCTTTCTCCGCATGTGTCGTGGGGGACCAACCCAGGCGAAACGGCACCGATAACGGGCCGCGTTCCCGATCCTGCGCTCGAGAGCGATCCGGCACGGCGCGCGAAGATGGAACGCAGCCTCGCCTATATGGGCCTGACCCCCAACACGCCGCTAGAAGAGATCGGCATCGACCGTGTCTTCATCGGTTCATGCACCAACGGGCGCATCGAAGACCTGCGCCGCGCCGCGGCGATTGTCTCGGGCCGGCGCATTGCGCCACACGTCGCCGGGATCGTCGTACCAGGCTCTGCGTCCGTGCGCCTGCAGGCGGAGGCCGAGGGACTGCACCGGATCTTCCTCGATGCGGGGTTCGAGTGGCGTGACAGCGGCTGCTCGATGTGCGTAGCCATGAACGATGACCGGCTGCAGCCCGAGGAGCGCTGCGCTTCTACCTCGAACCGCAACTTCGAAGGCCGCCAGGGGATCGGCGGCCGGACGCACCTGATGAGCCCGGCCATGGCTGCGGCCGCGGCAATCGCCGGCCACCTCGCCGATGTGCGCAGCCTCGGGGCGGCCTGAATGCGGAAGTTCACCACCCTCAGGTCGGTGGCTGCGGCGCTGCCGGAGGCCGATGTCGACACCGACGTCATCTTTCCGGCGCGCTTCCTGCTCTTGCTCGACAAGGCCGGCCTGGGCAAACACCTGTTTCATGAACGCCGGCACCAGGCGGGCCGGCTCACCGATTTCGTGCTCAACCGCCCACCCTTCGACACGGCGCAGATTCTCGTAGCGGACGCGAACTTCGGCTCCGGTTCTAGCCGCGAGCACGCCGTCTGGGCCTTGGCCGACTGTGGCATCCGCTGCGTGATTGCGCCCAGCTTTGGCGAAATCTTCTTTGCCAACTGCGCCAAGAACGGTGTTCTTGCAATCGTACTGACGGGCGAGGATCATCGACAGGTGATGCGCACTGCAGCGGCGGGCGGCGAACTTGCCATCGACCTCGAGAGGCAAACGATCGTACTGCCCAATGCCGCAGCCATCGGCTTCGAGATTGATGCCTACAAAAAGAGAGCGCTTCTGTTGGGCCTTGATGAGATCGGCACTATCCTGGCCGATGATTTGAACGAAATCGCGGCCTTCGAAGCAAAGCGCCGCAGCACGCTGCCGTGGCTGGACCTGGAGGATGGCCGGCTTGACCGGCTGTTTGCGGGCATCGAGAAGAACAAATGACCGAGACCGACCTCTCCGCGAACTACAAGGGCGCCTTCGGGAAGCGCATCGGCTTCGGCCAGCGTCCGGCCCTGCTGATGATCGACTTCGTCGAAGCTTACTTCGATCAGGGATGCGCCCTCTATGCCGGCGTGGAAGACGCACTCTCCTCGGCCATTCGCATCCAGGGGGAGGCGCGCAAGGCGGGCGTCCCGGTGATCTACACAAATGTCGTCTACAACAAGTCGGTGCTGAACGGCGGCCGCTTCTACCAGAAGTCGATGACGCTCCATAACTTCATCGAGGGTAGCTCGATGGGCAAGTGGCCCAAGGGTCTCATCCCGAACGAGGACGAACTGGTGATCTCCAAGCAATATCCCAGCGCCTTCTTCGGAACCTCGCTCGCATCGACACTCACGACTCTCGGCATCGACACACTGATCCACACGGGGGTGTCGACCAGCGGTTGCGTGCGCGCCACCTGCGTCGACAGTTGCTCCTACGGCTTCATCCCCATAGTCGTTCGCGACGCCGTCGGCGATCGGCACAGCGCGCCGCACGAGGCAAACCTCTTCGACATGGACGCTAAGTATGGCGACGTTGTCAGCGAGGCCGAAGTCGTCACCTATCTCCGTAACCTGAAGGCCAAATGATGGAAAAGCGCAGCCTCCGCGCCGCACTCGAGTCCGGTGAATTCGTCGTGGCTCCCGGCATCCACGACATGATAACTGCGGTCGTCAGCAACAAGATCGGCTTCGAGTTCGTCTATGCCTCCGGCTACTGGATGACGGCCTCGGCGTACGGCCTCCCCGACGCCGGCATCGCGAGCTACACGCAGATGGTCGATCGCGTCGCGACCCTCGCCCGCACAGTCAACGCCTCGGTGATCGCCGATGCCGACACGGGTTATGGCGGGCTGCTCAATGTGCATCACACTGTGCGCGGCTACGAGGAGGCAGGGGCTGTCGCGATCCAGATCGAGGACCAGGAGTTCCCCAAGAAGTGTGGACACACCCCGTTCAAACGCGTGGTGCCCGTCGAGGACATGGTCGAGAAGGTCAAGGTGGCGGTTGAGGCGCGGCGGAGCAAAGACTTTCTCATCATCGCGCGCACCGACGCGCGACAGCCCGAGGGATATGAGGCTGCGCTGAAGCGCGGGCTCGCCTATGCCGAGGCGGGGGCCGACATCGTGTTTCTCGAGGCGCTCGAGAGCGAGGACGAGATGCGCGACGCTAACCGCCGCATCAACAAGCCAATGATGGCCAATATGGCCGATGGCGGAAAAACACCCATTCGCTCCAAGTCCGAGCTGGCAGAAATCGGCTACAAACTCGCTATCTTTCCCTCGGCTACCGGCCTTGCCGCCGCGCAGGCGGCCGCCAATGCATTGAGCGTGCTCAAGAGCGAAGGCACGTCGAAGTCGCCGAACCTGCCACTGTTCAGCTTCGCCGAGTTCAACTCGCTGATCGGCTTCGAGGAGGTGTGGGAGTTCGAGAAGCGCTGGGCCCGTTCAGAGGCACAGAGATGACCAAAGTCTCGTGCGTCGGCACGGGGCTCGTCGGCCGCGCCTGGGCTGTGGTTTTTGCGCGTGCCGGATACGAGGTCGCGCTCTTCGACGCAAAAGACGGCGAGGTTGAAGCAGCGGCGTTGCCCGGCATCCGGGCCACTCTTGCGTTGTTCGATGAAGCTGGCCTCCTCGCCGATCCGATGGACACGATCATCGCGCGTATCAGGGTCGCGGCTTCCCTCCACGAGGCGGTTGCCGGCGCCGACTACGTACAGGAAAGCATCCGCGAGGACGCCGACGCCAAGCGCGAGGTTTTTGCGGCCATCGCGGCGGCAGCACCGGCAGATGCCATTCTCGCCTCGTCGACTTCGGCCATTCTTGGCTCGCGCTTCCTGAGCGACATCCCCCATCCCGAGCGCGCACTCGTCGCACATCCGGTGAACCCGCCAAGCCTTATCCCACTGGTCGAGGTGTGCGGCACAAACCTGACGTCGCCTGAGACGGTAGCCAGTACGCGCCGGCTGCTGACCGGCGCCGGCATGCTGCCCATCACGGTGAACAGGGAAATTGACGGCTTTATTCTCAACCGGCTGCAGTACACGCTGGTGGCCGAGGCGATGCACCTCGTCGGCGAGGGGTACTGCTCGCCTGAAGACATCGACCGCGTCGTGACCGACGGATTGGCGCTGCGTTGGGCCTTCCTCGGCCCGTTCGCCGTCGCCCATCTGAATGCCAAGGACGGTTTCCAGGGTTTCGTCGATCGCCTCGGCCCAATGATGCGCCGGATGGGCGCCGACGCGCGAACAGACTATCCGTGGACACAAGCTCAGTCTGAGCTCATTCACTCAGCGATGATCAAAACCATGCCGATCGACACCCTACCGCTGCACGCCGCCAGACGAGACCGCAACATCCTGGCTCTTCGGCACCTCCGGAAAACGCAACGATGAATGTCCGGATCGGGCCTGAAGCGGATATTCGCCTCGGCTCGGGGAGACTCGGCGGCAGCTGACTTTCGCCCGGTCAGGATAAACTTGGGTTGGCGGCGCCTCGCCAAGCGTCGAGTATGTCTCGATTGTCATGCGCAAGCGTCTTCTCGATATGGCTCCAACCCACCGGCTGTCGCATCGAGTGCATCGAGCCCAGCGAAAGGAAGCGCTTGGCCATGGTGCGATCGGCTAGCTGCGGCGAGTGCGCCCTGGCACGCTCCATGCCCTCTGGTGATCCTAAAGTTTCCGGTCGCCAGTACCCGACTACGGGAGGCGTCTTCTCGGCAGGACGCTAGCAAAGCGTCGCTCACGAGTGTTGCCCAACTGGGTGGTCCGCATTGCGGCCGTTCGGAACCGAAGCCTGCGCGGGCTGGTGCCCTGCTTGGCGTCAATCTCAACACCAGGCCGAAAAGCCATGCCACTACCCGACCGACGCCAAGGGTCGCGGGAGGAGCCGATCGTAGCGGCGGCCGGGTCGCGATCCAAATGCGCCACATGCCGATCTGATTGCGGCGTAGCGGGAGTAGCGAGCGGCATTTGTGCTTAGACGATCAGTAACGAGCGCTGCTGCTTCGAGTTTCGTGAATTAAGGTTTCCGCCTGCCAAAATTGCCCAGGCAGCTCTCTGCCAAGTATGATCTTTTCGTTGGCCGTCGCACTTTGATACGTTCAATACGGCCGCGAACTGGCAGAGCGACGAACTTTTCTCTGGGTAATGAATGATCCGTCACATCGTGTTTTTCACAGCAGAAGGTCCGAAAAATGTCCGTGCTATCCTCGATGGCCTCGCGCCACTAAAAAGCATCGCGGAAGCCAGCACTTTTGAGATCGTTGAGAACCAGCGGGTCGACCAGTTTGGCAACGAGATCGACGTCGTGGTGTACGCCGAGTTTGAGGATGCAGCCGCGTTGGCGCGCTATAAGGCAAGTCCCGTCTATTTCTCCGTAACGAGACACGTGCGCAACCTTCGCAAGTGCCGCTATGCTGCTGACGTTGTAGCCGACAATGGAAATAGCGCCGTCAAAGCCTCGGCGGCGGACGCGTCCGTGGATGCAGAGTTTTCCACGACAATGAGCCTGCCTTGAGATGTCAGGTCGCAATCATTGGCGCAGGACCGTCCGGCCTGCTGCTCGGGCAATTGCTGCAGCGCAGCGGGATCGACGCGCTCATCATCGAGAGATCGACGCCTGAGCACGTGCTGAGCCGCGTCCGTGCAGGTGTGCTGGAACAAGGCACCGTGGAGCTGATCCGCTCCGCGGGTGCCGGTGCCCGGTGCGATCGCGACGGGCTGGTGCATAGCGGCATCGAAATTGCCTTTGCCGGCGCTCGGCACAGGATCGACCTGCGT
This sequence comes from Devosia sp., assembly GCA_040081185.1. Lineage (GTDB taxonomy): Bacteria > Pseudomonadota > Alphaproteobacteria > Rhizobiales > Devosiaceae > Devosia_A. The sequence continues at coordinate 67,777 of JBEBHC010000001.1, read as the reverse complement.
TCGGCTGCCAATGGCCGGCCAATAACGATCTACGGGCAGACTGAGTTGACCCGCGACCTGATGGATGCGCGAAGAGATGCCGGAGCCAAGACTGTCTATGGTGCTACCGACGTCGAACTGCACGACTTCGATACCGACCGGCCAGAGGTCAGCTACAGCCAAGACGGCGTGCAGACTCGCGTGACGGCAGACTTCATCTGCGGTTGCGACGGCTTTCGCGGCGCAAGCCGGCAGGCCATCCCTGCACGGGCGATGCAGGTCTATGACAAGTCCTACCCGATCAGTTGGCTCGGGCTGCTAGCCGACACCCCCCCGGTTGCAGAAGAGCTCGTCTATGCCAGCTCCGACCGCGGATTTGCGCTCTGCTCCATGCGGTCGGCGACCCGCAGCCGCTTCTATCTGCAGACGGCCGAAACAGATCAACCTGCGGACTGGTCCGACGACGCGTTCTGGAGCGAACTGCGCCGGCGCCTTCCGGACGATCTGGCGGCCTCGATACGCGCGGTACCTTCGATCGAAAAGTCCTCGACCAAGCTCCGCTCGTCAGTGACCGAGCCCTTGCGCTTCAACCGGCTCTTCCTGTGCGGCGATGCCGGGCATATCGTGCCGCCCATCGGGGCCAAGGGCCTGAACCTTGCGGCGAGTGACGTGCATTACCTGGTCGAAGCGCTACTGGAATACTATGCGGACGGTAGTGCTGCTGCCCTCGACCGCTATTCGCACCGCGCGCTCGCGCGCGTATGGAAAGCAGAGTATTTTTGCTGGTGGATGACTAACCTGTTTCACCTTCGCCCGGATGCAGACGCATTCGAAACGCGCCTCCAGACCGCAGAGCTAGACTATCTCACCAGTTCACCTTCAGCACAGACATCGCTCGCCGAAAACTACGTTGGAACTCCGTTCTGATATGGCAGTCGCAGCCGCCAACTCCCTGAAAGCAGTCCTCGGTTCCCGATACCTTGTCTGGGCGGTCCTGGCCTTCCCGGGGCTAATCCTCTTGCTGTCCTATCTGTCGGGCCGGATGGGCTACGGCGAATTCGTCAGCGAAAGCGGCGAATGGGCGGCCCGCCTGCTCATCCTATCGCTTGCCGTCACGCCGCTGCGGCTGATCTTCAAGCGCGGCAGGTGGCTGGTGTGGCTCGTCAGGCAACGCCGCTATTTTGGTGTTGCGACCTTCGGCTACGCTACGGGGCATCTTGCCGTCTACGTGTTACGGAAAGCGTCTCCAGCGCTCATGCTCGAGGAGGCTTCCGAACCCTGGCTGCTGGCGGGCTGGGTTGCTTTCGTGGTTCTATTGGCGCTCGCGGTCACCAGCAACGACGCTTCGGTCCGACTGATGCGCAGGGGTTGGAAGCGCCTGCACCGTCTTGTATATCTGGGCGCAGTCTTGGTCTTCTTGCACTGGACACTGTCGGCATTCGACCCGACCGTTGCCTATGTCCACCTAGCCATCCTGGTGGCCCTTGAGACAGTCAGGGTGGCGCTCGAAATCCGTCAGAGGGTTACGTAGCTGCGCAGGCGCGCGACCTCGGCGTCATCAACATACTTCCCAATCTCACGATTGAAGACTTCAATGTCTGCATATGGACGATATTCGAGGAATTCTCGCACCATGCGGCCCGACATGCCGGGTATGAGCGCGATTTCAGCACGCGCGGCGGAATTGAGATTGATGGGGATGAACAGGTGCTCATACAGAGCCTCGGCCGCTCCTTCTTTCAATGCTGCGCGGACGAGCGCGTTGAACTCGACCATCGTTGCGAAGGGCCGTTGCGCCACGATTGCCTTTGCGAGATCGGCCGGCAGGCCGGACACACCCGCCAGCTGCTTGCTCGACGCCGTATTTGGATTGAGGCGACCCGACTGCGCAAAAACAGTCGCCGGACCAAGCAGTGGGAGGGCGAGGCCCAGCAGGACAAGTGTACGACGGCCAATCATAAGCGGGTCTCCTCTCCGGTTTGATTCTGATGCGACCATAGAGGCATTTGGCTTTCCCGCAACCTCGGTAACGGGCAATTGGCCGATTCCGGCCAGACGGAATCGGTGTTGAAATGCTTCTGCAGAACCTCCAGGCCATATCATCTCGCGTTCCCGCCACAAGCGGCCTCAAGTCGGGCAGCGTTTTCCGCTCATACGCCGACCTCGCAGAGCGCGCTGCACGGCTTGCCGGGGGACTTGCCAGTCTGGGCGTGGAATGGGGCAATGTCGTCGCGATTGCCCTGCCTAACGGACCGGATCTGTTCGCACTTTCTTACGCGCTCTTCGGGCTGGGCGCCGTTGCGATGCCGCTCAGCATCTCTGCGCCACCGCTCGAACTTGCATCTTACATGCGCCGCGGCGGCGCGCGCGCCGTCATCGGCCGCGCTGAAGCGGAACCGGCGCTTCGCACGGCGATCTCGGCCTATTCGCCAGGCGGTGACGTGCCGCTGATCCTCTCCGGGAGTGGCAGCGCGACGAGCCTCGAGATGATCGCCAATTCGCCTGCGACCCGCCTCGCTCCGCTGTCGCCCGACGATGTTGCGCTCTACCTGTTTTCCTCGGGCTCGACGGGATTGCCCAAGGTCGTGCCCCATACCCACGGCGAGATGATCGCCAACGGCCAGGCGACCGCGATCGATTTCGCACTGCATCCCGGCGACGTGGTGTTCAATAACCTTCCCGGCAATCACGCCATGGGCTTTCTCAACAGCGTCTTTGAAGTCCCCGAGGCCGGTGCCTCAACGCTCTACTTCAGTGATCCCAATGCGGTGATGCTGGCGCGCCGGCGCATACTCGACACGCTGGAGGGCGAGCGGGTCACAGTTCTGCCGGGCATCCCGTTTCTGTTCGATGCGCTGAGCGGCGACTCCGGTCCGCACAATCTGTCGGCACTGCGTCTCGTTTATTCCGCTGGCATCGCGCTCAAGCGCCCCACCTTCGAGCGTTTCCGTGAGCGGTTCGGACACGACATCCGCCAGGCCTATGGCTGCACCGAGGCGGGCCACGTTGCGTTCAACCGGGGAGACGACGTCGATGCCCTGTGGGACTCGGTCGGCAAGCCCGTCGGCGACACATCCGTCACCGTGCAATCGATCGATCCTGGCACCGGCCTTGGCGAGTTGATGCTCCGCTCGTCCTCGCTCACCGAAGGATATCTCGGCATGGGGGCGCTTGGCTCATCGTCGTTTCCGGGCGGCTGGTTCGCCAGTGGCGACCTCGGCCGCATCGACAGCGATGGCAACATCTTCATCAACGGCCGGGCCAAGCTGATTGTTGAGATTGCTGGTCACAAGGTCGATCCACTCGAAGTCGAAGAGGTGCTGAACCAGCATCCGGCGATAGCCGAAGCAGTCGTCGTGGGTGTGGCCAGCGGGCGGGCAGGCGAACAGCGCCTCAAGGCCGTCGTCGTCCGACGCCTCGATGTCACTGCTGACGTGATCATTGCGTTCGGGAAGGCTCGCCTCGCTCCACAGAAGGTGCCCACCATTGTCGAGTTCATCGATGCCATCCCCAAAAGCGCCTCGGGGAAGGTCCTGCGTGGAAGATTGATGGATGGCTGAGACGATTGAGGACCGGCCCGGAATGCAGCGGCGCAAGCTGGGCGAGCAGGAACGGCTCTTTCACTACATCCACCGCTTCGGCGCGTTGATCGCCGTTCAAGTGCTGCATGTTCAAGGAGCGGTTACACCTAAACTCCTGCAGGAAGGGCTGGCCTGGTTGCAGGACAGGCATCCGACGCTGCGGGCTCACATCGAGTATCGCGAGCCAGTCTTCCGCAACCGGCCGCCCTACATCTATCAGCAGCCCTACTTCGCCATGAATGGAACGAGGCGGATTCCGCTGCGCGTAGTTGTGGATCCGTCGCCAGACGCCTGGCGCCGTGTGTTCGAGGAAGAACTGCGCCGTCCGTTACGGCGCGGAAACTATCCGCGGATGCGGGCCGTTCTCGTACGCGCTTCTGACGATGCAACGACGTGTGAGATCTTCCTCACGTCGGATCACGCGATCGCGGATGCACAATCGACCAACATGGCCAGTCGTGATCTGCTCGGCTTTGTTGCGGGCCTCCCGCCCGAACCGCTTGTCGTATCCGGTCTCCCGGCGGCGCTGGAATCGGCATTGCCCGAGCCCCCCGCCGGGCCGGAGACCTATCTTCCGGCCGAGCGCATGCCGCTCGGTCGGCCGGCCCCCGGACGAAACGCGATGCGTACAGTCCGTCGATGCCTGCCGCCTGATGCTGCGCAACACTTGCGGGAGGCGATCCGCCTGCAGCGGACTACACTGCATGGCGCGGTTTCCGCGGCGTTCCTGAGTGCTCTCCGCCAGCGCTTCGGGCTTGCCTCGATGACCCAGTTGTCAACCGTCGATCTGCGCCGGATGTGCCGGCCGCCAGTCTCTGCGCAAACCTTCGGCTGCTTCATCGACCTGATCCGCACCCGCCATGCCCTGTCCGATGACTTCTGGGCGGTCGCACGCGACGTCTCCTTCAAGGTCATTTCATCGCTTGCCAAGGATCGCAGCAACGCCTCCCTGATGAAACTGCCCGGCCTCGATACGTACCGAAAGGAGCTGTGGCCTGTGCTAACGGGCGGGCGCCGCCTGGATGCCCTCGCCGTGACGACGGCAGGCGAGTCCGGGCTGGCCCGGAACTACGGCGAACTAGCCCTTCGTGACGTGACAATGGCCGTTTCAACCAGCTTTCTCGGCCCGGCGCTGTTCGTCATTGCCAGCGAGTGGGACGGCCAGTTGGACCTCCATATCGGCTATCCCAGTCAAGTGATGAGCGCCGAGGAAGCCGAGGCGATCGGTGACCAAGCGCTGGGCTGTTTGGAACGTGCCGGAAGACTCGAGCAGCCCGCATAACCCTTGCCGAAAAGACTCGGACGATCGCGGTGCGGTCGGCCTGAACCGTTGGACCGGCGAGCAGGCTCCCAGTCCGAGCACCACCCGCAGGCACCGTCTGCGCGAATCGTCTCGAGTCGCGCCGAGGCGGCGACTAAGGCGCGCTCACCATCGCCGGCCCTGTGGGGTGCTACCGCACACGGCGACGTGACCGCTCGCTAGTCGCTCACCGGCGATCCGCCCGTCAGGTTCGTCAGCGAAATCTCGGGGCGGGCGGCGTCCACGCCGAAGAGGCTGGTGTGGAGTCGATCGAGAGCTTCGCCGAGGGCGCCGACGAGTGTGGCGCGTCCGGCCAGCAGCGATGGCGCCACGGTGAGACCGTTCATCGAAGCGCGATGCATGAGCGCCCGGATGCGATCGACCATTTCCGGTCGGCGGCCCACGCTTCCGCCCAGCACGATCAGTTGCGGGTCGATGATGGCGCGTGCTGCGGCGATGGCGAGCACGAGAATGCGCGAGGTCTCATCGATGGCTGCGATGGCGTGAGCATCGCCTTCGTGCAACGACACAAAGATTTCGGCGATGGTCAGTCCCGGCTTACCGCCATAGGCCTCGAAACGACGGACCATGGCCGCGCTGTTGACCGCAGCCTCGAATGCGCCGTCGGCCGATGGACTGAAGGCGTCGCCGCCGGTGGGCAGGAAGGCGACTTCGCCCGCAGCGCCGCGCGTACCGCGCAACAGGCGGCCCTCGGCTACGATCCCCATGCCGACGCCGCTACCAATGCCGAAATAAACAAAGTTGTCGGCCCCGCGCGCCGCGCCCTGCCACAACTCGCCGAGGGCGGCGAGCTTGACGCCGTTCTCGATCGTGAGCGGCAAATCGAGCTCGTGGCGCATGGCATCGACCACGTTGATCTCGCCCAGGTGCGGAATGCTCGGCGCGATGTCGATGTGCCCGGTCTTGGGGTCGACCACGCCTGGACTGCCCATCGAGGCCTGTTGCACCCGCTCGCGCGATACGCCCGATTGGCCGATGAGAGCCGCGAATACGCGCCCCACTTGGGCCACCACAGCCATGCCGCCCTTGGGATCGGTAGGTTCATCGAGCTCGATCACGACACGCCCGCGAATATCGGCAAGCGCCATGCGCAGCACACTGCCCTCTAGCTGGATGCCGAGCACATAGGCGGCCTGTGGATCGAGATCGTAGGTCGGTGCGCTGCGGCCGATCGGCCCCTGCGCGCGGCCGCTGACCTGCAGCCAGCCCTCACGCTCGAGTTCGAGCACGACCTGGGTGGTCGTCTGGCGCGAGAGGCCGGTGTGCTTGGCCAGTTCGGCTCGCGAGGTCGGACCGCGCCGGAGGATCGTCTCCATGATGGCGCGCACTGACAGCTGCCGGGCCACCGGCGGTGCCTGCGCGCGCCGTGGCGCGGGACTCGACTTAGTCTCGCGGATTTCGCTCAAGGTTGCCTAGCGCTCGAGCCGGGCGAGGAGGCTCGACGTATCCCAACGCTTGCCGCCCATGCCCTGCACTTCCGCATAGAACTGATCGACGAGGGCGGTGAGCGGCAGCTTGGCGCCGTTGTTGCGCGCCTCGCCGAGGACGATCGACAGGTCCTTGCGCATCCAGTCGACGGCAAAGCCGAAATCGAACTTGCCGGCATTCATGGTCTTGTAGCGGTTCTCCATCTGCCAGGACTGCGCGGCACCCTTGCTGATGACGTCGATGACGGCTTCGACATCCATGCCGGCACGCTTGCCGAAATGTACGGCTTCCGCGAGTCCCTGCACGACGCCGGCGATGCAAATCTGGTTCATCATCTTGGCGAGTTGGCCTGAGCCGGATGGTCCAAGCAGACGACAGGCTTTGGCGAAAGACATGATCACCGGCTGGGCCTGATCGAACGGGCCTTGCTCGCCGCCGACCATGACAGTGAGCTGGCCGTTCTCGGCGCCGGCCTGGCCTCCCGACACCGGGGCGTCGAGAGAACCGAAACCGCCGGCCTCGGCAGCGGCGTGGAGCTCGCGCGCGATCTCAGCCGAGGCTGTCGTATGATCGACGAAGATGGTGCCCTTGCCCATGCCCTTGAAGGCTCCATCGGCGCCGAGCGTCACCTCGCGCAGGTCGTTGTCGTTGCCGACACAGGCGAACACGATGTCCTGCCCCTCGGCGGCCTCGCGCGGCGTCTTGCCCAGTCGGCCGCCATGCTCGCTGACCCATTTCTCGGCCTTAGCCGTGGTGCGGTTATAGACCGTGACCTCGTGGCCCTTGGCCTTGAGGTGACGAGCCATGGGGTAGCCCATGACGCCGAGCCCAAGAAACGCAACCTTGACCATGTGATTTCTCCTTCAGGCAGAATGTTCGGAATAACGTTCGCGCCGGCTCATGCGGGGGGCGCGCGGATCGGGATATGGCACGGCCGAGATCAGCGCTTTCGTATAGGGATGCGACGGCGTGGTACAGACGGTCTGTGCATCGCCGATTTCGACGATCTTGCCGCGCCGCATCACAGCCACGCGGTCGCAGAAATAGCGGATGACGCCGATGTCATGGCTGATGAAGATGAAGCTCAGGTCGAGCCGTCGTTGCAGATCGAGCAGCAGGTCGAGAATCTGACTGCGGATCGAGACGTCGAGGGCCGATGTCGGCTCGTCGGCGATGAGGATTTTGGGGTCAAGCGCGAGCGCGCGAGCAATGCCGATGCGCTGGCGCTGACCGCCGGAGAAGGCGTGTGGGTAGCGCTCCATCACGTCCGCATCTAGCCCGACCATCTCCAACAGGTCGCCAATACGCCGGGTAAGCGGCTCGCCCGACAGTATGCGCTGAGCGCGCAGGGGCTCGCCGATGATCTGCCGCACGTTCATGCGCGGATTGAGCGATGAGAACGGGTCCTGAAAGACGAAGCGCACCTGCTGATACAGTTGACGCAAGGCGGCTCGATGGAGCGCACGCACATCCATTGACGAACCATCGCCGGGCGAGAAGGTAATGGTGCCATCCGTTGGCTCGACAGTGCGGACGATGAGCCGGCCGAGCGTGGTCTTGCCCGAGCCGCTTTCACCGACGATGCCGAGACGCTCTCCGGCGTGCAGCTCGAAGCTGACGTCGTCCACGGCACGCAACGAAGACTTCGCCCGGCCGCCGAAGGCTCCCGCGCCCAAGGAATAGGTCTTGCTCAGCCCTGTTACCGTGAGAACCGGTGGCGCTGCGGCAACCAGCGCTCGCTTGGTTTCCGCTGCGCCCTCGAGCTTCAGCACCGCGCCGAGCAGCCGCTTGGTGTAGGGGTGGGTCGCGTTATGGAAGACATGATCAACAGACCCCGCCTCGACAATCTCGCCGCGATACATGACGGCCACATCATCGGCGACCTCCGCCACCACGCCCATGTCGTGCGTGATAAGGAGCATGGCCATGCCGCGCTCGCGCTGGATGCGCCGGATCAGGTCCAGCACTTCGGCCTGAGTGGTGACGTCGAGCGCCGTGGTCGGCTCGTCCGCGATGAGCACGCGGGGATTGCACGCCAGCGCCATGGCTATCATCACGCGCTGCCGCATGCCGCCAGAGAACTCGAAGGTGTAGCGATCGATGTTGCGCTCTGCGTCGGCGATCTCGACCTGCTGAAGCAGCTCGATCGTGCGCTTACGTGCATCGGCGTAGCTCAGCTTCAGGTGAAAGCGCAGTGTCTCGATGATCTGCGCGCCGATCGTGTGGACGGGTGACAGGGAGCTCATCGGCTCCTGAAAGATCATGGCAATGTCGGCGCCGCGTATGGCGCGGATGGCGGGACCGCGTCGGCCCATTGCAGCAATATCGGCATCGCCCAGCATCATCGATCCGGCGGTTATGTAGCCGGGCGGGTCGACGAGCTGCATCAAGGCGCGCGCCGTCACCGACTTGCCCGAACCACTTTCGCCGACAAGACCGAGCGTTCGTCCGGGCAGCAGGTCGAAGCCGACGTTCCTGACGGCATGGACGATTCCGTGGCGCAGGCGGAACTCCACGTCGAGGTTGCGAACGCGGACGATGGGTGCAGGATCAATCGCCATAGGGATCCGCCGCATCGCGCAGGCCGTCGCCTAGGAAGTTGAAGGACAGTACCGCGACCATCACTGCCAGCGCGGGCCACAGTAGCAGCCACGGCGCACTGCTGATGGCGCGCAGGTTCTGCGCATCCTGCAACAGCACGCCCCAGCTCACCACCGGTGGCTTGAGGCCGATGCCGAGGAACGACAGCGACGTCTCGGCGATGATCATGGCCGGGACGGCCAGCGTCACCATGGCCAGCACGTGGCTGGTCATGGAGGGCAGGATGTGGCGGAAGATGATGCGCATTTCCTTGGCGCCATCGAGCCGCGCCGCAGTGACGAAGTCCTCATTGCGCAGCGAGAAGAAGCGTCCGCGCACTTCGCGTGCCAGGGACGTCCAGCCGAGCAGCGAGACGATGGCCGTGACAGTGAAATAGACCTCGATCGGCCCCCAGCTGAGCGGGATGGCAGCGGCCAGCCCCATCCACAGCGGGATGGTGGGCATGGCGCTGACCACTTCGATCAGGCGCTGGATCAGCGTATCGACGGCGCCCCCGTAGTAACCCGAGATGCCGCCGAGAAAGACGCCGAGGGCCAGCGATATCGCGACGCCCAGGAGACCGATCGACATCGATATTCGCGTTCCATAGATCAGGCGGCTCAACACGTCGCGCCCGAGCCGGTCGCTACCGAGCAGATAGACCACGTCCTTCGGATTGGTGGGTCCGATCAGGTGAATATCCGAGGCGAGCAGCCCCCAGAGCTTGTAGGGCGCACCGCGTACGAAGAAGCCGAGCGGCATGACCTTGTCGGGGTTGGGCGTGAAGGTGCGCCGCATAGCCTCCTGGTCCACTGTGATGTCGTAGCCAGCCGCATGCGGCATGAAAGTCCAGCTGCCGTCGTCTTTGTGGACGAGCAGGTTGATGCCCTGCGGCGGCGCGTAGGTGTATTGCGGCCGCGTCAGGTCGGGGCCGTAGGGCGCGAGGAACTCAGCGAAGATGCCGATGAGATAGAGCAGCACGACAATGAAGACCGACACAACCGCCAGCCGATGGCGGCGGAAGCGCCACAACATCAGCCGCCATTCGCCGGCGACCGCGGCCTTGTCTCCCGTCACCGCGACCAGAGAAGACGGCTGGTCCACAGGTAGCGCAGCTTCTTCGGTGGGTACCACCTCGGCCATCACTGATACCGGATGCGCGGATCGAGCAGCGCGAGCAGGATGTCCGAGATAAGCATGCCGACCAGCGTCAGCACGCTCATGATGAGGATGAAAGCGCCCGCCAGGTACATGTCCTGGCTGACAAGGGCGCGCAGCAGCAGCGGCCCGGCCATCGGCAGATTGAGCACGATCGCCGTGATGGTGACGCCCGAGATCAGCGACGGTAGCACCCAGCCGATCGTCGAGACGAACGGATTGAGCGCGATCCGTACCGGGTAGCGCATGATCAGCGTGAGCTCTGGCAGCCCCTTCGCCCGCGCCGTCGTGACATAGGGCTTGCCCAACTCGTCCGCGAGGTTGGCACGCATGACGCGGATCAGAGCAGCCGTCGACGAGATGGCGATCACGACGATCGGAATCCACAAATGCGTGCAAAGGTCCCAGAACTTGGCGAGACTCCAGGGGGCCTTCTCGTATTCCGGCGAGAACAGTCCACCGACGTTCAGCCCGAAATAGGTGAAGCTCAGATACATTAGTCCCAGCGCCAGGATGAAGGTGGGGATGGCAAGCCCCACAAAGCCGATGAACGTGAAGACGTAGTCGCCCAGCGAGTAGCGCCGCACGGCCGAGTAGATGCCGATGGGGATGGCAATAAGCCAGATGAGAACGAGGCTCAGCGCCGACACCAGCAGCGTAATGCCCATGCGGTCCCACAGCAGGCGGCTCACGGGCTGGCCCCAGTCGAAGCTCCAGCCGAAATCGCCGCGAAACAGGATGCCCGAGATCCAGTTCCAATATTGAACGTAGAATGGCTGGTCGAGGCCGTAGAGGGCAGTCAGCCTCTCGACCGAGGCGCGATCCAGCGCCTGACCGGAATCGGCGATGGCCGAGATCAGCGACGTCAGGAAGTCACCCGGCGGCAGCTGGATGATGATGAACGAGATCAGCGACATCCCGAACAGTGTCGGGATCATGTAGAGCAGTCGCTTCAGTATGTAGAGCCACATTCTACCGGGAGAACTCGAACAACACCACTTCGTTGGTCAGGAACGGCGGCAGGCGTACCTCAGCACGTCCCCCACCGATCTGCACCTCCGCTGCTCCGCCCGATACGAGCAGGCGCGCCGTTGCCGAAGCGAACCCTTCCGGGAGCGCAACGGAGACCATCTGTCCCGCCAGAGCGATCGCTTCGCGGATCGGCCCCTTCATCATCATGGGATTGGTGAGATTGACAAGGTGCACCGAAAGCTTGTCGCCACCGGCACGCGTCGCGATGTCGACGATGCCGAGCCCTTCCACCTCGACGCGCGGTTGCGTCTTCAGCGCCCAGCGTACCGCATTCTCGATGAGCGTGGCGTGGTCGGCATTGAGGACCTCCCAGAAGATTTCCCCGATATTGAACGGCAGATAGACCACCCGGCCACCTCCGGGCAGTTCGCGGGTCACGACGGCGGGCATATCAGCGGGCGCGCGCGCGTAGATTTCTTCCATTGGCAGATCGGGGAAGTGCGGGATGAAGCGGAACGGCACAGACGCGTCGGCTGCAGTGACTGTGACCGGGATGCGGCGTGAGCCGCCGATGATGCGCTCGGCACCACCGAAACCGGCTGTCAGCGGATGCCCGGCTGGATCAAGCGCGATGTACGTATTCTTGATCGGCGCCTCGGGCTCGCCTGCAAGGCTGACGCCAAGCAATTGCGACAGCCCGAAATCGGCGCGGCGAATGCCATGCTCATCATAGAGCGAGGTCTCGAAGCTGGTGACGAGACTGCCGCCGCGTTCGACATAACGCGTCAGCGCATCGCATTGCGCCGTCGACAGGAAGGCTGCATTGGCGACGGCGATCAGCTTGTAGCGATCAAGCGCCTCGTCTTCGAGCACGAGGTCCGACAGCAGGTCGAACGGCAACCGCGCCTCGACCATGGCATGATACAGACCGAGTTCATGGATTTCCGCATCGTCGCGATCGTCTGAATGCCAACTCCTCAGCGTCGTGCTTGGGTCGAGCAAAGCGATCTCAGCCACGGGTTCAAGCGGCGCGAGTTCCGGTTCGAGCTGGGCATGGAGTGCGAAGGTCTCGCTGATAGGAGGCAGCCAGCGGCCATCGTGCACCTTGCCGTTGAACTTGGTGAACCAGGGTCTCAATCCGTGCGCCAGACCATCGGTCATCCACATGCGGATCTCTTCGGGCGATTGCACCGAATCCTTCCAGCGCCACTTCTCCTCGATCGAGGTGGATGTGACGAGGCCGATCGGCTTGTTGCCCATCACGCCGCGCATGCGCTTGCCATCGCGGCCAGCCGACCAGATGGGGACGACGCCCGTTCGGCCCTGGTGATCCACGAAAAGAATGGGGCAATAACGCTTCACCTCATCGAGTGCGAAGTCCAGCATCGATGAATTGCCGATATTGGGAATGAAGCGGCCGTGCGAGCGCTCCGAGGCGACCACTGCGTTCCAATGGCCGACGAGAGCAGTGAGCACCTCGCGTGACCAGGCTAGCCAAGCCTGCCAGACGAGACTGTGCGGGTCGCGTTCCCGCGGCAGGTCGTGACCGGTCTTAGCTTTGAAGTCCGTAGTGCAGTGCGCGCAATAGCAGACGCCGTGGCCAGCCCAGCGGTTGGCGAAGATGGCATCGATATCGTAGTCGTGGGCGATCTCGCGGATCACCTCGCTCATGAAGCCGCGATTGTAGTCACCCCATGCACAGGTGACGTAAGCCTCCGGATAGGACCAGTGCCGGCGCAGTTGTCCGTCGGCCGTAACCGATATCCACTCCGGATGTGCCGCTCCGACATCGGCGTGGACGGCATGCGGGTCGACGCGGGCGACGACGTGCATGTTGCGGGCGCGCGCGCCGGCAACGAGATCGCCGAACGGGTCGGTGTCACCAACCTTCACGCTCACGTGCTGCAGCGCGATCTTGCTGGGGTAGTAGGCGACGTAGCCGCCGGCCGACAGGCACGTCGCGTTCGACTGCGTCTGGTCGAAGACGCCGAACCAGAAATCGATGTCGAAGCTCTGCGGGTCGTCCTCGACCAGCGTCAACTGTGTCCAGCGCGTGGCGCTTTCATACCAGGTGGGCGTGCGGAGCCCGCCTGGCGCTTGGAATATCCGCGTCATCTCTATGTGTCCGCTCGAGAGGGCCGAAAAATCTGCCGGAGAGCGCGGGCAGCGCTCCCCGGCAGCAGGGTCAGGCCTTGAAATACTGCTCGGGGTTGGTCGGTGCCGGAGTGGGATACCCGAACGAGTTCGGCATCTTCTCGGGCACGTTCTTGAGGTTGTTCTTGACGATGCCGTAGGCGTCGTTCGGAACCTTGATGCCGACCGTGTAGAACTGGTCAGCTGCGATCTCGAGGATCTGCTTGAACGCTTCGGTCCGGCGAGCGTCGTCCACGGTGCTTCTCATCTCGTCGTAGAGCTTGAGCGCATCCTGCACCTGGGCTGGCGGCTCGACGGCGTTGGACGCCGACTTGTCGTTGTACCAGATCTGCCAGCCCGGCGCGTAGAACGCGTTGTCGTTGAAGGGCACGAAGTAGCGCGGATCGAGGATGGCTGCGAGGCCGATTCCACCACCAAAACGGTTGGTCGTCGCATCGTAGTCCATATTCTGGCGAATGCGGACTTCCCAAAGAGAGCGATCGATCAGCTTGAGCTGTCCGTCGATGCCGACTTCCTTCAGCATCGGCATCATCAGCTGCATCATGTCGACCATCTCAAGCCGGTTCTGATCCTGCTCGAAGACAATGGTGATACGACGACCCGAGCTATCGAGGCGGAAACCATCGGCATCCTTGTTCGGCGCAGCTTTGTCGAGGAACTCGTTCGCCTTGGCCGTGTCGAACTCGGTGAACTGCTTGGCCAGCCGCTCGTTGTAGAGCGGGTCACCCTCGGCAATAGCCGCCTGAGACGGCGAACCGACACCGACGAATACCGAGTCGATCATCGCCTGCCGGTCGATGGCGTGCGAGATGCCAGCTCGGAAGTCCTTGTTGGAATAGAGTTCTGCTTTGACCTTGTCGGGATGGGTCATGTTGAAGCAGATGGCCATCTCGTTTGGCTGGGTCGAGAGCGTCGTGTAGAAGTGATAGTTGCCCTTCTCCTGCCCATCGAACAGCACCGACTTGTTGGTCGGGGTGCCGATATACTGGTCGAGCAGATCGATCTCGCCCTGCAGCACCTTGAGCAGCAGCACCTGCGCGTCGGCGACGAGAACGTAGTCGATGCCGTCGAGATAGGGCAGTTGGTTGCCGGAGGTGTCGACCTTGAAATAGTAGGCGTTGCGCTCCGCAATGGCGTGCTCGGTGCTTTCGCCGGGCGCGACCTTCATCTTCCACGGATGCAGAACCGGGATTTCCGAGTTGGTGAAGAAATCGTCCTCGAGTGCGGCGCCAGATTTCTTCTGGAACATCTGCACCCAGCCCGAGAGCCCGGCATCGGTCGCGAACTTGTCGGCGTCCGGATTATACTTGGGCATGAACTGGCTGAGATAGTGCTTCGGGAAGCGTGTGGTCTGATCCACATCGGCCCAGGCGAGCAGCAGCAGGAACAGCCCGTTCGACTCCTTGAACGTGACCTTGAATGTCGTCTCATCAATCTTGGTGAAGACGGCCTTGTCCTCGCCCTGGATCAGGTGATCTTGGTTGGTGACTTCGAGGTCGGGATTGGTGAACACGTCCTCGTACCAGAACATCACGTCGTCGGTGGTGTAGGGCTGCCCGTCCGACCATTTGTGGCCCTCGCGCAGCTTGAAGGTGAACTCGGTCGCGGCCTCGTTGCCGGTAACGGACTCGGCGACATTGGGAATGATCCCGGTCCATTCCGGATTGTAACGCACCAGCGGCTCGTAGGCCTGGTAGCGGAACAGCATCGACAGCGAACCGCCGCCGACGATGGTCGAGTTCCAGGTCCCGCCGTAGGTGCCGACTTCCCTGAGCGGCGTGACGACCATCGGGTTCTTGGGCAGACGGTCGGCCAGCGCCGGCAGGCTGCCGGCGTCGACGAGCGCCTTGAGCATCGGCGCTTCGCCGGCCGGTGCCGCGGCGAAAGTGCGAACCCCTGTCGCCGCAATTGTGATTGTTGCTACGGAAGCCCCGAGGAAAAACCGCCGGGTGATCTTGTTCATGATGTTCCCCTGTTGGCGGCGTCACGTTGAACGCTGCTGGAGGGACCGTTCCACCGCGCGGGTAGTTTGTCAACGACTGTGACAAAGATGGGCAGATTAGCGCCAAGGGGCTCCATGCCGCGCCGGCAAAGCGCAAAATTCTAGCAATCTAGTCGTCATTTAATCACGATCCCTGACAAATACGAACTTTCAGCAGGGGTCTCCTAGAACAAATGAATCCGCTTGGCAGATCGAATACCCCGACGATATGGTCTGTGTTCTAGACCATATTTGTGGGGACGGATGGCCACGCTGGACGGCTCTATCGAAGCTCATGCCGAGAGCGCGTTCGCGTTTCTGGAAGCCCTCGTCCGCTCGCCAAGTACCGCGGGCCGTGAACAGGGCGCGCTCGAGGTTTTTGCATCGGAAATGGTGGCGCTCGGTCTCGCGGTGAGGCGCCTGCCTTTCGCCAACGGGCACGTTTCGCACCCGAGCGCGGGCATAGCCGTGCCGCACGAAGTCGCATCGCCGGATCGGTTTCAGGTGCTGGCAACAACCCTCGGGGACGGCCACCTGGACCTGTTGCTTAATGGGCATATCGACGTCGTGCCCGCGGATTCACCGCAGTTGTGGACCACCCCGCCCTTCGCGCCGGCCCGCCGTGATGGAAAGATGTTCGGGCGCGGCGCTGCCGATATGAAAAGCGGTCTGGCCGTCGGTGCGCTCGCGCTTCGGGCCCTGCGCGACGTGAAACCGGATCTGTTTGCCAAACATCGGCTCGGCTTTATCGCGGTCATCGAGGAAGAGTGCACCGGCAACGGCACGTTGCGTTCCGTTACCGACCACAAGGTCACCGCGAACGAAGTCGTGTTGCTCGAGCCCACGGACCTAGGTTTGCTAGTCGGAGGCGTCGGGGTGCTGTGGGTCGATGCCGAAATCGCAGCGCAGGCCGGGCACGCGCACGACGCCACGGCGCACAGCAGCGCCATCGATCTGGGCCTCAAACTCGTCGAGCGGCTTAGCCATTGGTCAGAGGAGATCGGCCGAGGGTGGCCCGAGCCGAGCATGCCATCCAATCGCAACCCCTATGCGCTCAATATCGGCAAGATCAATGCCGGTGACTGGACCTCGAGTGTGGCATCGCACGCTGTGTTCAGTCTGCGCATCGGCTATCCCCGCGCCTGGACACCGGAGCGCGCCGAGGTCGAAGTTCGTAACGTCATCCGCAGTTTCTCCGAGACGTCGGGCTTTGCCATTCCGCCGACGGTGCGCCTCACGGGCTTTCGCGCCCAGGGCTACCTCCTCGAGCATGATACGACACTGGTACGGGATCTCTCCGCCGCGCATCGCGCGGCGCATGGCAACGACCCGGCGGTCTACAGCCTCGGCAGCACGACAGACGCACGCACGTATCTCAACGAGGCCGGTATTCCCGCCGTCTGCTACGGCGCCGTCGCGCACAATATGCACGGCATAGATGAGGCGGTTGAGCTTCGCAGCATCATCGATGCCGCAAAGACGCTCGCGCGCTTCATCCTGATGCGGTTTGATCCTGCGGGCGAAACACCATGAGTGCCCGCTACGCAGCCGCGAAAGCCTTCCCGTCCGCCGAAGCCGCGCCATCGGCGCTCGGGGCCAGGTGGGCCGCGCCCATCGTCCCGCGCCTGGTGGCCGACGACGTGGTCGACCGGCTGGTGACCGCCGTCGGCCTCGGCGTCTATATCGCAGGCCAGCAACTACCGACTGAGCGCGATCTCGCAGCTATGCTTAGTGTTTCGCGTACGTCGATCCGCGATGCGCTCAAGCAGCTCACAGAGCAAGGCTATCTCGAGGTTCGCCGGGGCCGGAAGGGCGGCTACTTCGTGCTCGCCGACTGGGGGCCTGAGTCGGCGAAGCACGTTCGACGACAACTCGTCGCGCACTGGAGCGAGTTCGAACACATCTTCGATGCGCGGACGCTGGTGGAACCTTTGATTGCGCGCACGGCCGCGGCGCGCCGCACCGCTGAAGACATCGCCATCCTGAAAGCCGCCGTGCGGGCCTATGTGGATGCAATCGACCGCGACGCCTCGCGCCGCGCCGACACGGCGCTGCACCTGGCGGTTGCTCAGGCAACGCACAATCCGGTTCTCGTCGGGATCTCGACCGACCTGCGCGCCAAGATAACCCTTAACCTCGGCGCCGAGCCGTATTCCGACGAAGCGCGGCGTACCGCAATGACGCAGCATGCCCACCTGGTCACGGCGGTGGCCGAAGGGCGTGGCGACGCTGCCGCCGACATCGCGGCACGGCATTTCGCCATCTCAGAGGCACTCATTCGCAAGCTCGCCGATCGCGCGAAGCACGACGATACGTCGGGCGGGCGTTGAGCATGAGCCGCCAGCTGGTCTTCATCCTGCGGCGCATTTTCCTCACCATCCCGATGCTGTTCGTCATGAGCATCGTCGTCTTCCTGATTATCCGGCTGATACCCGGCGACCCGGTCCGCACTATGCTCGGCTTTCGCGCAACCGAGGAGAACGTCACTCTATTGCGAACGCAGCTGGGCCTCGATCGGCCGTTGTTCGAACAGTATTTGACATGGGCGGGCGCACTCCTGCGCGGCGACCTGGGCCAGGATATTGTTTCGCACGCGCCGCTGAGCGAACTGCTCATGCAGCGCCTGCCGGTGACATTCGAGCTCACCGCCCTCTCGATGTTGCTCGCCGTTCTCGTGGGCGTGCCGCTCGGGATCCGGGCTGCAATCGGCAGCCCCGTCACGCGTGCACTCACCGAGGGCTTTGTGGTGTTCGGCATCAGTGTACCCGATTTCTGGCTGGGGATCATGCTGGTCCTGTTATTCTCGGCGACGCTGATGGTGTTGCCGCCCTCCGGATACATGCCATTTGCAGCCGATCCGATCGCCAACCTGCGCTACATGGCGCTTCCGGTCCTGACACTCGCGGCGGGTGAAGCAGCATATATTTTGCGGACCACGCGAGGTGCGATCGTCGCAGTTCTAGATCGGCCCTTCATCACGTTCCTCCGCGCCAAAGGTGTGAGCCAGAACCGCATCGTTTTCGGCCACGCCCTACGCAATGCCGGTCCCGCGATCGTGACCGTCATCGGCATCCAGGTCGGCGTGCTTCTGGGTGGCGCAATCATCGTCGAGACGATGTTCGCTTTGCCGGGTGTCGGTCGGCTGATCGTGACCGCAATCAACCAGCGGAACTACCCGGTGGTGCAGGTGGGCGTGCTTGCCATCGCGTCGATCTTCATCATGGTGTCGCTCATCACCGACCTCTTCGTTACCTGGCTCGATCCGCGTACGGCAGACGGCGGCGCACGATGACCACGGTGGTCGCGAGCACCGGCACCTTTCCCGCAGCCTCGCCAAAGCGGATGGCACGCCGGCTCATGCTGCTCGGTGGCGGCATTCTGCTCACGCTTGCCCTTGTAGCCGTCGCGGCGCCCTTCATCGCGCCTTACGACCCGGAGACGATCGATCCACGCAACGTACTCGGCGGGCCATCCGCCGAGCACCTATTCGGACTTGATGCGCTGGGACGCGACGTGCTCAGCCGCGTCATCTTCGGCCTGCGCGCCAGTCTCGCAGTCTCCGTGTCGGCGGTCGTCGGCTCGCTTGTTCTGGCCATTCCGCTCGGATTGCTCGCCGGCTATTTTGGTGGCTGGACCGACGGTGGCATCTCGCGGGCGCTCGATCTGATCCTGGTGTTTCCCGCGATGCTGCTGGCGGTGACCTTCATCGCCATTCTCGGGCCGGGCAGCGTGATCGCGGCGATAGCGATCGCGGTGATCTATCTGCCTATCCTTGCGCGAGTGATGCGCACGTCCGCGCTGATCATTTCGCGCAACGATTTTGTCGCGGGCGCTCGCGCGCGCGGCGCCAGTCACCTACGGGTCCTCGTCGGGCATGTCGCGCCGAACGCCATCGGGCCGGTCGTCGTCCAGGCTTCGGTGCTCAGCGCCTTTGCACTGCAGCTTGAGGCGGGATTGAGCTTTCTTGGTCTCGGTACGCAGCCGCCGACACCTTCACTTGGCGGCATGCTGGCCGAGGGGCGGGAGGTGCTAATCCAGGCACCGTGGGTCGAAATCTATCCCGGCCTCGCGATTGTCGTCGCCGTACTCGGCTTCACCTTTCTTGGCGAAGGTCTGCGCCGGATCATCGATCCGCAAGGGGTGGCCGAATGAGCGCCATTCTCGACCTCGACGACGTCAACATTACCTTCCGCACCCGAGACGCCGTACAACCGGCACCCGCAGTTACCGGGGTGTCATTCGCGCTCGAGCCTGGCGAGTTCTTCGGCATCGTTGGCGAGAGCGGTAGCGGCAAGAGTACGCTGGCCAATGCGATGATGGGGCTCCTCCCTTCAAATGCCGATGTCAGGGGAAGCATCCGCATCAACGGTCGCGAGATCGTCGGCCTCAATGACGCAGCCTTGCGGCAGATGCGCGGCGATGAAGTTGCGATGATCTTCCAGGATCCAACCGCCAGTCTCGATCCGACATGGCCGGTGGGCGACCAGATAGCCGAGACTGTTCGCGCCCATCGCAGTGTTGGCGCGCGCGAAGCGAAGGCGCAAGCCATCGCGCTGATGCAAGAGGTCGGCATCCCTGAACCCGCCACTCGCTATAACGATGTTCCGCATCATTTTTCCGGTGGTCAACGCCAGCGCATCGTCATTGCCGCGGCACTCGCGAACAATCCGAAGCTGCTGATCGCCGATGAGCCGACGACGGCGCTCGACGTGACGATCCAGGCGCAGGTGTTGCAGCTCATTGATCGCCTGCGTCGCGAACACGGCACGACGGTCCTGTTGATCTCGCACGATCTCGGCGTCGTCTCGATGGTGTGCGACCGTGTCGGCGTGATGTATGGCGGCAGGCTGCTCGAGGTGGCCGATGCACCAACGCTGCTGACCGCGCCGACTCATCCCTACACCCGCGCCCTAGTCGCATCCCGTCCTGCCGGCGCACCGCGCGGGCAGCGCCTGCCGGTGGTACCGACAGAATGGAGCGTCGAGAGTCTCCGCATCGCACAGGAGGCTGCTAATGGCTGAACTGTTGCGCGTCGACAATCTGCGGAAGACCTATGCTTCGAACGGCTGGGGCCGCAAAGCGGTGGCGGCACTTGACGACGTTTCGATCCAGGTCGAGCGCGGCAAGACGCTGGGCCTCGTGGGTGAGAGCGGCAGCGGTAAGTCGACACTCGGCCGCTGCGTACTTGGTCTCGCGAGCCCGGACAGCGGGAGCATTCGCTTCGATGGCGCTGAAGTCGCCGGACTGCGCGGCCGGGCGCGCGCCGAGTTTCGCCGTCGCGTGCAACCAGTGTTCCAGGACCCCTACGGGAGCCTCGACCCACGCTGGCCGGTGGGCCGCAGCGTACGTGAGTCACTCGACTGTTTCGGCATCGGTACGTCCGCCGATCGTGACGGTCGCGTGCGTGCGCTGTTCGATCGCGTGGGTCTCAACCCTACGCTCGTCAACCGCCTCCCGGCGCACCTGTCCGGCGGCCAGCGCCAGCGCGTCGGCATCGCTGCCGCGCTCGCCAGCGAACCGGAGCTGATCATCGCCGACGAGCCGGTCAGCGCGCTCGACATGAGCGTCCAGGCGCAGATTCTCAACCTGTTCATGGACCTACAGAATGATCTCGGCGTGGCCGCCATGTTCATCACGCATGATCTCGGCGTGGTCGAGCATGTGAGCCACGACATCGCTGTCATGTATCGCGGGAAGATCGTCGAAGCCGGCTCGACCGAAGCCATCATGGCAGCGCCGCAACACGACTACACACGCACGCTTCTCGCCGCCATTC
Source organism: Devosia sp. (assembly GCA_040081185.1). GTDB lineage: Bacteria > Pseudomonadota > Alphaproteobacteria > Rhizobiales > Devosiaceae > Devosia_A. The sequence continues at coordinate 46,847 of JBEBHC010000001.1, read as the reverse complement.
CACGTCCTCGCCAACCCTCTCAAGGAGGCTCGTTTGCCAACAGCTAACGTCAACGGAATCACGATTAACTACGAGATCGATGGCGCTGAAACAGCCAGGGAAACCATCGTCCTCATCAACGGTCTTGCCGACGATCTGCAGTCCTGGGGCTTCCAGATCCCGGCGCTGGTCGATGCCGGCTTCCGCGTTCTGCGCTTCGACAATCGCGGTATCGGCAAGTCTGATCGTCCTGCCGGCCCCTACACTTCGAAGCAGATGGCTGCCGACGCCAAGGCGCTGGTGGACAAGCTCGGCTTTAGGAATTTCCATCTCATGGGCGTGTCGATGGGCGGCATGATCTCACAGGAATATGCCATCGCTTATCCCGGCGACCTCAAGTCGCTGACCCTCGCCTGCACGTACGGCAAGCCCGACGCCTTCTGCCAGACAATGTTCGCCTTCTGGGCCGACCTAGCGCAAAAGGTCAGCGTGCCGTTCGTCATGCGCGACGTCGCAGTCTGGGCTTTCACTGGGCCCTTCTTCGAAGATCGTCCGGGAGATGCCGCCGAGTTCGCCGCCGCAATGGCCGCACTCGACCAGGACGTCCCGACCTATCTCGCACAGCTCTCCGTAATTCAGACGCACGATGCAACCGACCGTGTCGGCGACATCAACGTACCCACGCTCGTGCTCGCCGGCGAGGAAGACATCCTCATTCCGGTGCGGCTCTCCAAGAAACTGCAGCAGGCCATTTCCCGCGCCAAGTGGAAGACCGTGCCAGGTGGTCACGCCTGCCTCTGGGAATCGCCCGACCCGTTCAATGCCGCCTTTATCGACTTCGTTCGTAGTGTCTCCGCCTAGTTCAAACAGTCACACAAGGGGAACGTCATGCACACCACTTTGCTTCATCAACCAAGGCTCGGGCAACGCATCATGCGCACACTCGCAGTCGCTTCGCTCGGCCTTGCCGTCAGCTTCTTCGGTACCGCAGCCATGGCCCAGGCCATCAAGGATGGCGGCACACTGCGCGCCGCATTGACGGGCGAGCCCGATATGCTCGATCCGGCCGTGTCGACCATCTACACGGGGGCCCAGGTCTATGAAGGCATCTTCTCCAAGCTTCTCGATTTCGATACTGCGGGCAATTTCGTGCCCGACCTCGCAACAAGCTGGGAGCAGGTCGACGACAAGACCTGGAAGTTCAACCTCGTCACCAATGCGACGTTTCACAATGGCGAGAAATTCACGTCGGCGGATGTGAAGTACAGCTTCGAGCGTATCCTCAATCCGGCGACGGCCAGCGCCTATGCCGGGCTCTATGCACAGATCGACTCCGTCGATGCCACCGATCCGGCAGTCGCCGTGTTCCACCTCAAATCGTCATTCGGTCCTTTCCTCAACAACCTCGCGACGAACGGCCAAATTGTGAACCAGAAGGCCATCGAGAGTGGTGACCCGGCGCGCAATCCGGTCGGTACCGGCCCGTTCAAGTTCGTCGAATGGGTGCAAGGTGATCACCTGACGCTCGAGAAGAACCCGACATACTTCAAGGCCGGCCTGCCGCATCTCGACAGCGTGGTGTTCCGCTTCCTGCTCGTCGACCAGAGCCGCATTGATGCGCTCTCTGCCGGTGAGCTCGATTGGGCCGACGCGATCCCGCTGCCGCAGGTGCCGGCGCTGAGCAACGATCCGCGGTTCACCTACATTACGAGCCCGGTGGCGGGCATTCCCGACTACATCGCGCTCAACACCAGCCTGCCGCCCTTTGACAACGTCAAGGTCCGCCAGGCCGTCGCTCTCGCAATCAATCGCGCCGACATTCGCGACGTTGCCTATTCGGGCACGGGCGAGGACGGCAAGATCGAAATGCCGACGGGCTCGCCTTGGTATGACGAGGAGGGCATCTTTGCCGGGTCTCAGGACATCGAGAAGGCGAAGGCACTGCTGGCCGAGGCCGGCTATGCCAGCGGCCTTACGGTCGAGTATCTCGGCCTGCCGCAATATCCTGAACTGCTGAAAACCGGTCAGGTCGTGCGCGAGCAGCTCAAGGCCATCGGTATCGACATGCAGATCAAGCCGGTCGATGTCTCGATCTGGTACGATGGCTTCGTCAACAGCACCTACCAGATTACCAGCGCCTATCAGGAGCGCTCGATCGATCCGGACAATTTCTACTCGCTGGTTCTCAAGACCGGCGGACCGGTCAACACGACGAAATACTCCAACGCAGAAGTCGATGCTCTCATCGACAAGGCCGCGGCAAGCGTCGACATGAAGGAGCGTAAGGACATCTACCGCCAGATTCGCGGCAAGGTGACCGAGGACGCCCCACTGGTGTTCGCCCACTATGAGACGGTCAACTACCTGATGAACAAGAATGTCGTGGGCTCGGCCATCACGCCGACGCTGAGCCTTCACATGGAGAACATCGGCTTCGCGCAATAGCCGAACAACTGGGCCGGCCAGTTCGGTCGGCCCAGACTACGCCTCGCGCACTTGCCGCGGTTGATCGCTCTCTCCGGCCACCAGTTCAACCGGCCAGATCTTGCGCATTGTTCCGACTGGATAGAGATGCGCAAATCGTGGGATCGAAGCCAACAATGCTTCACCCAGCGCGATACCTAGTCCCGTCAGATCCTCTCTAAAGCGCGTGAGGCTCGGCGACAGATATTGCGATTGCGGGCTCTCGCGGCCGATGACGGCGATATCGCGGCCCGGCAGATAATTTGCTTCGGTAAGACCCCGATAGAGACCCGTCGCGTTCTGGTGGCCAAGCGAAATGATCGCCGTAGGACGCGGCAAGGCCGAAAGGATGCGCCGGGCTAGATCGTAGCCGCCGGCTTCGGTCGGCAGGAACTTGAAGGTCACAGCGGGATCGAGCGCCAGACCGTGCCGGCGCAATGCTTCGCCTGCGGCCTCTTCAAAAACGTAACCCAGGTTCGCGTCGTCGTGCGGCAGGGTGATGGCGATGCGCGTGTGACCGAGACCGACGAGACGATCGATACCCAGGCGAGCCATGCCCGCGAAATCGGAATCGAGCCAGGGTTGTCCAGCATCGGTCGTGCTGCGGCCCAGCGCGACGAAGGGCACCTTGTGTTCGGCGAGATATTCGATGCGATGATCTACGTGCTGGGTCGCTGAAATGATGAGGCCGTCGACGAAGCCGCGCGACACCATGCGCCGCAGGTAGTCGTCGGCATCCTCATCGGACGAGCAGAGCAGTGCGACGAGATCGAGGTGGTGGCGGCCGAGAACAGTCTGCACGCCGTCGAACACGCTCATGAAGAAAGTGTCGCCCTGCGCCGTGATGTCGTGGCCGGTTTGCATCACGAAGCCGATGACACCAGTTTCACCGCGCCTCAGGCTGCGGCCGGACTGGTTGGGCACGTAGCCCAATTCACGCGCCGCTTCGAGGACGCGCTTGCGGGTTTCCTCTTTCACGTCTGGACGGTTGTTTAGAGCCCGCGAGACTGTGCCGATCGAGATATTGAGATGTTGCGCCAGGCGCTTAATCCCGATCATGCCGCCCATTCTCTCCCGATGGCCTGGTGCACTCCTATATGGCGGGCCCAGTCGTGCCAATTGACTCGTAAACGATTCCGGCGCACGTTCGTAAACGTTTACGGGCGCAATGCAGCACAGATTGCAGACCGACCGTGGGGAGGATCACTTGGTATTCCGAGCCGTGCTAGCCGGGTGCGGTGCCATGTCGAAAGGCTGGCTCACTGCACTGGCTGAAGCCCCGGAGCTAAAGGGGCGGGTGCTGATGGTCGGGCTGGTCGATATTGATCGCGCTGCGGCCGAACGCATGCGCGACGCCTTCGGTTTGACCGGCGCGACCGTCGGGACCGACCTCGGCACTGTTCTGGCGGGAACCCGGGCCGACGTGGTGTTTGATGTCGTTGTGCCCGCGGCGCGGCGTGAGGTTGTGACGACTGCACTGTCGCACGGGTGTCACGTGCTAACCGAGAAGCCAATGGCGGTATCGCTGGAGGACGCGCGCGAAATCGTCAGCGCGAGTCAACGTGCAAACCGCGTGCATGCGGTCGTGCAGAACCGGCGCTTCATCGATGGGGTGCGGCGCATTCGCGCGACAGTTGAAAGCGGCGCATTGGGAGAACTCACCGCGCTCCATGCGGACTTCTTTATCGGCGCGCATTTCGGTGGTTTTCGGGAGCAGATGGACGATGTCCTGCTACTGGATATGGCAATTCATACGCTCGATGCGGCCCGCTTCATGTCCGGCGCGGAGCCGCTGGCGGTCTACTGCCAGTCCAGCAATCCGCGCGGCTCGTGGTATCGCCACGGCGCCGCGGCCAATGCCATCTTCGAGTTCTCCGGCGATATCGTGTTCACCTACCGTGGCTCGTGGGTTGCCGAAGGCGCCCCCACCAGTTGGGAGAGCGCGTGGCGTATCGTCGGTACGACCGGAACGCTGCTCTGGGATGGAGCCGATCGTTTCCAGCTCAAGGAAATTGCAGACAACAGCGGCTTCCTGCGGCCGCTGCGGGATGCGGTGGTTTCTCCCCCGCCGCATCCCTCCCAAACGCACGGCCATGCCAGCGTCATCGCCGAGTTCCTCGATGCAATCGAGGCCGGGCGTCCACCAGAGACCGCCGGCACCGACAACATCAAGAGCCTTGCCATGGTGTTCGCAGCCATCGAAAGCGCGCGCACGCAGCAGCGTGTCCTCATTGCAGCCTAAGGAACAGCCGTGACCGACCCCGCAAAATCGATCCGTATCGGAACCATGGTCAAGGCGACCGAGGGCAACGCAGAGCAGAACATCAGGGCAGTCGCCGATCTCGGCTTCGAGAGCTTCGAGCCGTTCTTCTGGCAGGCCACCAACGGACAGAATCTGGCCGAACTGGGAAAGCGTTGCCTTGAGGCGATCGGCAACCGCGATATTACGATCTCGACGATCGGGATGTTCGGCAATCCACTAGAGGACCAGGAGATGGACCGCCAGACCCTCCAGGGATGGAAGGACTGCATCGACAACGCCCATCACTTCGGCGCAACGACTGTTGCGGGATTCACTGGGCGAATCCGCAACAAGCCGCTCACAGAGTCCCTGCCGCGGTACCGCGAGGTGTGGAGCGAACTCGCAAGGCGCGCCGCCGACAAGGGCATCCGCATCGCCTTCGAAAATTGCGCGATGGACGGCAATTGGGCGACCGGCGATTGGAACATCGCGCACAATCCGGATGCCTGGGAGCTGATGTTCAACGAAACGCCGGACGACAATATCGGGCTCGAATGGGAGCCCTGCCATCAGCTCGTCTATCTCATCGACCCGCTGCCGCAGATCAGGAAGTGGGCGCACAAGTTCTTCCACGTGCATGGCAAGGACGCGACCGTGCGCTGGGAGGTGATCAAGGAACACGGCGTCTTCGGCAAGGAGCGCTTCGTGTTCATGCGCACTCCAGGCTTCGGCGACACAAACTGGGTGGACGTGATCTCGGAGCTTCGCCTCGCAGGCTGGAGCGGCTCTATCGATATCGAAGGCTGGCACGATCCAGTCTATCGCGACGCGCTCGAAATGACCGGACAGGTCCGGGCGCTCAACTATCTCAAGGACGCGCGCGGAGGAGACTTCGTCGCGGTCGCCTGAGAACTGAAATCCCGAGCCGGGGAAACACGCGGACCGCATGCCGGCACAAGGGAGGACAACGGTCCGCTGGAGGAGACGAGCATGAGCCGACTATCCAAACTGGCGGTAGCCTTGCTGGCGACCGTCGCATTGAGCACCGGCGCCGCGATGGCGCAGGACAAGACCTTCAAGATCTGGTGGTACGAGCAGCCCGACAGCGCGATGGGCATCGCCTGGGCTCAGGCGCTCGAAGAGTTCAAGACGATGCATCCGGACGTCACGGTGCAGTTCGAACTCAAGACGTTCGATCAGATCGTGAAATCGGGCAACATGATCCTCAACTCGGATCAGGCGCCCGATCTGCTCGAATACAACAAGGGCAACGGCGTTGCCGGCCTCGCCGCATCGCAGGGGCTCATGACGCCGCTCGATGACGTCGCCAAGGAGCGTGGCTGGGACAAGATCCTCAACGATGCATCGACGCAGCTTGGTCGCTACGATGCCAATGGCATCTACGGTTCAGGCCCGCTGGTGGGCATTGCCGATTATGGCGAGTTCGTCTCGGTCTACTACAACAAGGCGATGTTCGAGAAAGCCGGTGTTGCGATCCCCGCGACGCTGGCCGATTTCGAAGCGGCGCTCGACACGTTCGCCAAACAGGGCATCACGCCGATTGCCGAAGCGGCCAACGACTATCCTGCGCAGCACCTGATGTATCTGTTTGCCTTGTCGAAGGCCGACCAGCAGTGGGTCAAGAACTTCCAGGGCCTGAAGGCGCCGCTGGACGAGTCACCGTTCCTCTATGCCGGCCAGAAGCTTCAGGAGTGGGTTGACAAAGGCTACATCTCCAAGGACGCAACCGCGCTCAAGGCCGACGACATGGCGGGGCTGTTCAAGTCGGGCACCGCGCCGATGGTCGTGACTGGTACATGGTACAGCACCGCGTTTGGCAAGCTCGACTTCCCGACAGGCAAGTTCCTGTTCCCGGGCAACACCATCTCACCGGCTTCGACCGGCAACATCTGGATTGTGCCGACAAGCGCGGTGAACAAGGACCTCGCCTACGACTTCATCGGCATCACCCTCAGCCCAGAGAACCAGGCGCTGCTCGGCAATTCCGGTGGCCTGCCGGTGGCGGCCGACCCGGCCAAGATCACTGATCCGGTTGGTAACGAGGATGCGAAGCTGTTCAACCAGCTCGTTGCTCAGGACGGCCTCGGCTTTTACCCCGACTGGCCCGTGCCGGGCTTTTACGACCTGATGCTCAAGTCGACCCAGGCCGTGATCGGCAAGACGATTACGCCAGAGGAGTTCGCGAAGCGTATCAAGGATGCCTATGACGAGGCGTACGAGTCGCAATAGAGTTTGATCCTGTGCAGGGCGGTCAATCCGCCCTGCACGTTTCGGCGGGGAGTTCGCGGCAATGTCAGCGCAGTCCGCACGTGCACCAGTGGTCGTGCCACGTGCTTTTCTTTACCTGCTGCCGGGCCTGCTCGGCTTCATCGTTGTCGTGCTGATCCCGGCCTTCATGAATGCAGGCATCAGCCTGCTCAACTGGAAGGGCGTAGGCGTCCCGAAATTCGTGGGCTTTGCCAACTACGCCAAACTGCTCAATGACGACGCGTTCTGGGCGTCGCTGCAGAACACTGCGGCGTTTGTCGTTGCCATGGCCCTCATCCCCACGGTGTTCGGGCTGTTTCTGGCGGCCGTGCTGTTCGACTATGTGAGCGCACGCTTCGGGCAGGGCTGGTCGAGCTTCTTCCGTGCCGGTTTCTACCTGCCGCAGATCCTGCCGATTTCGGCGGCCGGCGTGCTGTGGGGCTGGATTCTCAATCCTATCGGCGCGCTCAACGGCATCCTCAAATCTATCGGGCTCGAGAGCCTGGCGCAGAACTGGCTGGGTGACCCGTACCTCGCTTTGCCCTCGGTGATGGCGGTGATGGTGTGGCTGCAGCTCGGCTATGCTCTCGTCGTCTTCATGGCCGGCCTGGCGCGTGTCGACCCTTCACTCTACGAAGCGGCGGAGATCGACGGGGCCAACTGGTTCCAGCGCTTCTGGTCGGTGACCATCCCGATGCTGCAACCCGAGATTTTCGTGGTGGGCCTTACCACCACCATTGCGGCCCTCAAGGTGTTCGGGCCGGTATTCGTACTGACCACAGGCGGGCCGGACGATGCCACGATCGTGCCGAGCTACTTCGCCTACTACCACTTCTTTTCGACCTTCCGTGTCGGTTACGGCGCGGCGATGACGACGGTGCAGATGCTCATGACGATCGTGCTCGGCATCATCTTTCTGCGCGTGCAGGCGCGGCAAGCGCAGGGAGACGCGTGATGGCCGATACGACTGCCGCTCTCCCTGGCGTTGCCACGTTCAAGTCACGAGCGCCTGCAGCACGCAGTTCTCGTGGGCCGGGACGCTGGATCGTGATGCTGGCGCTGGTTGCGCTGCTGCTCACCTTCGTCTTCCCGTTCGTTCTGGCTCTGTCGAACGCCATCAAGACACCAGCCGACTATGCAGCGCACGGGCCTCTCGGCATACCGCAAAGCTTTACGCTCGAAGCGCTCGGCAAGTTCTGGAGCCACGTGGATTTCACGCGCAAGCTCATCAACTCGACCATTCTCAGCGCCTCGGTCGCCGTGTTCGGCGTACTGCTCAGCCTGCTCAATGCCTATGCGATTGGCATCGGCCGGGTAAAGTTCGGCGGACCGCTGCTGGTGCTGCTGTTGATCGGTATTATGATCCCGCAGGAAGCGCTGGTCTATCCGCTCTATCTGATGGCGAAGTCGGTGGGGCTGTTCGACTCGCTCACCGCCTGCATCATCGTCTTCTCCGTGCTGCAGAGCGCTTTCGGCACCTACCTGCTGGCCTCCGTGCTCGGTGCCTTCCCGCGCGAGATCATCGAGGCCGCGAAAGTCGACGGCGCGAATTCGTGGCAGATTCTCTGGCAGATCGTGGTGCCGATCCTGCGTCCCACCTTGTCGGTCCTCGCGGTTTTCTTCTTCATCTGGACCTGGAACGAGTTTCTGTTGCCGCTGGTCTTGCTGGTCTCCAACGACAATCAGACCGTGTCGGTAGCGATGGGCGTGCTTAGCGGCCAGTATGTATCAGACCCGACAACCACTGCCGCTGCCGCGCTACTCGGCATGTCCCCGACGATCATTTTCTTCCTGATCTTCCAGCGCACCCTGACGAGGGGCGTGGTGGTTGGCGCCGTGAAGTAGGTGGCAATCTAGGTCGCCAGCATACAAATCTCGCGCAGGCGGGCCACCAGGGTGCGGTTCCATTCGATTTGTTGGATAGCCCATCGCATTTCGTCGAGCAGATGACGCGGCAGCGCTTTTGCTTCCGGTAGCGGGGTTTCACTCGGCGCGCGGAACTGGATGTGCGGATCGGCTTCCTCGCCTTCCAGCCGGAAGGGCGGGGCGTAGTAGCCAACCTCCTGCTCCAGCGCGAAGCAGACGACTTGCGGGGCGTCTTCGCCGAGCATCAGCAGTTCGTAGAGCATGCGGTTGCCCGGGAGCGTGTCCTCGGCACTCCCCTGCGGTACGCCCATTTGGCCCCAGCCCCTGCCCTCGACGACCTTGCGACCGCCCTTGATATGGACCTGGCGGATGTAGGGCGCGAGGATGGCGAGCGCTTCGAGCGGCTCCTCGTGAGCGTTCAACGAGTTGGTGTAGTCGAACAGAGCGTTGATGCGCGGGTCGCCGACACGCCTCAGAATGTCGGCGATTTCGGAGGCGCGCAGGTCTTCGTGCTGCTCGTAGTCGATACAGAGGTCGTGACGGTTTGCGAGTTCGGCCGCGTAGCACATGTCGGCATAGATGCGTTCGATCACGCTGCTCAGCGGCCCCTCGTAACGCGCATAGAGCCGGATGTTTTCGACGCCGAGGTCGCGTGCACAGGCGGTGACGCGATCCAGTTCCGCGCGCTCGCTGGAGCTGATCTCCAGGTGAAGGCGCAGCCCGAGACCCTCAATGTGCCGGCGGAAGACCTCGCGTTCGGCGCCCGTCATGCGGCCCACCGACGAGCCGTCGCCGTCGTTGATATGGAGGCAAAGGCCGGCGAGCCCGTGGGTATAGGCAAAATCGAGCAAGTCGCGAGTGGTTGTGGGGCCGTAATCCAGGTTGTGGATCAGGGTGTAGCTGTGCGCGAAGAAGGGCACATTTTCGGTGCGCTCCAGGATTCGCCTGGCCCGTAAAACGTCCAGAACCGGCGGCGGCGGAGCGCCTTCCTCGGCGAGTAGGGCACGAAAGTGGTCGGCGGCTGACGGCATAGGTCCACTGCGTCCAAAACGGCCAAGTTGACCGAATAGTCATTCCAGTGACACAACATGACCATACAGGCAACAATCCATGGCCGATATGAAACCCGACGAGCGCCGTGAGCGCATTGCCAGCGTTGTCCGCGATGCAAGCCGGGCCAGCGTCGACGAACTGGCAGCGATGCTGGACATCTCGCACGAGACCATCCGGCGCGATCTGGCCGTCCTATCCGAGCGCGGCGTGCTGCGCAAAGTGCATGGCGGCGCGGTGGATTTTCGCACGGCGCTCGAAAGCCCGCTGCATGACCGCCGCGCTACGGCCCGCGCCGAAAAGCTGGCGATTGCGCGGCGCGGCGCCCAACTGTTCCAGCCCGGCGACAGCATCTTCATCGATTCGGGTACGACTACCGGCTATTTCGCCCAGGAACTCGGGAAGGCCGGACGCTTCACGGTGATCACCAATTCCGCGCTTATTGCGTCGGAACTCTCCAATACGCCCGCGCCCAGCGACGTTTACCTGCTTGGTGGCAAATACTCTGCCGAGGGCCAGCACGTGCTGGGGTCCCTGGTCGTCGACCAGATCGCCGCCATGCATGCCGACCACGTCGTCCTTACCATCGGTGCTATGAGTCAGGCGGGAGCGGCGATGGATTTCAACGCCGATGAGGCCTATGTGGCGCGCGCCATGATCGGCAGTGCGCGCGAGGTGACGATCCTCGCCGATAGTTCAAAGCTCGAGCGTCACGCCCTGTTCCAGGTCTGCCAGGCCGTCGAGGTTGACCGCTTGGTCACCGACAAGGCCCCGTCCCCGGGTCTTGCCGAGATTTTGGCCGGCGCGGGGGTGGACGTTGTCATCGCCTAATCCAACGCCAGACCTTCTCATTCACACCAATGTCACGAGCATGGGCAATGGATGCTCAGTGGCCAAATGGTCATTGACAGGTTGACCGTTTGGTCATCCTATTTCAGCAGCAGTGTCCGACTTCCAACATTTGGGTGTGATGCTGCCAACGGGGAGACGAACCATGCAACGTTCCTACCAGCACTGGACGCGACGCACCGCGGCGTTCGCCGTGCTGCTCATGACGTCCGTATCTGCGCCTGCCTTTGCCGCCGCCTGTCCGACCTCGGACAATCCAGAGAAGCTGTCCAGCCAGTACAAGGGTCAGGCCGAAATCGAGGAAGCGAAGGCCGACGGCGTTTCGCTGACCTTCACCGAAAATCCGCTGTTTGCGGGGGCCGGGCTGCCGGCCGTCGCCGACCGCCTGCCCGAGCAGCCGCTCATCATCCTCCCCTACGAGGAATGCGGCGTCTATGGCGGCACTATCGAAGGCACGTCGCGTGCCCCGACCTCGGGTACCTCCGACATCCTCAGCTGGCGCCAGGCCGTGCTCGTGCGCATCGCCGACGACCTTAAGACCATCGTCCCGAACGTCGCTCGCTCGTGGACCTGGAATGCCGATTACACGTCGATCACGTTCGAGCTGCGCAAGGGACACAAGTGGTCCGATGGCCAGCCCTTCACCGCCGATGACGTGGTGTTCTTCTTCGAAGACATCATCCAGAACAAGGACCTCAATGCCGAGACGACCAAGGAATGGGGCGTCAACCCGCATGCCAAGGCGATCGACGAGACCCATGTCGAGGTGAGCTTCGATGCGCCCTTCCCGGGCTTCCTTACCTACGCGGCCACGTCGGGCTCGTATTTCAGCACGTTTGCACCGCGGCATTTCTTCGAAAAGTTCATGCCTAAGTACAATCCCAATGCCGACGCCGACGCGAAGGCTGCGGGTTTCGAAGACTGGATGAAATGGTTCACCAACTACTATCAGAAGTGGCATGACGACGGCACGGTGTCGGCCGCTGCCCTCGAGGTTCCGACACTTGAAGCCCATTTCGTCGAGACGGTGCCCGACACACAACAGCGTCAGTTCAAGGCCAATCCCTACTACTTCAAGGTCGACTCGATGGGGCAGCAATTGCCCTATATCGATCGCGTGCATGAGCGGTTCCTGACCGCCGACCTGCAGGCTCTTGCCATTCTCAATGGCGAGATCGACTTCAAGGCGCAGGGTAACGAGTTGCCCAACTACCCCACGTTCAAGGAGAACGAGGAAAAGGGTAACTACAAGGTGCTGCTGCCCGCCGGCTCGATCGGCGCCAGCCTCGCCTTCAACATCACCCACGCCGATCCCAAACTGCGCTCGGTCTATGGTGACCTTCGTTTCCGTCAGGCCGTCTCGCACGCCATCAACCGCGACGAGATGAACGAGGTCCTCTATTTCGGTCTCGGTACGCCCAGCCAGGCGATGCCGGCGGATCTGAGCTTCGAGAAACCGGAAGATCATACCTACATGATCGACTACGATCCGGCGAAGTCGGCGGCTCTGCTCGACGAGATGGGGATGAAGAAGGGAGCCGATGGCTTCCGTACCTTCCCCGATGGCTCGCCCTTCACGATCCTGTGGGAATATTCCAGCCAGTTCGCGAATGCCGAGTTCGTCAAGCTGATGACGGACTATCTGAAGGCCATCGGCCTCAACGTGAACCCCAAGGAGCTCACCTCCGAGGCGACGCGTGAGAATGCCAAGGCCTCCAAGTCTGACATCAACATGGAGTGGGACGTTCCTTACGAGCCGACGCTCATCGCCAATGTCGAACTCTACATTCCCTACTACTCCGACATCTCGCCGATGTTCGGCGTGCAGTGGCGGCAGTGGGAAGCGAGCAATGGCGCCGAGGGCGAAGAGCCACCGGATTGGGCCAAGCAGCTCTTCGCACTGGCGGCGGAGTGGAAGACGCTCCTGCCGGGTAGCGAACGCTATGTGGAAGTGGGTCGCGAGCTGATCCGTATCAATCAGGAGAACATGAGCCTGATCGGAACGATCGGCGAGTTACCCAAGCCGGTGGTGGTCAGCAACAAGCTGCACAACGTCGATCCGAAGCTCGGTGAAACCGGTACGGTCCACTTCAACTTCGGCTATATGTATCCCTACAGCCCGGACCAGTGGTTCAAGCAGTAGTCGACGATCTGGCCGGGGCCTCAGCAGCCCCGGCCGCCTTACCCGCGCATTCGAGCGAAACGCACAGGGCCGATCGACACCATGGTGAGCTTCCTCGCGCGACGACTGAGCTACATGGCTTTGACGCTGATGCTCGTCTCGCTGGTGGCCTTCATCATCATCCAGGCTGCGCCCGGGGACTACGCCGAGATCTACGCCGCCCACAAAGCGGCGGCCGGCGCCATCATCACGCAAGAACAGATCGAAGCTACCCGCCACATGCTCGGCCTCGATCGTCCATGGCACGTCCAATACGTCAACTGGGTCTGGAACGCCCTGCATGGCGACTTCGGCTACAGCTTCGGCTGGCGGCGCCCGGTGGGCGAAGTGATCTCCGAGCGGCTGCCGCTCACCCTCGCCATCGCATTCACGACCCTGATCTTTATGTACGGCGTCTCGATACCCATCGGTATCTACTCCGCCGTGCGCCGCTATTCATTTGCCGACTATACCTTTTCGATCATCGGCTATGTCGGCCTCGCGATTCCCAATTTCCTGTTCGCATTGGTGCTGCTTTATCTGGCGCAACAATATTTCGGCTGGAGCGTCGGCGGCCTCTATTCGCCGCAGTTCGACAACGCGCCTATGAGCTGGGCTAAGTTCCAGGACCTGGCCGCGCATCTCTCCATTCCCATTCTCGTCCTCGGCACCTCCGGCACGGCCTTCCTGACCCGCGCGATGCGCGCTGCGGTGCTCGATGAACTCGACCGCATGTACGTGCTCGCCGCAAAGGCCAGCGGCCTGTCGCCGATGCAGTTGCTGCTGCGCTATCCCGTGCGGCTGGCGCTCAACCCGATCGCGTCGACGCTCGGCTGGCGGCTGACTTACGTGATCTCCGGCGCGCCGATCGTCGGCTTCGTCCTGGCACTGCCCGACACGGGCCCGCTATTCCTGAATGCACTGCTCAACCAGGACATGCTGCTTGCGAGCGCCATGGTGTTCATCTTCTGCGCGCTGACGATCATCGGGACGTTCGTTTCGGACGTCCTGCTCGTTCTCCTCGATCCGCGAATTAGGCTGGAGTGATCGCATGACCGTCACCGACGCCCCGAGTGTGCCTACGGTACCCCTCAAGCGCGCACGCAAGATTCGTCGCCCCGACCTCGCCAGCCAGTGGCAGTTGATGTGGTGGAAGTTCCGCCGCCACAAAATGGCACTGTTCGGCCTGGTGATCCTCGGGCTGCTGGTTGCCTGTGCGCTGTTTGCTGAGTTCATCAGCCCCTATCCGCCGGGGCAGCGCGACACGAAATACGTGCTCGGCCCACCCCAGATGCCGTTGATCATCGACTCGCAAGGGCAGCTCCACCAGCCCTTCGTCTATGGCGTCAAAGGCGTGCGCGACAAAGTTACGCTACGCCTGACGTATGAAGCAGACACGAGCAAGATTGTCCCGATCCGCCTGTTCGCAAAAGGCGCGCCGTATCGTCTGTTCGGCGTCATCCCCGGCGACATCCATCTGTTCGGCACAGACGACGGGGCGGTGCATCTCTTCGGTACCGACTTTACCGGCCTCGATATTTTCTCGCGCTCGATCCATGCGGCGCGCGCATCGCTCGGCGTGGCTTTTGTTGGTGTCGCGATATCGTTCATCCTCGGCGCGGCCATCGGTGGCGCGGCAGGCTATTTTGGCGGATGGTTCGACAACCTCGTGATGCGGGTCATCGAGTTCATCCGGTCGGTGCCGACATTGCCGCTATGGCTGGTGCTCGCAGCTTTGTTGCCGCGGGACTGGAGTCCGATCGCGACCTATCTCGCGATCACCGCAATCCTATCGCTGCTCGGCTGGACGTGGCTGGCGCGAACCGTGCGCAGCAAGCTTCTCGCGACGCGGCACGAAGACTTCGTCCTGGCTGCCCGGCTATCCGGCTGCACCGATGCGCGGATCATCCGGCGCCACCTCTTGCCGTCGTTCATGAGCTATCTCATCGTCGACACCTCGGTTGCGTTCCCGGAAATCCTGTTGGCCGAGACATCGCTGTCGTTCCTCGGTCTCGGCCTTCGTGAGCCGGTGGAGAGTTGGGGCGTTCTGCTGTTCTCGGCGCAATCCATCCGCGCCATCGACCAGGCGCCCTGGCTGATGATCCCCGGTGCCTTCGTCATCGTGGCGGTGCTCGCGTTCAACTTCGTCGGCGACGGCCTGCGCGACGCAGCCGACCCCTATTCGAGATCATGATGTCGGTAGCCGCTTCACCCCCCGTCCTCGACGTCCGCAACCTGTCGATCGCCATCGACAATGATGGCGACATCATTCCGATCACAGAGAATGTCTCGTTTACGATCGGGCGCGGCGAAGTTCTCGCACTCGTCGGTGAGAGCGGTTCGGGCAAGAGTGTCACCGCGCTCTCGCTGATGCGGCTGCTTGGGGCCAACCTCGAAATCGTTTCGGGCGAGATCCTGCTCGAGGCGCGCGACGGCTTTCGTGCCGACATCGCGCGGATCCCGACGCGTGGTCCGCAGATCCAGGCGATCCGCGGCGGCCACATGGGCATGATCTTTCAGGAACCGATGAGTTCGTTCTCGCCGATCCACACCATCGGGCAGCAGATCGCCGAGGTCGTCGAGGTGCACGAGGATGTGTCACGGGCGCAGGCGCGAAGCCGCGCGGCCGATCTGCTCGACAAGGTGGGCATCCCCGATCCCAAGGGCGCACTCGACCGGTTTCCTACGGAATTTTCCGGCGGCATGCGTCAGCGCGCGATGATTGCACGGGCCCTCGTCTGCGGCCCGAGCCTGTTGATTGCCGATGAGCCGACGACCGCACTCGACGTTACGATCCAGGGACAGATTCTCAACCTGCTTCGCTCGCTGCAGCGTGAGTTCGGCATGTCGATCCTGTTCATTACGCACGACCTCGGCATCGTCGCCCAGATCGCCGATCGCGTCGCCATCATGTATGCCGGCCGCATAGTCGAGACCGGTCCGGTGCGCGACATCTTCCGCCACCCTTCGCACCCCTATACGCGCGCGCTGCTCGATGCCGTGCCGCGCCTCGGCGACATCGACCGCGCGCGCCGCATCCAGCCGATCGCGGGTGCAATGCCGAGCGTGTTCGATCCGCCCACCGGGTGCCGCTTCCATCCGCGCTGCCCGGTGGCCGTCATGCCGCGCTGTGCGCAGGCTCTGCCGCCGACGTTCAGTAGCGGTCAGCACGCTGTCGAATGCATCCACGGCGAACGGGAGCTCGCACTGTGACTGCCCCCCTCCTCAAGGTCGAGCATCTCTCGGTCCGCTTCCCGATCAAGACGCGTGGCCTGTTCAGCAAAACCGTCGGCCATGTCAGCGCCGTCGACGACGTGTCGTTCGAAGTGGCACGCGGCGAAACACTAGGGCTCGTAGGCGAGAGCGGGTCTGGCAAGACGTCGCTCGGTCTCGCCGTGCTGCGCGGGCGCGAGCCGGCCGAGGGCACGATCACACTCAATGTCGACGAAGGTACGATACCGGTCACCGCGCTTGGCAAGGCCGAGTTGCGGCGCGCTCGCCGCCACATGCAGATGATATTTCAGGACCCTTATGCTTCGCTAAATCCGCGCATGACTGTGCGCGACATTCTGAGCGAGCCGCTAATTGCGGGTGCGGCCAAGGGCATTCACATGACGCGGCGCGAATTGGATGAGCGCGTCGTCGATATCGCCGCAAAGTGCGGCTTGCAGCGCGACCAACTGAATCGCTTCCCGCACGCCTTCTCGGGTGGCCAGCGACAGCGCATCGCTATCGCGCGTGCTCTTGTACTGAATCCCGCGCTCGTGGTGTGCGACGAGCCGATCTCATCGCTCGACGTGTCGATCCAGGCGCAGATCCTCAACCTGTTGGCGGAGTTGCAGCAGACGCTCGGCCTCACCTATCTGTTCATCGCGCATGATCTGGCGGCGGTCGCCTATGTCTGTGACCGGGTTGCGGTGATCTACCTCGGACAGATCGTCGAGATGGGTTCGACGCGCGAGGTCTATTTCAGTCCCAAGCATCCCTACACCGAGGCCTTGATGTCGGCGGTTCCCGAGCCCGATCCGGACGCGCCGCTGCGGCCTATCCTGCTCGAGGGCGAGCGTCCGGACCCGGCGAATCCACCGTCGGGCTGCCGGTTCCGTACGCGCTGCCGCTACGCAACGGACCTTTGCGCACAGATGGTGCCGCCGTTACGCGACATCGGCGGTGGGCATCTCGCCGCCTGCCACTACCCGGACAGCCTGACGCTAAAGGGCGCGATGGATCTAAGGAAGAGCGAACCCGCAGCGCCGCAAGTCGGCTAGACTTGGTCTTGCCTACCGGCGCCAGCCCGACGAGCGCTGGCGAGCCACTGTAAAGCGATCGCGCCATTCGGCCATGCTCTTATTGTCCGACGGAATCATCATCGTCTGCTCGGCCTGGTTTACTGGAATGGTGTTCTTTGCAGCGAGTTGCGCTGCTCCGAACGCCGTAAGCTCATCATTAGCGGGGACAACGATCTCGCGACCCGATGCATTGCAGAAGAAATCGAGGAAGTAGCGCGAACGCGTCAGGCCGCCATCGACGGACAGCAAGCCGCCTGTGCCATCCGGATCAAGCGCTTCGAGCACCTCGACGGTGCGGAAAGCGATGCCTTCTAGCACGGCCTTGATGAGGTCCTGCCGTTCGGTCCCACTGTCGAGGCCGATCCAAAGGCCTGTTGCCGTTCGGTCCCAATGCGGACAGGCAAGACCCGATAGCGCCGGTACAAAGCACACACCCTTGGAGACGGCAGACGGACCTGCCAGTGCCGAGAGTTCGCTTGCGTCCTGCAACAGCCCAAGCCGGACCAGCCATTCGATTGCTGCGCCTGCGGTGTATACGCCGCCATCGGCTGCGTAGGCGCGGTGTGCGGGTCCACCCCAGCATGCCGTGTGGACCGTGTTGGGCACCGTCGGCCGGCCGTCTGTGAGGATGAGGGCAAATGCCCCGGTGCCGAATGTAACTTTCATGTCGCCCGGTTTACGGCAGCCATGGCCGTAGAGCGCGGCGACCTGATCGACCACCGACACCGACAGTTCGGCGCCCCGGACGGAGCCGATCGGCTCGTCGCATTCGACGATCTGAGGAAGCAGGTCGAGCGGCACGCCAAAGATCTGGCACAGCGTCTGGTCCCAGGCGCAACTGTCGAGGTTCATGAGAGACGTGCGGGCAGCGGTCGTGACGTCGGTAATGTAACGACCGGTGAGGACGTGGAGGAAATAGCTGTCGCTGGTGCCGAGGCCGAGCCGGCCGGCGCGCTGCAGCGCCTCGGCCTCAGGCACCTTGTCGAGTATCCATTTGAGCTTGCTGGCCGAGAAATAGGCATCGAGCGGCAATCCTGAACGCGACCGAACCTCGGATTCTACGCCGCCGGCGCGCAGGCGCTCGACCTCGTCGGCGGTTCGCTGATCCTGCCAAACAATGGCGTTGCAGATCGGCTGCCCGGTTTGTTTGTCCCAGGCGATCACCGTCTCGCCCTGATTGGTGAACGCGAGGGATTTTGCGCCGGCGGCCACGCTATCCTCGATCGCGCGCACAACGTTTGCGAGGAGTTCAACGCCGTCGTGCTCGACCCATCCTGCCTGTGGGAACATCTGCCGGTGTTTGCCGCTGCCCACGCTGCGCATCGAACCATCTTCGGCGACCAGCAGCCCCTTGGTCGAAGTGGTGCCCTGATCGATGGCAGCGATAAGGCTCAAGCGGCCACCTCGTCGAAACCGACGGTCAGCCGCGCGGCTTTACTCAGGTCTGGCAGATTGCGTGTCAGGTGAAGCCGCCTTTCAGGATGCGCGGTGATGACTGCGGAGCGCCAGATGGTCTTACCGTCCATATCGAGGGTGATCCGGCCCCTGGCCGATCGTGCCATACGCACAGTCATCTGCAAGGGGCCAGGATCGGGTCCGGGCACCGAAATAGCCGACGGCGTGACGAGCTTGATGGCGCCGCTCACGCCGACGGGCACCCGTCGCTCAGGCCGCGCACCGCGCCCTTGCAGGTCATCGGCGATTGAATTCGCTGCCGCTGCGCCTTCAGACGCTGCCCAGCCGGCGGTCTCGACGCTGCGCAAGACGTTGCCGGCCGCATAAATTCCCGGATTGGCGAGCCGCCAGGACTGGTCTACGGCAGGCCCATTGCTGCCGGTGTCGGTCAGCTCAAGGGGAAGTGCCGACAACAGGGATGCTTCCGGCAGGAAGCGGCCAGTGAAGATCACTGCATCGCAAGCCAGTGTCGACGCGTTGCCCGATGGGTCGGCCAGCGTCACGGATTCCATTCGCGATGCATCGTCCTTGGCGGCATTGATAGAGATCACGCGCCGCGAAGTCAGTACCTGCGTGCCGAGGAACGTCTGCGTCACGGACTGTGCTGGACGCCACGTCTGGACGCGCTCGGCACTCTCCACCATTGCGACGGGCCGGACACCGCAATCGCGCAGGGTGAGGATAGCGGAAAATGAGACAAGTTCAGTGCCGACAATCAGCGGGTGGCTGAACGGTAGACGATGACTCACAGCAACCATGCGCTGCAGTGCACCCGTGGTCATGACGCGCAGCGGCCGATCGCCTGAAACCAGGCGCGCCGATCGCGGCGTTTCGCGAATGCCGGTGGCGAGGAGGATGCGTTTGGGTTGAAGCGCGTGTTCGCCCGTTGGCGTCGAGAGCGTGACGCCCAGATCGCTCGCGATCGAAGTGACCGTCGTGCTGCTGCGGATCAGCTTCGGGTCGATGCGCCCTGCGAGCTTACGCGCATAGGCCGGACCGGACATCGGACGATAAAACTCGGCGAGGCCGAAGGTTGGATGCGGGCAGAAGCGTGGAATGCCGCCCGGCTCGACTTCGCGATCGACTACGAGGACGTTCGTCACACCACGTTCGCGAAGAACCCGCGCAGTCGAAAGACCGGCCGGACCTGCGCCGATGACTAGAACGTCGATCGTGTCGATGGTCACTCCGCTGCCTCGCGGACACTCTCCGTGCCGATGAGATGCGGGGCGATACGGCACAAAGCGCCAGTGCAGCCGAAGCCCTGGCAGCGCCCCATCATCACGCGCGTACGGCGCTTGAGGCCACCGAGGCTGCCGGCAGGGACTGGTCCACTCATTGCCGCTTCGAGTTCGGCTTCGGTCACCCACTCGCAATGGCACGCCATGCGCGACCGTCCGCTTTGCTGATACTGCCGCTTGCTATACTCGCTGAGGTTGGGCATCCACGGCCAATCCAGATCGTCATCGGCGGGCGCAGCACGCTCATCGCCCAGCAGACCACCCGTCTGCGTCGCGGCCCATTCGCCGAGCCCTAGCGCCGCCGACAGGCCGGTCGAGCGGATGCCGCCCACGGTGACCCAGCCCGTGGCATCGGTCTTCAGCACATAGTCGCGGTGCTCGGTGGCGGGCCGCAGGCCGGCATAGGTTGCGTTGATAGTCTGGCGCGCCAGCGCCGGCAGCATGGCGGTGCCTTCGGCAATGATCGAGTTGAGTGTGGCGTCGTCGCAAGCGGCATGGACGCGGTCCTCCTGATCCTCCGCCGTCGGGCCGAGCAGCAGGTTGCCGAATACCGTGCGAGTCAGCAGGATGCCCTTGGTGCGCGCCGTCGGCACCTTGAGGATCACCGCGTTGACGAGTTGCGACGATGGCTTGTCGTAGACCACGAACTGGCCCTTGCGCGGGCGGATGGTGAAGCCAGGCTCGGCCCCGCGCAGTGTCTCGACACGATCACCGAAGAGACCGGCCGCATTGATCACGACGCGCGCGGCGAACTCTCCTGCGCCGGTCGACAGGCGCCAATGGTGACCCTGTCGTGCAACCCGCTTTAGCTCGGCGTTCGTGATCAGCCTGGCGCCGTGCGTCGTGGCTTGCGTGATGTAGGCTAGCGGCGCGCTCCAGGGGTCGATGATCGCCTCGCCGGGGATGTGCACAGCAGCAAGCGCGCCCTCAGCGAGGTAGGGCTCGCGCTGTCGCAACTCACTCCGCGAAATGACGCGCGCATCGGTCGTGCCGTTGCGATGCGCCTGTGCAGCGATGGGTTCGAGCGCCGCGACCTGCTCTTCGGACCATGCGACCACCAGTCCACCGGTTTCGACCAACGGCAGGTTCATGCGATGATGGATCTGGCGATAGAGCCTGAAGCCGTGCGACAGGATCCTGAGCTCTTCGCTGCCCTCCGGCTCGTCGTAGCCGGTATGCAGCAGTGCGCTGTTGCCCTTGCTCGCCCCTTCAAGAATGTCGGCGCCCTTCTCCAGCACAAGTGTGGAAAAGCCCCGAATTGCGAGCGAGCGGGCGATCGCGCAGCCTACGACTCCAGCGCCGATCACGGCGACGTCGTATGAGTCGCCGGCTGGCGAATTGGTGCTGAACCGCGATGTAGGGAGAGCCTGCAAAATGACCGCCTTTTATGACCGAATAGTCACATGATATGACCATATAGGCAATGGCCAAATGAAACCAGACGAGCGGCGCGAGCGCATCGCAGCGGTGGTTCGCGAGACTAGCCGGGCCAGCGTGGACGAGCTTGCCGTGATGCTTGAGATTTCGCGCGAGACCGTCCGGCGGGACCTTGCTCTGCTGTCCGAGCTGGGCGTGGTTCGGAAGGTTCACGGCGGTGCGGTGCACTTCCAGACGGCGCGAGAAGGCTCGCTTCGTGACCGTGAAGCCACCGCCCGCTCAGAAAAGATCGCGATCGGGCGGGCTGCCGCGCAATTGTTCGATCCGGGCGACAGCATCTTCATCGATGCCGGTACGACGACGTCGTTTTTCGCCGCCGAGCTCGGCAAGGTTGGGGCTTTTGCTGTCATCACAAACTCCATCGCGGTCGCGGCGGAACTTTGGAATGCTCCGAACCCAAGTGAGGTTTACGTGGTCGGTGGCCGCTATTTCGGCGACAACCAGGAGATGGTGGGTCCGCTCGCGGTTGAGCAGATCCATGCGCTGCACGCCGACCATGTCGTGCTGACCATCGGCGCCATGGACGAGATGGCGCGCTGCATGGACTTCAACGCCGACGAGGCATTCTTGGCGCGTGCCATGATCGCGCGGGCGCGGCACACGACGATCCTCGCCGACAGTTCAAAGCTCGACCGTCACGCGCTCTTCCAGGTCTGCGACGCCAGCCAGATTCAACGCCTCGTCACCGACCGGCAGCCGCCCAACCATCTGGCCGAGGCGCTCCGCAATGGCGGGGTCGAAGTCATCGTCGCAGGCGGTGGCAGGCCGGGCAAGAAATAGCGAAAGCGCCGATGCCCAAATGGGCATCGCCCATTGACTTGGTGACCATTTGGTCATTCACTCGACGGCAGATGCGAACGTCGAACGGGCGATGAATCCTGCTGCCATCAATGTTCTGCTGGTCACGGCTGACCAGTTTCGTGCCGATTGCCTATCGGTGGCCGGCCACAGGCTCGTGCGCACGCCTGCGCTTGACGCGCTGGCGGCCGAGGGTATGCGTTTTACTCGACATTTCGGCCAGGCCCTGCCCTGCGGCCCGGCGCGAGCGTCCATTCTCACCGGCATGTACCAGATGAATCATCGGGCGGTGCGCAACGGTACGCCGCTCGACGCCGCCTTCACCAATCTCGCCCGCGAATCCCGCGGCGCGGGCTATATGCCGTTCATCATCGGGTACACCGACAGTTCTCTCGACCCGCGCCAGTTGAACGATGGCGATCCGCAGGCACGCTATGAAGAGGGGCTATTCGGCCTCAAGCAATATGCCCCGGGCAGCGAGCACGCGTCGCGTGACAGCGACTGGTTGCTGCATCTCAAGGAACTGGGCTATCCCGACTGGAACACGCCGTTCGCGCAAAAGCCGGGATATGAGGCGGATACCGCGCGGCGCGGCCCGACCTATGCCCCCTCCCAACTAGAGCCGGAGCACAGCGACACCGCTTATACGGCGGACCGTGCCATCCGCTTCTTCAACCAGTTCGCCGGCCAGCCGTGGTTTCTCCACGTGAGTTTCTTGCGCCCGCATCCGCCCTTCATTGCGCCAGAGCCGTGGCATGAGATGTATTCTCCCGACGACGTGCCGGATTTCGAAGCGCTGCCGAGCCTCGACGACGAGCGCGAGATCCATCCCTTCATGCCCTTCCGTCTCGAGCGGCTTGAGATGAACCCGAAGCTGCCGCTCGATGGTCCGCACCCGAACGACAATCCCGCCTGGCGGCAGGCTCGCGCGACGTATTACGGCCTCGTCTCCGAGGTCGACCACCATTTCGGTCGCATGGTCGAGGCGCTGAGGGGCCTCGGCCAATACGAAAACACGCTCATCGTCTTCACGTCCGACCACGGCGAGATGCTCGGAGACCACTGGTGCTGGGGCAAGGAGACGCCCTTCGACCAGGCTACGCACGTTCCCCTGATCATACGGTCGCCGGCGACACCGGCAGCCGCCCGCGGGGGCGTGGTCGACAGCTTCACCGAGCATGTAGACCTCATGCCGACCATTCTCAATGCAATCGGCGTCCCTGTGCCCCTGCAGTGCGACGGACGCAGCCTCAGTTCGTTCCTCGCGGGTGAATTCCCCTCGCTCTGGCGCGACGATGTTCGCTGGGAATACGACTTTCGAGCCGTTGCCGATCCGGCGATCGATGCGCGCTTTGGCTGCTCGATCGATGAGCTGAGCTTTTCGGTCGTCCGCACCGATGATGCCAAGTATGTGCACTTCGCATCGCTGCCGCCGCTCTACTACGATCTGGCGGCTGACCCGCACGAGTTGGACAATCGCGCAAATGATCCGGCATCAGCGCAACCCATGCTGAGTCTCGCCCAGCGCATGCTCGATTGGCGCATTGCCTTCAACCGCCGGGAGTTGACCGGCACCACGCTCACCCGCGACGGTCCGCTTGAAGCCGACCGTCGGCGAAGGATTGTCTGATGGATACGTCCGAGCAGATTGCCGGCCTCGGCGACATCTTTGGCCGCTACAAGGTTATCCTCACCGATGCCTATGGCGTGCTGCATGACGGGCGTCAGGTGTTTCCGGGAGTGAACGATGCACTGCGGCGCGCCCGCGCAGAGGGCAAAATAGTCGTCGTGGTGACCAATTCGCCGCAACGTATCGACGGCACGGTGCACCGCCTCGCTTCCGTCGGCGTCGAGCACGAATGCTACGATCACATCGCCACATCGGGCGAATTGACCTGGCGCGATCTGGAATCCCGCAATCGCGCACGCGGCGCGTTACCGCGCGTCCACTTCATTCTCCAGGGCAGCGGGGTGCGCTGGTTGGGCGAGGTGCGCAACGAACGCGTCGCTGCGATGGATGATGCCGAGATCATCATCGCGGCCGGCATGCCCTATGGCACCGAGCCCGAAGCGCTGGCGAGCCCGATGATCGCACAATTGTCACGTGCCGCTGCGAAGAGCGTGCCCATGCTCGTGGCCGATTCAGATGAGACCTATCCCGAAAACGGCATGGTGCGTCTCGGCCCCGGCTGGATAGCCAAGCACTACGAAAAGCTCGGCGGCGTCATCACCGAGTACGGCAAGCCGTTCGATCCGATCTATGACCTGGCAATCGAGTTGGCCGGATCTGTCGCACCGCATGAAGTGCTGATGATAGGCGACAATCTCAAGACAGACATCCGTGGTGCGGTGCGACGCGGATACGATTCCATGATGGTGCTCGAAGGTGGCGTGCATGGTTGGCTGTCGCCGGCCGAACTCGCGGCCTTCAGCGCCGATGTCGGCGTCGCGCCGACCTATGTTGCTCCCAGCCTGAGGTGGCTTTGATGGCCGACAAGAAACTCAACGTCCTTTTCATCTGCGCCGACCAGTGGCGCGCCGATTGCATCTCGGCGCTTGGCCATCCGCACGTCAAAACGCCGAACCTCGATGCGCTGGCTGCCGATGGCGTGCTGTTCGAGAACCATTTCGGCCAGTGCACGCCGTGCGGACCGTCCCGCACGAGCCTGCTGACCGGCATGTACCTGATGAACCACCGATCGGGCCGCAACGGCACGCCGCTGGATGCGCGGCACACCAATGTGGCACTCGAAGCGCGCAAGCTCGGCTACGAGCCATCGCTGTTCGGCTACACTGACACGAGCGTCGATCCCCGCGGCAAGCATCGGGACGATCCGGCATTACAGGCCTATGACGAAGGCGTCATGCCCGGATTTGTGGCGCCGCTGCACCTGCCCGAAGAAATGGGGCCATGGGTCGCCGATCTCATCGCCAAGGGCTACGACTTTCCGACGGGCCGCGATGAAGTGTTCCGCCCCAAGCGCAATTTCAAGAAGCCCGACGATCGCGGCTTCCGCTACATCCCGACCGAGTTCCCCGCCGAAGACAGCGAGACCGCGTTTCTCACCGATCGCTTCCTGCAATGGCTGACGGTGCGGCGCGACCGGCCGTGGTTCGCGCACTTCGTGTTCTTCCGCCCGCATCCGCCGATCATCGCGCCTGAGCCCTATAACGCCATGGTTGACCCCAACGACGTGGCGATGCCGAAGCGCTCGGCCTCGCCGGAGGAGGAGGGCAAGCAGCATCCTTTCCTCGACTACTCGATCAATCGCTATCGCCGCCCAGGCTCCTATGACGAACTGAGCCCGCTCTCCGCTGTCGAAGCCGACGATCTCGAGATCAAGCAGATGAAGGCCACCTATTTCGGCCTTGTCGACGAGGTCGATTTCCATCTCGGCCGAATCGTCGATGCGCTCAAGGCGAGCGGTGAGTACGACAACACGCTGATCATCGTCACATCGGACCATGCGGAGATGCTTGGCCAGCACTATGTGTGGTCCAAGGAGGTCTATTTCGACCAGGCCTTCCGCGTGCCGCTGGTGATCCGCGACCCGCGCCCCGAGGCCAAGGCCTCACGCGGCCGGCGCGTCACCGCGTTCACCGAAGCCATCGACGTGTCGCCGTCGATCATCGATTTCCTCGGCGGCGAAGTGCCGCGATCGATGGACGGCCATTCGCTCGTGCCCTTCCTCGAGAACAAGACGCCGGAAAACTGGCGTGAGCACGTGTTCTTCGAGCACGATTTCCGTGAGGTCGGATCGCAGAAGGCCGAGACGGCCCTTGGCATCACGTCGGACCAGTGCTCCTACGCGGTGATCCGCGACGCCAAATACAAGTACGTGCACTTCGCCGCCCTGCCGCCGCTGCTTTTCGATATGGAATCCGACCCCGACGAAACGCACGATCTCGCCACCGACCCGACGATGCAGCCGGTCGTTCTGAGCTATGCGCAGAAGATGCTGAGCTGGCGGCTGACGGAAGTGGATCGCACGCTGACCAACATGCAGCTCTCGCGGCAGGGTCTGATTTCGCGGCCCTAGTTGAACATGGGCTCAAGCGAGTCGAACAAGAGCCGGTATCGTGCGTAGGCTTCGCCGTACGCTGCACCATGCGAGAGGTTTGGAGTCACGCGGCGTAGCGGTAGCGCAAGACGCGCGCAGGCGGTTTCGACGTCCGAGACCTCACCCGCGGCGACCGTGGCCAGCATTGCGGCGCCCATAGCCGAAGCATCACCATCTTCGAGGGCGTCGACCTCGCGGCCGAGCAAGTCGGCGCGGATCTGTGTCCAGACCGGGCTGGCCGCTCCGCCGCCAAGGATGCGAATGTTTCCGTCGACGCCGAGTGCCGCCAGCCGGTCGACGACATCGCGCATCGCAAAGCTCGTGCCCTCGAGCACTGCCCGCGCGAAATGCGCTTTGGTATGTGCCGCGCTCATGCCGTAAAAGCAGCCCCGCGCACTGGAGGACCAGCGCGGTGCTGTGGTGCCTGACAGCGCCGGAAGAAAGGTCAGGCCATCACAGCCCGGCGGCGCCCCGGCCGCCAAGGCGGACATCTCGGCGGCGCTCGACACGCTGAACGTACCGAGGAACCACGTCACCGCCCCGCCAGAGAGCCAGCCGGGGTTGCCGAGGTGGTAGAGGCCAGTGGGATAGACGTGGGTTTCCAGCAATTGCTCGGCGTCGCTCACCAGCTGCGCGCTGATGCCCGCGATGGCTTCGCCAGTGCCGAGCGTCACTGCGACAGCCCCCGGCTGAGCGATGCCGCAACCCAGCGGGTTGGAGAAGTCGTCGCCGGTGCCCACAGCGACCGGCAAACCCGCCGGCAATTCTGTCAGCTTTGCGCCGGCAACCGTCAGCTGTCCCGCGCAATCACCGGCGCTGGCAATCGCCGGAAGCACGTCGCGATCAATGCCGAAGGCGGCGAGTAGCTCAACGTCCCAGCCGCGCTGAGCAAGTCCGTAAAGCATCGTCGTCGAAGCCAGGCTGTGGTCGAGGACACGCGCTCCGGTGAGCGCCTCCACCACAAACGATACCGGCTGGTGCCACGTCACGACCTCCTGCGCCCTCTCGAGATGTCGCTTCGACCAACGGATCTTGGCAGCCATGTGGGTCGAGTCGAGGACGAGGCCGGCGCGCTCGCGGATGAGCCGAGCATCGATGTCGGACACTTCAGCGGTTGCGCGCCGGTCCATCCAGATGATTGCTGGTGCAACGGGCTCTGCATCGCGCGTTGTCCCGATGCAGCCATCGAGCTGACCGCAGATCGCGAGTCCTTTGATATCCGACGGCTTTAAGTTGGCCGCTTCAATGGCCTGGGCGATGGCTGGCCTCAGCGCTGCGAGCCAGACCCGCGGATCGTGCTCAGCCCAGCTGGCCCGTGGATAGCTGGGCCGGTAGGGGGAGGCACCGGCGCCGAGCGGCCGCGCCGCCCCGTCGACGACGATTGCCTTCAAGCTCTGCGTGCCGACGTCGATCCCGAGATACATCAGGCAGTGTTGCCCGCCGCAGCCCTCACTGGCAATCCGCCAGGACCGCCTTGAGCTGCGACCGGATCGAGCCGTTGCGCGGCGAATACGAGCCATCGAACACGGCCGAGCCGATGGTGAAGGCGTCGGCGCCGGCCGCCGCGATCTGCTGGATGCGTTCCTTCGATGCCACCGAACCGGCGACTACGAGGTAGCCGCCACCCAGCCCTCGCCGTGCCGCCTGGACCAGTTCGATGGGGTCGGCCTCCGTTGCGCGGAAGGCCAGCAAATCGGCGCCAGCGCAGCCTGCGGCCATGAACGAAGCGGAATGGTCGAGCACATCGGCGGCGGTGCCGCCGAGCTTGGTGGGGTGGCCCACCGGCTTGCCGGGGAAGGGATAGTATTTGGTCTTCGAGCCTTCGAGTATCTTCAGCGTCTCGGCGATCTGCGTGCCGCCCAGCAAGCGATCGATCCCGAGGTCGCGCCCGACGCGGGCTGATTGCAGGGCGGATTCAGGCGTCGTGGCCACCACTTCCATGTAAGTGGTGGCGCCTGTCTTGCGGATCGCACCCATCAGCTTGTGTAGCGTCTCGGGCGTGACGCCTACGTCCTTGAAGCCGACGTGGCCAATACCGAGCGAGGCGATCTCCTCGAACACCTGGAGGCAATCCTCGACGGTCTTGTCGCCGCGGGTGAGCATGAAGATGAAGTCCATCTGTGTAGAACCCTAGAGGCTGCTGGTGAGGGAGGCGATTGCGCCGGTGTCGGACGCGAGATCGAGGAAGGTGTAGCGATTGCGAATTTCGCGGCAACGCAGCAGCGCCTTCTCGTAGAAGCTGCGGCTCAGGTGAATCTTCTCCGGCGTGAGGTCGGCGCCCGTGGCGCTCATCACGGCGTGAAGGTGTTCCGTCGGGAGCAGCACCGCCGAGACTTTTTCTACAATATCGTTCCAGTTATCTGAAATCCTGGCGTTGACCGCCTCAGCTTTATCGGCATCGAGCCGCTTCTTGCTGAACTCGGACCAGCACGATTTGCCGATCTCGGCGCCGTAGCGCGCGATGAAGTCCGCCTCGGTTTGTGTGTCCGGCTTCACCACGGGTTTGCCATCCAGCATCTTGTGCTGGAGGCGCGCCATCGAGAGCGTCGTCACAGCGATCTGCTCGCCGTGGTAGATCAATGGGCGGCTCGGATCTGCGAACATGTCGATGTAGTGGCTGATGAGGTGCTCGCCCTGACTGGCGGGCTCACTGTTGCCGACAATGGCGGTGCCGAAGCCGGAGAGATTGAGTGTCCGCACCAACCGTTCCATCGTCTGGCGATCGCCGCGCACCAGTGCCGCAGACTGGGCGAACAGCGGGCCTTCGTCATTCTTCAGCAGTGCGTATGGCAGCTTGCGATAGGGCTTGCCGAACAGCAGATGTGCGAGCAGCCAGTCTGCTTGCGAGGTCGTACGACAAAGGCTATCGCCCAAGCCCGCACGAATGAGGCGGGTGGGCGCGGCCGAAAGGATCGCGAGGTCGAAGAAGGCACCGACGGGCGCATGTGCCGGCAGCGACATCTTGTGACCATGCATGGTGATGGCGGCATTGACCGAGGTGTAGCCGTTCATCGATGGCGCTGTGCCGAATACGGCATAGGGCTTCTTGTCCTGCGCGCTGGCATATTTGCTGAGATCATTGATCGTGCCCGAGCCGACGGCGATCAGCGCATCGGCACCGGCGGTTTCAGCACGGACCTTTTCAACGGTCTCGCCATCAGGGTGCACGCCGTCGGGCAGGACGACGCTCACAACCTGATGGCGACCGCCGATGGCACGCTCGATGCGGGCGCCCATGACTTCGTGCGTGTTCTTGTCGCTAACCACCGCGACCGTGCGGCCGAAGCCCAGCTGCTCGATCAGCTCGCTTTCCATGCCGGCGAGCGATGGTGCGATTTCCATGAATTTGGTCGTCACGCCCACCGTCTTGCCGGTGTCGGGATCCACATAGGTCCCCGCGAGCAACTGCTCGATGGTATCCTCGCGTACCTTTTCGACCACGTTCATGGATACCTTCCTAGCGCCGCATGAAAATCGTTTTGTTGTAATTAACACAGGTGATGTTGGAACCGCAACATCCGACGATCACCGAGCGGTGAACAAGTTAGCGGCCCAATGCCGAGCGCAGCGGTAGATTGTATTGTGGTGAGTGCAACATTGTGTCACTGTTTTCCAGCCTGAATCGCACCCAAGGAGCCTACTCGCGTGTCCATCTACGGCGTCCTGCTTCACCTCGCCGGCGGCGTAACGCTGTTGCTGTGGGCCGTGCGCATGGTGCGGACAGGCGTTGAGCGCAGCCAGGAACCGACCCTTCGGCGGCTTCTCCGCGAGAGCAAAGGTGGCCGGTTGCGAGCGGCTTCGATCGGCGCCGCCATCGCCGTTGTGCTGCAATCCTCAACGGCGGTCGCGATGCTGGCCACGGCCTTCGCCGCGAGCGGTGCTCTCACCGTCGCCACGGGCATTGCAATGATGCTCGGCGCCGATCTCGGCTCCGCGCTCGTCGTGCAGATCCTCTCGATCGACCTGTCATGGCTCGTGCCAGTGCTGCTGATCGCCGGCGGCCTGCTGTTCTTTCGCGGGGCGACCCGCGAGTTGCGTCAGGGTGGACGAATCCTCATCGGGGTCGCGCTCATTCTCGTCGCGCTCGGCTTGATCGCGGATGCGACCGATCCGTTGCGCGAGGCCGAGGGGCTGCCAGCCATCATCGGCTATCTGCAAGGCGACTTCGTCACAGCTTTCCTGATCGCAGCAGCGTTCACCTGGCTCGTCCATTCGAGCGTGGCATCGATCCTCCTCGTCGCGACCTTTGTGACGCAGGGTGTGATCCCGGTCGAACTCGGCATCTCGCTGATGCTCGGCGCCAATCTGGGCGGCGGGCTGATCGCGGTCGGTTTGACGCGCAATGCGGCGGTCGAGCCACGCCGCATCACGCTCGGCAATTTGTTCTTCCGCGGCGTCGGTGCGGTCATCGTTCTGCTGGCCTTCCATTTCCTCGATCCAGCCATCGGCTGGCTCGGGCCGAACCCGGCGCGGCAGGTGGTCAATGCGCATCTGCTGTTCAATGTCGTGCTGCTGATTGTCGGCCTGCCTCTGGCCGGCGTCGTCGCAAGCCTGTCGATGCGCATCGTCAAGCCGCGCCTGACCGCAGCCGAACTTGCCGATCCGCTTGCGCCGCCGGTCAGTGCGCTCGATCAATCGGTGATCGGCGTGCCGGCGCTGGCTCTGGCCAGTGCGACGCGCGAGTTGCTGCGCATGGCCGAGATCATTGAGCGCATGCTGAAGCCGCTGATGGAACTCTACGAGACCGGCGATCCCGAGAAGATCCGCCAGGCGAAAAAGCTCGAGCAGGCTGTGGATACCGCCCATTCCGAAATCAAGCTCTACCTCGCGCGCATCAGCTACAGCCGTGAGGACGAGGCTGAGCGCGGGCAAGAGTTGTCGAGCTTCGCGATCAACCTGGAGCAGGTTGGCGACGCCATTTCCAAGACGCTGCTGAAGCTTGCAGAAACACGCCGCGACCAGAAGCTGAGCTTTTCGCCCGCCGGCTGGCGCGAGTTGAGCGAACTGCATCATCGCGTGATGGCCAACATGCAGCTGGCGCTCAACGTGTTGGTCAGCAAGGACCGAGAATCGGCGCGGCAATTGCTCGAGGAAAAGTCGGCGGTCGGTTCGGCCGAACGGGAAAGCTACGCACAACATCTGCGGCGTCTGCGGGCGGGCGGCGTCGAAAGTGTCGAGACCTCGAACATCCACATCGAGACGGTCCGGGCCCTCAAGACCATCAACTCGCTGTTCGCGTCTGTGGCCTATCCGATCCTGCGCGAAAGTAGTGAGCTTTTGCCTGGGCCGCTCCCCACGAAGAGCTGACGGCGCGAGCACATGCGGCCAGAGCAGAACCACCGCCAGAGAGGTATGACATGACGACTTTGCGCGTCGGTATCATAGGCACGGGCTTCATTGCACGCACGCATGTGGATTCGTTCCGGCGCGCGTGCCTGCTGTTCCGCGATCTCGATACCGAGGTCGAAATCGTCGCCGTGGCAGACATCGCTCTACAAGCGGCGCAGGCTTTTGCTTCGGCCATGTCGATCCCCAAGGCAGTGGATCAATGGCAGGCGCTGGTCACCGATCCGGCGATTGACCTCATCGACATAGCGACGCCGAACAACCTCCACTTCCCCATTGCCATGGCGGCCATCGAACAGGGCAAGGCCGTGTATTGCGAGAAGCCGCTGTCGCTGACCCGTGAGGAAGCCGACACGATGACGGCGGCCGCGAAGGCCAAGGGTGTCCGCACCTTCGTTGCCTTTAACAATGTCTTCGCGCCATCGACGCAACTGGCGAAGACGCTGATCGAGCGCGGCGACATCGGGAGGCCGGTGCAGTTCACCGGCACATTCGACCAGGGCTTTTATTCGGACACCGAGCTACCGGCATCGTGGCGGACGCGCGTTGCCGAAGCCGGCAGCGGTGCGCTGGGCGATCTCGGCTCGCATGTGGTGAGCATCGCGCAATATCTGCTCGGGGCGATCACAAGCGTTGCCGCCCTCGATGCCATCGTCTTCAAAGACAGGCCGTTGCCTGGCAGCGGCATGGGCTACCATGCCAAGGCGAACACGGATGCGACGCGGCAGCGGGTCGAGAATGACGACATCGTCAAGGCGCTCGTCCGGTTTGAGAGTGGCGCTTTCGGATCGATCGGCGCTTCGCGGATTGCGGCGGGACGGGTGTTCGGGATCAACTGGGAAATCCAGGGGACGGAGGGCGGGCTCTATGTCGAGAACGAGCGCGCCAATGAGCTTCACGTCTTCCGGATGAACGACCCGCACGACGAGCGCGGTTTCAAGACAATTCTCTGCGGGTCGCAGGTGGATGGTTTCAAGCAGGGTTTTTTCGGCTTCGATTACGGTGGCGGCGGGATCGGCTATTTCGACGTGAAGGTGCTTGAGATCCGGGGCATGTTGAAGGCGCTCAAGAACAGCGACGAGTGGTTCTGCGACTTTGCTTTCGGCCGAGACAACCAGGCGGTGGTCGACGCCATCGGTGCGTCGGCCGCGGCCGGCGGGAGCATGCTGCAGGTCTAGGCTTGGTACGCGCGGCGCGTCAGGCAGGCGAGGTTCCCGACGCAACGTGAACCTTGGTCGCCTTGAGCGCGCTCTTCACATCGCCAGCCAACGGTTCGTCGGTGACGATGTCGGTGACTTCGTCGACCCCGCAGACCTTTTCGAACTGGGGGAGGTTGAACTTGGCCTTTTCAATCACGAGCACCCGCCGCTTGCCTTGCGGCAGCATGGCGCGCTTGACTGCAGCCGCCTCGGAATTGGCGTCCGTAACATTGGCGCCGCTGATGCCGCCGGCGCTCATCACAACAGCATCGACGAAATAGCGCCCGATGAATTCGACGGTCTGCGGACCGAACGCGGCGTTCTCGCGGTCATCGTAATTGCCGGGGCAGAGGATGACACGGATCGATGGGTTGGTGCCGAGCACCGTGGCGTTGCGCAGGCTGTTCGTGATGGCAGTCAGCGTGACCTCGCCGGTCTTGGGAACGGTGGCCACCAGCCGGTCGCAGACGTGGGCTGTCGTTGCACCGGTGTCGATCATCACGATGGTGCAATCGGAGATCAGGTCGACCACTTTTTGCGCCATGCGGCGGCGCCCTTCGGGGTTGACCCGCGTGCGTTCCCGCAGTTCGGGTTCGTAGTTCATGAACGACGCCACCGCGCCGCCATAGGTGCGAGCGAGCAGGCCCTGCCCCGTCAGGTCGTCGATGTCGCGACGAATGGTTTCCTTGGTGACCTTGTAGTGGTGAGCCAGTTCACCGAGACGCACGCTTGGAGTCAGACGAAACGTGTCGAGTATCTGCTGTTGGCGGTCTCGCTTGCGCAGCTTCATCGTTTGCCCCGTGGTCCAAGCCAGCGTGAACAGCACTTTGGCGGCAAACGCAAGATCGGACGCTCCCTCTCCTCTCTCCTTCCCGAAAAGGTGGCCCGGCGGGCATGCCCAGCCGGGCCAGTCGGGAGGAAGTCGTCAGCGCGTGGTCTGCCCGTAGCTCTCGAAGCGTCGCTTGGTCGCATCGATCTGCTCGGGGGTGAGCAGGTTGGGGCCGCCGATGAGAAGCGAATTGAAATACTGCCGCGCCAGGGTTTCCACCTCGACGGCAAGCCACAAGGCCTTCTTGAGGTCGGGGCCGGTCGCGATCATGCCATGGTTGGCGAGAAGGCAGGCGGTACGATCGGCCAGCGCTTTCACCACCATGTCAGCAAGTTCGGGTGTACCGAAGGTCGTATAGGGGACGCAGGGAATTTCCGTGCCGCCGCCGACCGCCACCATGTAGTGCACCGACGGGATCGACATGCCGCGAATGGCGAGCGTCGTGCAGTAGGTCGCATGGGTATGCACCACCGAGTTGACCTCTGGCTTTTGCTGCATGATCCGCGCGTGGAAGCGCCACTCGGAGGACGGCTTGATCGGGCCCTCGTAGTTGCCCTCGTAGTCGATGAACACGATCTGGTCCGGTGTGAGGTCGGCGTAGTCGACGCCGGAGGGCGAGATGAGCAGGCCAGTTTGCCAGCGCACTGAAATGTTGCCCGAGGTGCCCTGGTTGATCCCCAGCGCATTCATACGCCGGCAGGCATCGACGATCGACGCCCGGATCACCCACTCATTGCCCGCCATAACAGTCTCCACATGTTGTATCTACAACATCCATAGTGGAGATAAGTGGTGACTGCAACATTCGACTTCGCGCTGATGAGTGCGTCGGGTGGCGCGTTGGCTTCTAGACTTGCGCGAGATCGACGGCGGCGAGGTCGCCCACAACCCTATCCATTGCACCGGCGGCAGCCTCGCCATTGCCGGTCCGGATGAGGTCGACGAGTTTCACAGCCGTTTCGGGAGTCAGCACGCGCGTCCGCCTGTCGAACTGGTTCGGATCGTCGTTGCCGAGGCTCGTTACAACCGTTGCGACGATCGACGCGATGAAAGCGTTGTTCGAGGCTGCACCAAGCTCGATCAGGAAAGCGGCGCGCGCGCTAAGTGTGCTGTCGCCACCGCACAGGACGGATTTGGCGAGGCCGCTGAAGGCACGGTGGCCCGCGGCGAGCCGAACGGCCGCAGGGATCGCCATGTCCAGCGTCTCGAGCAATTGCGCGGTCACCGAGCGACTGTCGTCCCGCCGCATCCAAACGATGATCTGCGCGTCGAACAGGTTCCAAGACTGACGCGGCAGGACGAGCGTTCCGCGCCGGCGCCGGGTTTCGAGAATACCCTTGGCGACCAGCCCCTTTACAGACTCGCGTAGCGCCGTGCGGCTGACCCCGAGTTCGAGGCTCAGCGCTTCCTCATTGGGCAGGATGCTGCCCTCGGGGTAGGAACCGGCCATAACGGCCGCAAAAATCTGCCGCGACACCAGGTGCGTCAGATCTTCCTGCTCACTTCGGACGGCGTGCAGCGAGAAATCGGCACTCGGCCGCGCGCGGTGAAGCGGTATGGGATCGGGACGGCGATAGACTGTCACGGGACCAGAGGCCTCAGGATGCTGAGCAATTTCGTTGAGTTAGATAATAGGTAGGACCTATACAGGACGCGCGCGGCGATTTGCAAGAGACGGCGGCAACCAGGAATTCGCTATGACCACCATTGTTTGCTTCGGGGACTCCAACACCTGGGGATGCCCTCCCTACGCTAACATTGCCCAGACGCCGGATCGCATGCCGCTTGAGCGCCGCTGGGCGCAGGTGATGGGTCGTCAGCTGGCGGAGCCGGCGCAAATCATCGAGGAAGGCCTCAGCGGGCGGACCACGGTGTTCGACGATCCGATCGAGGGTATCCACAAGAACGGCTCGCGGACGCTGATTCCGGTAATCGAGAGCCATGCCCCGATGGACCTGCTGATCATCATGCTTGGTACCAACGACTTCAAGGATCAGTTCTCGATCAGCGCCTTCAATTCGGCGCGCGGCATGCTGACCCTCATCCAGATGGTCAAAGGTCACTTCGCGTTGGTCGAACGTGGCCCGGAAGTGCTGGTGGTGACTCCACCCGCCATCGGCCCGGCGGCCGAGCCTGCAATCTGGGGCGAAGGGCACCGCCGGTGCGCCGACCACGCATATTATCTTGAGCAGGTGGCGAACCGTACCGGCTGCTTCCACTACGATTCCAATAAAGTCGTGCATGCAGGCATCGACGGAATCCACCTCGACGAAGCGGCTCACGACATTCTCGGCCGGGCCATTGCCAAGGAGGCAACTGCGATCCTCTCGATGAGGAACGCGCGATAGGCTTTACATCATACATACTATCTAATAACCATTCCGCATGGGCGAGGATATCCGAGTGGAGCCGGCCCGGGAGCAGTGGCGCAACAGGCGCCGTAGGGAGGCTAGTGTGAGCTTTAGATTTCTGGGCGCTGCGGCGCTTGCGACTTTGATTGCGGTTGCGTCGCCGATTGGTGCCGCACAAGCGCAGGACGATCAGACGATCATCATGCTGGGTGGCCCCAGTTCCGATCCGTTCTGGGGCGCAGTGCAGCAGGGCTTCAATACGGCCGTCGAGGAACTTGGCGTGAAGGGCCAGTGGACGGCACCGGCGGACTTCAACGACATCGTACCGGTCTATACCAAGATGTTCGAAGCAGCGATCGCCCGCCATCCGGCAGCTATCGCCGTCGGCAACTTCTTTCCCGAGCCGACGGAGCCGCTGATCAAGCAGGCGGCTGCCGAAGGCATCCCGGTGATCATCATCAATTCGGGCGGCGCAAAGTTCCGCGAACTCGGCGCCATCGGCTTTATCGGCGAAGACAGCTACCAAATGGGCTACCAGGGTGGTGAAGTCGCGGTGGGCAAAGGCGTCAAGAACGGCCTCTGCATTAACCAGATCGCCGCTAACCCGGTGCTGGAGCAGCGCTGCCAGGGCTATATCGATGCCGTAACCAAGGCCGGCGGCAAGGCAAAGATGGTGATCCTTGCTTCTGAAGACATCGGCAACAGCCAGAAGGTTCAGGCCTCCGTCAGCGCCATGCTGATGCAGGACCCGACCATAGACGGCGTCATCACGCTCGGCGTGGCGGTCGCGGTTGATGCGCTTGAATCCGTCAAGCAGGTGCGCGCTACCGGCCGCAGTGTCGATCTCGGCACGATGGATCTCGGCAACACCGTTCTCGAGGCCATCGCGGCTGGCGAGATGAGCTTCGCCTCCGACCAGCAGCCGTTCCTGCAGGGCTATTACGGCGTGCTGATCCCCTACCTCTACAACAAGTACAAGATGGCCCCGTCGGGCGTCACGTGGGTCGGCCCCTACATGGTCACTCAGGAAAATGCGGAAGCCGTCCTCAAGGTGAACAAGGACGTGCCCGGTTCGCGCGGCGCGAACTAATCCGGCAATTGGGCGCCGCGTTCGACGCGGCGCCCATCTCACTCGAGGCAGTTGCACTGGAACTTGGCGCTTGCGGCATTGCCCCGTTCGGGTTCTGCTCTCTGCGGGTCTCTACCTGAATGGCAATCATGGAAACCACTCTCGAGCCGGCGGTTGTTCGCAAGCGCGGCTTCATCGAACGCCTGCTGCGTATCACCTGGCTTGGACCGGCGATTGCGGTCATCGTCATCTACGTCTTCTTCGGCATCTTCGGCGGAGCGACAGGGTTTCTCACCGCGTCGGGAACCGCCGGCTGGCTGAATACGGCCGCCGAACTCGGCATTATCGCGGTGCCGATCGGCCTGTTGATGATTTCGGGCGAGTTCGACCTGTCCACGGGGTCAGTGGTCGGTGCTTCGGCGATCATCGTGGCGCTCGGCAGCGGCTTCTACGGCATCCCCGTCGCCTACACGATTGTCGCGGCACTGGCGCTGGGTGTCGTCGTGGGCTCGTTCAACGCCTTCCTTGTCAACTTCACCAAACTGCCGAGCTTCATCGTCACGCTCGCGTCGAACTTCATTCTAGCGGGCACGTCGCTCGGTGTGTCGCGGTTGATATCTGGCTCGAGTAACGTCTCGTTCAGGGATGCCGGCTGGGCCGAGCCAATTTTCTCGAGCAAGTGGAATTTCTTCAACATCTCGATCATCTGGTGGCTCCTCGCCACGCTGCTCGCTGCGTGGGTGCTGCGGCAGACGCGGCTCGGCAACTGGATCCTCGCGACCGGTGGTAATGCCGATGCAGCGCGCCGAGCGGGCGTGCCGGTCAACCGCGTCAAGCTCATCCTTTTCATCTGGACGGCGCTCAGCGCCTCGTTCGTCGGGATCATGTCGGCGGTGATGTACAATCAGGGCAACGCGGCACAGGGACAGGGCTATGTGTTCCAGACTGCCATTGCAGCGGTCATCGGCGGCGTGCTGCTGCAGGGCGGCTTCGGCACGGTCACGGGAATCGTGCTCGGCTGCATCATCTATGGCATCGTCGGTCTTGGGCTCTTCTATACGGGCTGGCCGACCGACTGGCTGCAGACGTTCATCGGTGCGTTGCTGGTGATCGCCGTGCTCACCAACAACGTCATCCGCAATGTCGCGCTCAATCGCGGGCGGCGCGTATGACATCCCCGATCATGCAGCTCGACAATGTGTCGCGCACGTTCGGCAACAATCTGGCGCTCAACGGGGTGAGCCTCGACGTCTATCCCGGCGAAGTCCATTGCCTCTTGGGCGACAACGGCGCGGGCAAATCGACGCTGATCAAGCTGATGTCGGGTGTGCTGACGCCGACGCTGGGGACCATCCGGTTTGGCGGCCAGCCCGTGACCTTCTCGTCGCCACGCGATGCGCAGCAGTATGGCATCGGCACGGTGCACCAGGACGTTGGAACGATCCCGCTGATCTCGGTGGCCAGGAACTTCTTTCTGGGTAACGAGCCGACCAAGGGATGGGGACCGTTCCGGCGGCTCGATCACCAGACGGCCAATCGCGTGTCGATCGAACAGCTCAGTTCGATGGGCATCCGCCGTGTGCTTGATCCCGAGCAGCTGGTGGGCACGATGTCGGGCGGCGAGCGGCAGGCTCTCGCCATCGCGCGGGCTCTCTATTTTGGCGCCAAGCTGCTGATCCTCGACGAGCCGACTGCGGCACTCGGCGTCAAGGAATCGAAGATCGTCATCGATCTGATCAAGAAGGCGCGGAACGACGGCATCGCGCTGGTGTTCATCACCCACAACGCAACCCATGCCCTATCTGTGGGCGACCGTTTCACCGTGCTGATCCAGGGCCGATCTGCCGCAAACTTCCTGCGGGGCGAGAAGTCGCGGGAGGAAGTGCTCAACCTGATGGCCGGCGGCGAGCAGTTCGAAGCTGCCGAGCACGGCGACTAGAGGGTGCGATGCAGAGCAACTGGACATCGCAACGGGTAGCTGCCCAAGGATTTGTCGCGCCGGGCTTCGAGGCGGTCGCCGAGGAGTTTGAGCGCAACTTCACCGAACGTGCGGATATCGGGGCAGGCTTTGCCGCCATGCAGGATGGCCGGATGGTCGTCGACCTGTGGGGCGGCGAAGCCGCGCCGAAGGCGCCTTGGCGCGAGGATACGCTGCAGGTGATCTACTCGGGCACGAAAGGGCTGATGGCAGGCTGCGTGCTCAAGCTGATCGAGCAGGGCAAGCTGGACCTCAACGAAAGGGTCGCGACCTATTGGCCCGAGTTCGCGAAGCACGACAAGGACAGCGTCCGGGTACGTCACGTCGTGTCGCACACCGCCGGATTGCCAGGTATTGTCGCCGATCTCACCGACGCCGACCTCGCCGACTACGAGAAGATGGAGCGGCTGCTCGCCGCGCAACCGCTCGCTTCGGACCCGGACGCGTTTCACGCCTATCACGCGCTCACAATCGGCTGGCTGGTCGGAGCACTTATCCGCCGCGTCGATGGGCGGACGCTCGGCCGCTTCTTTGCGGACGAGTTCGCCCGGCCGCTACAGCTCGAGGCTTGGATCGGCCTGCCGGAGGCGCTCGAGTCTCGCGTGGGCAAGATGCGGCTCGGCGAAGGCATGGCTCCTCTCAACGCGGAGCAATTGGCCAATCCCGTACTCAAATCGATCTGGGGCAACCCGGCCTTGTTTCCGCATGACGACATGGCTTGGAACGGCCGCCAGTTGCACGCCGCAGAGATCGGCGGCGCCGGCGGCATCTCCAATGCCAGATCGATGGCGCGCTACTATGGCTGCATGGCAATCGGCGGAACGCTCGACAACGTGACGGTGCTGAAGCCCGAGACGATCGCGCTCGGTCGCAGCGAAATCTCGCGCTTCATGGATCCGTTCATCATCGAGGCAATGGCCTTCGGCACGGTGTGGGCGTTGCAGACGCCGCAGGGCCGCTTCGGTCCGCCACAGGATGCGTTCGGTCATTCCGGCGCCGGCGGATCGATCCACGGCGCGTGGCCCAGCCATCGCACCGGCTTTTCCTACACCATGAACGAGATGCGCGCCGACCCGGAAGACAAGCGCTCGCGCTATGTCCTCGAGCGCCTGTTCGAGATCGTCGCCACGTAGCCGGCCACTCACTCTTCGCATCAGTATCTGCTGAGATCATTGACCGCGACATGCCACTCTGCTTATTTTTGCATACGAATGCAAAATGAGGCTGATGTGAGCGAAACACGGAATCGATCGAAGGCTGCTGAGGTGCCGGCGGGCAAAGGCACGGAAGGCCGGGTCAAGTATCGAGCACTCACCCCTGTCGACATGCCGCGGGATTTTTCGATCTCGCTCGACAATCTCCGGCAAGGCGGAACCGAAGCTTTTCTGACCCAGGCGCCTGCTCACGCCGGCAAGCAGAAACTGCCGGGCTTCGAGCCGGGCTATGTCAACATCGTCGACTACATCGTCCGCATCACCCACCGCATCTGGGAAGAAAAGGACATCGGCTATATCTACGATACCTATTCGAACGATTGCCTGGTGTGGGACGATTTCGGCCTCGGTTCCGGACGCGACAGGGTGGTGGCGCACACGGCCGGCACCATCAACGCCTTTCCCGATATTCGCATCGTCGCCGATGAAGTGATCTGGGCGGGCGACCCCGCCTCGGCCTTCCACTCATCGCACCGCACGCAGATTTTCGGCACGAACACCGGTTATTCGCAGTACGGCGATCCGACCGGCAAGCGCGTGCAATTCTGGTGCATGGCCAACTGCGTGATGAAGGACAATGAAATCTTCTACGAGCACGTGGTCTACGACTTCGCGCAGCTGATCGGGCAGCTCGGGCTCGATGTGGTAGAGACCGCACGCCGCATGGCACGCGAGACACCCGCGAGCCTGCCCAAGGACTTCCTCGCCAGTGAACCAAGCCGCTCCAAGGGCCAGGCCAAACCCGACCGCCTGCCCTTGACCAAGGACTTCGGCGACGATCCCGAGGCGTTCGTCCGCGCCGCACTCCACAACATCTGGAACCGCCGCGACTTCTCGATCCTCGAGCAGGTCTATCACCCGGCCGTTCTGACGCAGGCCACTGCCGGGCGCGTGTTACACGGCGTCGGCCAGTTGCGCAGCTTCATGCTGAGCCAGCTTGCGATGTTCCCGGACCTGCTGTTCTCGGTCGACGATCTCTACTGGATGGGCAATGCCGAGGACGGGTTCCTCGTCGCTACCCGCTGGAGCTTTGCCGGCACGCATCGTGGCAACGGGCGCTATGGAGCACCCACCGGCCGCGAAGTCGACCTATGGGGCATCACCCACTGGGTCATCGAGAACGGCGTCGTGACCAAGGAATGGACGATGTTCAACGAGTTCGGCGTGTTGATGCAGCTTAACCGCTGAACGCGCAGCAACATCGCGATCACATCTTTCTAAGGCGGCCATTGTGCCGCCTTTTCCATACCCCGAAATGCGCCCTACGCATGCCAGCTAAGTCTCTGATGCACGCCATAAAAACAGGCATTTAACGGTACTGCTGCATACGAATGCAGAATCGATTTGCATTCGTATGCAAAATTGCCTAGCGTCGACCCGAGTAGAGCGCTCGACGCCCGCAGTTATGGACGTCGAGCCGGTCCCGGAGGCCGGAAGTTCTGCCAAGGAAAACGCTCTGCGGCTCCGCACAGGGATGGGCCGCGTCACAGGAGAACAACATGAAGCATATTCTGGCACTCGGCGTGTCTGTCGCCGTCCTCGGCCTCGGCGCCAGTGCGGCGCTGGCCGACTGCGCCGCGCCCGCCGGCTCGGTCCGCATTCTTTCCAACGACTTCGAAGCGCTGCGCATCATCAACTCGGCCGCTGAGGAATGTGCATCGGGCTCGACCACCGTCACCGCCAACGCGACTGCCGAGCACAAGAACCTCCAGGTTCCGGCGCTCACCATCAACCCGGCCGAATACACCGTGGCCGTGGTTGCCAATAACTCGATCGTGCCGCTGCTCAACGACAACCTGATCCGTCCGCTCGACGACCTCGTCGCGAAGTACGGGCAGGACCTGCAGCCTAATCAGCTGATCAAGATCGACGGCAAAGTCATGGCCATCGCCTTCATGGGCAACGGCCAGCACCTGTTCTTCCGCAAGGACATCCTCGACAAGGCCGGGGTCGCCGCGCCCAAGTCCTATGCCGACGTGCTCGCCGCAGCCAAGGCGATCAAGGATGCGGGGATCATGGAATACCCGCTCGCCGCTTCGGTGAAGCCGGGCTGGGATCTCGCTGCCGAATTCGTAAACGGATACCTCGGCACGGGCGCCGAATTCTTCGCGCCCGGCTCGGCCGAGCTCGCCATCGACAATGAGCAGGGCCGCGCTGTGCTCCAGACGATGCGCGACATGATCGCCTACATGGACCCGGACTATCTGACCTATGACGCCACCGCGTTGCAGCAGGTCTATGACGCCGGCGAGATCGCGATCATGAATGAATGGGGCTCGGTTGCGAGTGCCGTGATCGACCCGAAGAACGCTTCGGCCGAGATCATCGCCAACACCGTGCTCGCCGCGGCGCCGACCATCGATGGCGGCACCATCCCGGCCGCAGCTCTGTGGTGGGACGGCTTCACCATCGCCAAGAACGTGTCCGACGCCGATGCGGAAGCCTCGTTCGCCGCCATGGTTCACGGCATCAGCCCGGCCGTCGTTGCGGCCAATCCGAATGTCGCGACCTGGCTGGTCAAGGGTTACACGCCTGGCCCCACGGCAGTCGGCGTAATCGGCAATGCCAATGGCGGCGCCCGCGCCTACCCGATGCAGCCCTATATGGGCCTGTTGCACACGGCCCTGTCGACCGAGCTCGCGGCCTTCGTTCAGGGCACAGAAGACGCCGACCAGGCGCTCAAGGACGTCAAGGCGGCTTATGACGCTGCTGCCAAGGAAGGCGGCTTCCTCTAAGCTTCCAAACTACTCCGCAGCGGGCGGCCACGTGCTGCCCGCTGCTCTGCCTGAAGCGACCCCGAGGACAGTGAGGATCCCGTCGTGCCGCATAAAACGTTCCTGACGTTTATCCTCCCCTCACTCGTCGCGATGCTGCTGTTCATCGCATTCCCCATCGTCTCGGTCGCTATCCAGTCCTTCTATGTCGAGCACGAGCGCGTGCTCGTCGAGGTCGAGAACTGCCAGCCCTTCGGCGGCTGCACCACTGAGATGCGGGTCGATACCGAAGCCACCGAAAAGTTGAAGGCCGAGCAGCCGCTAGGCAAGTTCAACGGCTTCAGCACTTACACAAACCGGGCACACCTCGCGGTCGAAGAGGTCGGCGCGATCTTTGCCGCCAATGCCGGCATCGCCGACATCGTGAGCCGCCTCTACAACCTGCCGTTCTACCGAGCGCTGGTGTTCACCCTCGCCTACACATTCATCGTAACGCCGCTGGCCATGGCGCTGGGCTTTGTCATCGCGCTCGCGGTCAACACCGCCAAGTCCTGGCTCAAAGGCCCGATCATTTTCTTCTCGCTGCTGCCGATGATCATCACGCCGCTTGTCGGCTCGCTCATCCTGTACTGGATGATCGACTCGCGCGGCATTCTCGGCTCGACGCTGCAGAACGTCCTCAACGATCCCAACCTCTCGCTGAAAGCCTCGCCGGTCCTTACCTGGATCACTATGTTCATCTATGGCGTGTGGACCAATGCGCCATTCTCGTTCGTGGTGTTCTACGCCGGGCTGCAGACGGTGCCGGGCGACACGCTAGAGAGCGCCATGATCGACGGTGCGAGCCGCTGGGAGCGCATCCGCTTCGTCGTCGTGCCGCATCTGATGCCACTCGCGACCTTCGTGGCGCTGGTGCAGCTGATGGATAATTTCCGCGTCTTCGAGCCGATCGTCGGTTTTTCGGCGCAAGCCAACGCGACGTCGCTGAGCTTCGCCATCTTCAACGACCTGCGCGGCCAGAATTCGCAGCTTTTCGCCTCTGCCGCCGCAACATCGATGCTGACCATTCTCGGCGTCGTCATCCTCCTCACGCCGGTGCTGATCCGCACCTGGCGTGAATTCGGCAAGCCATAAGGAAGCACGGCCATGTCCGAGCAAAACACTGCCCGTTCGCTGCCGCCCGGTCTCAAGATCGCGACCACCGCTTTCCTGCTGTTCTGGTTGATCGTAGCCGCCTTCCCGTTCCTGTGGACGGTGTGGGGATCGTTCAAGGTCCAGGCCGACTTCTTCTCGCGCGAAAGTTTCTGGAACGCCATCTGGGGCGTGCACACGATCGAGCAGACCGGCGGCGCGTTTACCGGCGCGGGGTACTACGGCGCGTGGATCACCAACGACTTCTGGCGCGCTGTCTGCAATACAGCCGTGGTGACGCTGTTCGTCACCGTCATCTCGCTCACCTTCGGTACGCTTGGCGGCTACGCGCTGGCGCGATCGGGCTACCGCTACAG
The DNA here is from genome assembly GCA_040081185.1 of Devosia sp. Lineage (GTDB taxonomy): Bacteria > Pseudomonadota > Alphaproteobacteria > Rhizobiales > Devosiaceae > Devosia_A. The sequence goes on along the minus strand of JBEBHC010000001.1, from coordinate 2,480 downwards.
CTTCTGGCTGCTGATGCTGGCGCTGGTGTTTCGCGCCATGCCGCACATAACTCTCGTCTCGGGCTACCTGCTGCCGTTCTTCGAACTCAACATCTGGGGCCACCTGCCGACGGCGATCATCGTCCTGGTGGCGATCAACCAGCCGTTCACACTGTGGATGCTGCACTCGTTCTTCCTGTCGATTCCAAAGGATCTAGACGAGAGCGCCATGGTCGACGGTTGCTCGCGGTTCGAAGCCTTCCGCCGCGTCGTCATCCCTGTGATGTGGCCGGGTGTGATCACCACCGGCCTGTTCAGCTTCCTCCTCGCCTACAACGACTTCGCGGTGACGGCGATGCTGCTGAGCCAGGACAACCAGACAATGGTGCCCAAGATCTCCAGTTTCCTCGGCACCATCCAGGCCGACAACAACGTGATGTTCGCGGTCGCCGCCGTCGTCTCGGCGACAGTACCGCTATTCGTTCTCGTCCTCTTCTTCCAACGCCAGATCGTCAGCGGCCTCACCGCCGGCGCAGTGAAGGGTTAAGCTCCATGGCTCGTATCCAGCTCAAGAATGTGTCGCGCCGCTGGGGCAGTTTCGTTGCGGTCAAGGACATCAACCTCGATATCGCGGACGAAGAGTTCGTCGTGTTCCTCGGCCCGTCAGGTTGCGGCAAGACAACCACGATGCGCATGATTGCCGGGCTCGAGGATGTAACCGAGGGCGAGATCTGGCTCGGCGACCGGATGGTCAACAAGCTCGAGCCGAAGGACCGTGACATCTCGATGGTGTTCCAGAGCTACGGGCTCTACCCCAACCTCAACGTGTACGAGAACATCCGCTTTCCGCTCCGCGTGCGCAAAATACCGAAGGAGCAGCACCACGAGCGCGTGATGAAGGCCGCGAGCATGGTCGAGCTCAACGATTTCCTCGAGCGCCGCCCCGCTGCTCTCTCGGGTGGTCAGCGCCAGCGCGTGGCCCTTGCCCGCGCCATCGTGCGCGAGCCGAACGCGTTCCTGATGGATGAGCCGCTTTCGAACCTCGATGCCAAGTTGCGCGTCTCGACGCGCGCGCAGATCAAGAACCTCCACCACACGCTCCGGCGTACCACGGTCTATGTCACGCATGACCAGATCGAAGCCATGACGCTGGCCGACCGGGTCGTGGTCATGAGCAAGGGCGTGGTGCAACAGATTGGCTCGCCCAAGGAGATTTACGATCGGCCGGCAAACACCTTTGTCGCTGGCTTTATCGGTTCACCTGCGATGAACCTCGTGCCGGGCCAGGTGCATGGCGGCGTGTTCACAGCCGATGGTATGGAGATCACAGGCGTAAGGGCCAAGGACGGACCGGTGACGCTGGGGTTCCGCGCCGAGGATGCCGCGGTCAATGGCGGAGGTGGCCAGATCGCCGCGCCGCTCTATTCGCTCGAATTGCTGGGCGAGGCGTCGATGGTTTCGATGCGCGTGGGCGGGGAACTGGTGTCGGTCAAGACCGGCAAGGACTACAGCGCCGAGATCGGCCAACCGATTTCAGTTTCCGTGCCGTCGCAGGCTTGCCACTTCTTCGACCAGAGCACGGGCGCGCGGATCGCGGCGTGATGGCGAATACCAAGACTATCATTACATCCGAGGGCAGCCTGACCCGTGATGCCTTTTTGGCGCGGCTCAAGGCGCAGGGCATTGTGCTCAGCGCCGAGGAGACCGACAGCGTCTACACTCTTGCCAACTGGATCAGCGAAGGTGTGGCGGGGCTTGATGCCGCACTGCCCTCGCAGGACGAAGTGGTTGCCGAGGCACCGGACCTGTCAATCATTGAGGCCGGGCGGCGATTTCGCGATGGCTCGCTGACTTCGCTCGCCCTGACACGCGCCGTCCTCGCCCGCATCGCGGAGCGAGACGGCACCTATCTCAGCTTCTACGCCGTGCTGGCGGAGCGCGCCCTCGACGATGCGCGGCGCGCCGACGCTGAACTCGCGGCCGGCAAGGATCGCAGTCCGCTGCACGGCATCCCCATCGGCATCAAGGACATGGTCGACCTAGCGGGCGTTCCGACTACGGCCGGATCGCGCAGCCGCAAGGACAATGTTCCAAGGGCCAATGCGGTGCTGGTCGACCGGCTGGTGGAAGCCGGTGCGGTGATTGTGGGCAAACTCGCGACATACGAGTGGGGCACAGTCGGTCCGGCATTCGACACGCTGTTCCCGCCCGCACGCAATCCGTGGAATGTGGAGCACATTACCGGCGGATCGTCGTCCGGCTCCGCCGTCGCCGTGGCCGGGGGCCTGCTTCGCACTACCATCGGTACCGACACCGGCGGGTCGGTGCGTGGTCCGGCGTCCTATTGCGGCGTAGTTGGGCTGAAGCCGACGCTCGGCCTAGTGCCGACCAACGGTACGCTAGGCATGTCGCCGAGCATGGATCATGTGGGGCCGGTGAGTGCGACTGCGGCCGAAGCCGCACTGACGCTCGACATCATCTCGGGCAAGAGCGGCGCGGAG